>CACZPK010000019.1 GCA_902783035.1 Oscillospiraceae bacterium
AGCTACGACGACTACGATTGGGACAGCGGCGGCGACAGTTGGAGCAGTTGGGACAGCTCCGACACGGATTGGGATTCGGACTGGTAAGAAAAAAGCGCCGAGAGAACGGCATGCGATCCATTCCCGTCCCGGCCGCGCACGAAAAAGCACAACCGGAAACATTGCGTTTGAACCCTGAACATCCCGGAGGAAAAAACAATGCGCAAGAAGCATTTATTTGTATTATGCGTCCTGTCGTTTGCGCTCATGTTGACCGCCTGTGGAAGCAGTTACCCCAAGCTCAGCGGAGACGAGGCGCTGGCAGCCCTGAAGAGTGCGAAAACACTCTACTTTACCGGCGACCTTGACGACGTCAACACGTTTTCCGACATTCTCGCAGACGAGCAGATCGTCGGCGAGGTAAAGGAAAAGGGACTTATCAACAACAGAATGATTGCCACGATAGACGGCAAAGAGCACTGCTACTGCAAGTATGTGTCCAGCGGCGACGTCATGCAGATCGAGCACAGCGGCACAACCTACGGCGTCTATGATATGGACGACAACTGTCTGGGCTATATGCAGCAGCGCTTTGGCAACGGCACCTCATGGTACGCTTTCCTGCAAGCGGACTGCAGCGAGAAGGATTACCGTCTTACGGAGGATGTGTCCACCCTCTGCGACAGCAGCGGCCACACCATCGGCACGATAAGCCGCGTGCTGGACAGCACGGTGTCCCACGCCTTCCATGTTGAAATCAAAACCGATGACGGCGCGCAGGTGGATTACACCGACAAGCTGATCATCTACTGGGCGTCGGTGAGCTGGCTCAACGACGAATACAGCTATCTGACCTGAGTGTCTTAACAGGGACGGCGTGACCGTCCGTTGAGAAGAATAAAATCATATTTATGGAAGAAACGAAAAATGGGACTTTTGGGTAAATTGGTATCCAATGACGGCATGGCCGGCTTCAAGAGGTTTGACAACAGCCAGGGCTGGTCCAACGCGGATATTCTGGAAAAGCTCTCCGGCGTCACCACTACTCTCGGCGAGCCGAGGATGGGGGCGATCAAGATCATGGGCAAGGACGTCGAGGCGGTCGTCTATGACGGCGTAAGCGAGAACGTCGACGTCTACATCAAGTCGGATGACAAGAAAATCAACATCGGCTCCGCGCCCAAGCCCGGCGCGATGGGCGCCGCGTTTGGCGGCGGCAGCGACGCGGATACCAGCAAGGTCAATCGCGCCATTGAGGAGCTGCAGGGTGTGATGGACAATCTGCTCGCCGGCAGGGAAGTGAGGGAGACCAAGGCCGCCGCGCGCATCGATTACGGCGATTCCGTCAAGCTCTATATGGAAGAGAAGCTGGAGATTTCCCTCAAGGACCGCTACACCCTCTTTACCGCGGATCACGAGCCTGCCTACTTCGTTGAGGGCAACGCGATGGACACCGCCTATAAGATCATGGACGCGCAGAAAAACGAGATCATGGTCATCAAGAAGAAGCTCATCGCCGTTATGCCGGAATACACGGTATACGAAGCCAAGAGTGTATTTTTTCTCGTGGGTCATTTTTGCGGTTTCCGCGTTTGCGTTCTGCATCGGCGCGTACTGGATGGGCTGCGCGTTCAATGGCCCCACGGGAGATACCTTTGTCAAGGTCAAGCGCATCGTGCTCCGCACGCTCTGTGTGATACTCTGTGCGGTCGGCGTTTATATCGCGTGGTGGGACGACTTTAACAGCCGCGGAGCGATTGTGGCAACGCTGCTGGTCATTCAGGGCATTACCGCATGGACGGTTTCCGACGCCAAATCGTACAATGAAACGATGGACGGCATGAAACAGGTGCCCAGCATGGCAAAGCCTCTAGACGAGGTGTTCCGCGCGTTCGAAAACGTTGAAACGCCGCTCGGATTCCCGTGGATGGGCAAGGTGCAGTCCAGCGAGGACCCGTGCATCATCTACGGCCCCTCGCAGGCCGGCAGTTTTCTCTACTGCTGGTACCACTTCGGCGAGTTTTATGTCAGCGAGTGCGACGATGTTTCCTGGCTTGACGAAGCCGAGGCGGAGAAGCACAAGGTCAAGACCTCCTGGGATCGCGACGCGGACGATCTGGGGCAGCTCTACCACCTGACGGCGAAGCTGCTGCCGGACTTTTACTGGAACATGTTCGAGGACTACGCCGTGGACGGCGTCGCGGCGTGCAAATTCCTCGACGGTTTCCGCGAGCTGCGGCCCGACGTCTACATCTTCAACGAGCAGTTTGCCATTGCCGAACAGGATTACGAGCTGCAAGACCTCGACGGCAACGTGCATTATCTGCTGCATGGCGCGATTCCGTTCAAGACCTTCAGGCTCTCCGACGCACACAGCGGCGAGGAGGTCTTCAAGATCACGCGCCGCCTGCTCCACGCCCTCCCGCAGTACGACATCTATCGCCGCGGCGAGAAATACGGCCGCGTTGCCAAGCAGTTCGACCTGACGCACGAGTCATTCAAAATGGAAACGCCGGACGGCTTGCTGGAGCTTCGCAACTTCTCCGCGACCTTCACCGATCAGTTCGTCGCTTACCTCAACGACTACCTCATTGGCACGATCAGCGAGCGCACGACGCTCAACATCCGCGACATGGTCTACGATAACTTTATCATCATGGCGTTCGAGCCGCAGCACGTTCCGCTGATGGCAACGCTGACGGTCATGCTGGAAAGTTTCAAAGAGAGAAGATAAGAAAACGGAGGTGTCTGCCATGAAACAGAGCCGGAAAGCATGTTCCTTACTGCTGACGCTGGCATTCCTGTTCGCCCTGCTGCCCGTGGGCGCCACAGAGGTGCGGGCGGCGACCATCTATGTGCCCGGCTCCGTTGAGGACACCGGCGAGAGCGGCACCGGCGCTTATGACTATGGCATGCAGGATGTGTCGGAGGACGATTATTACTATGACGCGGTGGACTGGGCGCTTGTCAACGACATCACCGCCGGGACGAGCAAAACGACGTTTTCCCCCGACAGCGCCTGCACCCGCGCGCAGGTGATGACCTTCCTCTGGCGCGCAGCGGGCGAGCCCGAGCCGCAAAGCACGCACAGTCCCTTCACCGACGTCCAGCCCGCGAGCTACTATTACAAGGCCGTGCTCTGGGCGGTGGAACAAGGGATCACCAAAGGCACGAGCGCGACGACATTTTCTCCGGACGCACCCTGCACCGAAGAGCAGATCCTGACGTTCCTCTGGCGCGCAAAGGGCGAACCGGGCACCGCATCGGTGAAGCAATCTTCCTGGTCGTCCGGTGCAACCGCATGGGCACAATCGTCGGGGCTGGTAAGCAACACCAGCACGCTCTCCACCACCGTCTGCACCCGGGGCAACACGGTCTACTACATGTACGAGAGCACCGTCAGCTATTCGGACGGTACGGGCACATTTGAAAGCTACTCGCAGGTATCGCTAAACGGCGGCGTCTATACGGCGACCACGACGTCCAGCTTCGTCAGCGCCACCATGACGCTTGTGAACAGCTATGCGGGCAAGGTGTCCACCGCGAATGCGGACGAGAGCTACGCCTCCGGACGGCTGGTGGTCAACTCCGCCGTGCCCCTGCCGGATCTGGCCGCGTATCACGCGGCGCAGGTCGTGGCGGACACAAACGGCTGCTCCATCGTGCAGTTCACGAGCGCCGCGGACGCTGCAGCCTGTGCGAACTATCTCGATTCCCTTTCCTACGTCAATTACGCCGAGCCGGACGTGCGCGCCAGCGCCTGTGACTACGGCTCCGGCAATCCGATCTCATGGGGCGCTGAAGCGACCGGCTCGGCGGCGTATGCCGCCGACCTCGTCAACCGCGGCATGGACACGAATGTCATTGTCGCCGTCGTGGATACGGGCGTGGACGCCTCACACCCGTTTTTGAGCGGGCGTCTGGTCTCGGGCTATGACTTTGTCGGCGGCGACGCGACACCGGAAGACGCCAACGGCCATGGCACGCACGTTTCCGGCACCGTCGTGGACTGCACGCCGGGAACGAAGATCAAGGTCATGCCCGTGCGCGTACTGGACGGAAGCGGCAACGGCTGGACCACGACCATCGCACAGGGCATCCGCTATGCCGCCGATCACGGCGCGCAGGTGATCAACCTCAGTCTCGGCGGCGGGCACAGCAGTTACATGGACAGCGCCGTCAATTATGCGCTTTCCAAGGGCGTCACCGTCGTTGTGGCGGCAGGCAATGACGCGACCAACGCCGCCAACTTCTGCCCCGCACACATCGGCGGCGCGATCACGATTTCAGCGGTGGACAGCAACTACCAGCGCGCGTACTTCTCCAACTACGGCAGCGTGGTCGACCTCGCCGCGCCGGGCATGGACATTACCAGCAGCATTCCCGGCGGCGGGTATGATTCATGGCAGGGCACATCCATGGCCGCGCCGCACGCTTCCGCCGCCGCCGCGCTGCTGCTCTGCGCCCAGCCGAGCCTGTTGCCCGCAACGGTCGAAAAGCGGCTCAAAGCAGCGGCTTATAACCTTGGGAACAGCAACTATTACGGCGCGGGCTTTCTGGACTTGACACCGTTCATCGGCGCGGATATCCCGACGGACACAACGCCGACACAGCCGGCCAATCCCACGCCGAGCGATCCGACGCCGGTGACGCCGGACGTTTACACGATCACCTTCGACCCCTGCGGCGGAACGGTCACACCGACGACCATGTCCGTCACGCCGGGTCAGTCCTTCGGCAGCCTGCCGACGCCGACGCGCAGCGGCTACACCTTTGCGGGCTGGTACTCGGCAAGCGGGCAGTATGTCCGGTACTTTGATATTCCCGGCGGGAGCCTGACGCTCTATGCGCATTGGACGGAGTCTGCGCCGGTCAACCCGTCGCCCACCCCCGTGCCGACGCCGACGCCCACTCCAACGCCGGCACCCACGCCGGCGCCCAGTCCTGCGCCGACGCCTTCGCCGGCACCGGGCGGAAACGCCTGCGGTCCGAACCTGACATGGAGCATCAGCGGCTACACGCTTATCATCTCCGGTGCGGGCGCAATGTATGACTACGCAAGCGGCGCGCAGACGCCCTGGGCCTCGTACCGGGGCAGCATCCGCGCGATACAGCTGCCGGGCGTACTGGACAGGATCGGCACGCATGCCTTTGAGGGCTGCGCCATCACGTCACTGACGATCACGGGGATCGTCAACTACATCGGCGAGAGCGCATTCGCAAACTGCGCGTCGCTCTCGTCCGTTACGATCAACGGCATCGTCAACGGCATCGGCGCGGGCGCTTTCTCCGGCTGCACGAGCCTGCGGGGCGTCAACGTGAACGGCATCGTCAACAACGTCGATTCCTCGGCGTTTCCAAGCGGCGCATGGCGATGAATACGGCTGCTGTCGCGCTTGTCGACAAGCAATAAAACGCAAAAGCACCGGGTTTCCGAACCCGGTGCTTTTGACGTCCGGGCAGAAAACGGTGTATGCCGCGTCCCGGATGTGATCGCTTTTTCACTTGTGCTTGCCGTCCGCCGGCTTTTTCGTCGGTCTCTTACGGCATCAGGGGGTATTCATTCATAGAATGCGCAGCCGCAGCGTCCGTTCTCCTTGACACGGTAGAGCGCAACGTCCGCGTCCTTATCGATGGTGCCCGTGCCGTTCGGTGAAATGCCGAACGCGCAGCCGGCGCTGATGGAAAGCGGCGGCTGGCCCGCCGGCGGGCTTTGCAGCTTTTCGTTGATTCTAGTGACTTTGCGTTCGATCTGTGTCTTGCGCTCCGCGTTGGTGTTTTTCATGATGACGGCAAACTCGTCGCCGCCGATCCGGCAGATATAATCCCCGCTGCGAAAGTTCTCCTGCAGTGCCGCCGCCACCCGTACAAGCGCCTTGTCGCCGATCTTGTGCCCGTAGGTGTCGTTGACGCTTTTGAATTTATCCACGTCCACCAGCAGCAGCGCGGAGGACGGCACGTCGATGCTTTCGAGCAGATGGTCATATCCGCTGCGGTTGTAGACGCCCGTCAGCTTGTCATGCTCGGCCTCAAAGGTCAGCAGCTCGGTCTGTGCCTTGTTCTCACGGTACATCTGGTTATAGGTGTGGGCAAGGAAACGCAGCTCGTATGCCCCCTGGATCGGGAGCTGTTGCCCCTCGCGGATGTATAAAACGCCGGTCAGCAGCGGGCCGATTACCAGATGGGACGTAATCAGAATACGCAGCAGGACGATCCCGATGAGCACAAAGACCATGATTTGCAGATGTTCGATCAGAACCCGCAGCTCGTTTTCCCCCATCGCCTGTCTCTCATGCATCTCCTGCATCAGGTCGTCGAGGCAGCGGCGCATGTTTTCGGAGATGGCCTCCTTTTTCTCGCAATACACCTCGTTGATCACCAGCAGGCGCGCCATATCCACCTGATTGCTCCGGGACATGTTCAGGTATTTCTCCGGCAGCTGCACATTGCGCACCGCCTCCGGAAATTCCGAGAGCTGCAGCCCATAAGCCAGGATCGTCAGGCGCATGGAAAGGTATTCCGACTCCATCAGCTCAACAGAACCCTCCATGGCATCCTTCAGGCTCTCGTATGCGTCCGCGACCTCTGCGTGGTCTTGCAGCCGCTCCAGCGCATGCTCGCGGCGCTGGACGACCTCCGCTTCCCGAAAATAGTTGTCCAGGTAGTCCCGTTTTCCCGTCATGGCAAAGATCCTTGCCTGCTCGGTCAGGTAATCCGACGCGGCCTGCAATTCGCTCGCGCTGTCCTTCAGATCATCATAGGTCTGCGTCAGCTCACGCAGCTCGTTGTAATCGGCTGCCAGTCGATGCACGGCAAATAAGAAAAAGAGTGAGATCAGCAGCGAAACCGCCGCCATAATATAGTTGATCTTGCGGAGAGATACTCCCTGGTTCGCCTTTTGGGAAAGCATATTCATTGGAACGCCTCGTTTGTGCAGCAAGATGCCGTCCTGATCAAGACGGCATCCGATAATGTAGTTATAATATTATAGTATCACATATTCCCGGTGTCAATCCCTGCCGGCAAGTGCCAAAATTGCAACGTTTCCGCCCCAGTTATGCAATGTGATTTTGTCACAGACAAAGTATGCAAGACGCGCTATACTGCGATCAATCAATTTGAAGGAGGCAACAAATATGCCGGTTAACGTGATTACCAAAGAAAACTTTCAATCTCAGGTGGCGGAGAGCGAAAAGCCCGTCCTGCTGGACTTCTGGGCAAGCTGGTGCGGCCCGTGCCGTATGCTCAGCCCCGTGGTGGACGAGATCGCGCAGGAGCGCGGCGACATCATGGTCGGCAAGGTCAACGTGGACGAGCAGCCTGAGCTTGCGCGCTCGTTCGGGATCATGAGCATTCCCACGCTGGTCGCCATCCGCGACGGCAAGGTGGTCAATCAATCTGTGGGCGTGCGTCCGAAGGCGGACATTCTCGCGCTGGTGAACGCGTAATGGCGTCGAAACGATATGCAAGCCCCGACCGGGAGCGCTGCGTTTCCTGCGGCGCGTGCGTGCGGGAGTGCCCCCGCACGGCGATCCAAATCTGGCGCGGATGTTGGGCGGTGATCGACCGTGAGCTGTGTGTTGGCTGCGGGCGGTGTGCCAAAGCCTGCCCCGCGGACTGCATTGCGCTGCGGGAGAGGGAGGCAACGGAATGAGACAGAAAAGGTGGTATGATTACCTATGGATCTGGTCGATTCTCTACTTTGCCCTCGGCTTTTTCAATATCCTGTTTGCATGGCTGGGAATGATCGACTTCTTGCTGCCGCTCGGCATCGCCATCTTCGGCGGAAACAAGTGGTTCTGCAACAACTTCTGCGGACGGGGCCAGCTCTTTTCCCTGTTGGGCAACCAATGTCACTGCTCGCGGCAAAAACCCGCGCCGCGCTGGATCGCCTCAAAGTGGTTCCGCTATGGGTTTCTGGCTTTCTTCCTGACCATGTTCGGGAGCATGACCTATCAAACGTGGCGGGTATTCGGCGGCGCATCCTCGCTGCGGCAGGTCGTAAAGCTCTTCTGGACGTTCCGCGTACCGTGGATCTGGGCGTACACCGCAGGCAGCGCGCCGGACTGGGTCGCACAGTTCAGCTTCGGGTTCTACAGCCTGATGCTGACCTCCACGCTCATCGGGCTCATCGTCATGGTACTCTACCGTCCGCGCACCTGGTGCAGCTTCTGTCCGATGGGCAGCATGACACAGCTGATCTGCAAGGGCAAGGCAAGCGGTGCGGAACCCCCTGCCGCGTAATGCGAGGCCGCGGCCGGATACAGCATGTTCAAGCCAAAAACAAAGGACGTTTCCCGTGTCTGCACGGGAAACGTCCGCTTCTTTCATGTATCGCCCACGGCCTCCAGCCCCGCCCGGTCCGTCAGCTCAATGCTGCCGCGTCCGAGGCGGACGAGGCCCTCGCTTTGCAAATAGTGAAGCATGCGGGTAACCACCTCGCGGGCTGTGCCTAAGTGGCTGCCGATCTCCTCATGTGTGATATGCAGCTCTTCCGTTCCCTCCAGATTCGCCTCTTCGACCAGAAAGGCCGCAAGGCGTCTGTCCATGCTCTGCCACAGCACCTGCTCCAGCAGCCACATGACCTCGGAGAACCGGCTCGCCATAAGCCGGTTTGTCTCTGTGGAAAGCGGTCCGGACGCCTCGGCGACGCGCTGGTACACATCGGCGGGAATGATCCAGAAGCTGCTGTCCTCCTCCGCGCGGATCGCGATGTCGATCTGGAGCGCGTGAAACGCGCAGGACGCGGAAAACAGGCACACGTCGCGCTGCAACAGCCGGTACAGGGTGATCTCACGCCCGTCCGGCGAGGCGCTGTAGGCGCGCAGGCGTCCGGAGCAAACCAGCAGCAGCCCGGTGCACTCCGACGAGCCCCCGTGTACCATCTCCCCCGCCGTCACACTGCGCAGCTGCGCGGCGGAGCACAGGCTCTGCTGTTGCGCCGCCGTCAGCTTGTTCCAAGACGAGAAAAACGCCGCGATCTCCATGCGCTTATCTGCCATACGTGCTCATCGCACGGTAAGAATCCAGATAGCGGCGCATCCTGTCGTTGATCCAGGCGCTCTCCGCCTCGCGGCGCTCTTTTTCCGCTTTTTCCGCCATCTCGGTAATCGCCTTGCAGGCGCCCATGTAGTCCTCCGTGATTCTGCGGATACGCTGCCCCATCTGCTGCATGATCATGACGACCTTTGCGGGGCGCTCGCGGAAATAGTCCCCCAGCGTCTGCCAGGTGACAACCTGCAATGCAACCGTGGCGCTCGCAACGACCGCCGTTGCGCTGCGGGGCATTGCCTCAATCATTGCCATTTCGCCGAAAAACTGCCCCTCTCCCAACACCGTAAGCAGCTTTTGATCCGGTTCGCCATAGTCCGCGTAAATGTTGACTCGTCCGGACAGGATCTCATACATGCACTCCGCCGCATCGCCCGCGTGAAAAATCACCGCATCCTGTTGATACTGTTTCGTCTCCATAAGAGCCTCCCTGCCTGTATTTTCTTCCGGTTTCCCGCCCCGCGGCAGGCCGCCGTATATCAGGAATGCCGCAGCGCAGGCCGCGGCATATCCATATGGTTATGAAATCGAATGCGCAGCGGCCGCAACGTGCGTTTGCGCGCCGTCTCCCGCGCTGCCGAGGCACATGCCCTGCCGCACACGGTATTCGCGTCCGCTCGACAGATGCTGCACGATTTGACGATCCAGCGCGATCCTGCCCCGCTGGAAGAACAAGACGATGGTCGAACCGGCGAGTTCAAAATGTCCCATCTCTTCGCCTTTGCGGAACGGCGCGTTCTCGCGTTCATTGACGATACCGCCGACCACCAGCGCGCCGACCTCCGTCTGCACCACGGGGCCAAAGCGCTCGGTCTCCAACAGCGTCCAGCAGCGCCGGTTGAGCGTATAGACCGGATAGCGCTCGCAGGCAGCGGACTGTACGCTGTGCAGCTCGCCCTCGATGTAGTGGTTCTCCCCCTGTACGCCGTTGTCTATGTAGCAGTAGTGATGATAGTCCGAGGGTGTCAGGCGGATGACGAGACAGTCCCCGCCGTGAAATGTCTTCGCGAGCGCCTCGTCGCGCAGCAGATCACCGAGCCGATAGCGTTTGCCCTTGATCCGGAAGCTGCTGTCCTCATGGATCGGGTAGGCACTCAGCCAGCCGTCACAGGGGCTGATGAGCGCCTCCGGCGCAATATCCATCTCCGCTTCCTGCCGCGTACGGACAAAGAACTCCCGAAAACTCCCGTAACGGTGTCCGCGCTCCAGCACCACGCCGTTGCGCCGCGCATACCAGCGGATCACCGGCCGCGACGCCCCCGAACACAGGTAACGCACGGCAATGCGGTCGGCATGGGTGCGCATAACCCCCTTGAGCAGTGCACGTCCCATCCGGGTGCCATAGAAAAAGCGGACGGCTTTGGTATTTTCCTTCATATGACCGACCTCGTAATGAGCAGTGCAAACTCCGCCGCGCCGCACAGCAGCATCGCCGCTTTGCCCGGAAACTGCGGCTTGCGGAGTTTAAACGGCGTCAGGAATGCCGCCGACATCACCAGAAGCTCCAGCGGTGCGAGCTTGCCGACCGGCCAGCCCAGCGGCGCGCCCAGCTCCATCAGCGCGGGCAGCAGCAGTGCGGACGTCGTAACGGGCAAGCCCAGATAAACGGTACGTGAGCCGGTCTCACGATCCTGCCGCTCCTCCTCGTCCACATTGAACCACGCGAGCCGGATCAGGGCGCACAGCAGGTACAGCCCGGACAGATACAGCCCCGTCCGGCTCCGTTCCGCCGCCGTATAAGCAATCACGGCAGGCAGCACGCCGAAGCAGATGAGGTCGCTGAGCGAATCAATCTGCACGCCGAAACGTTTTTCCTTTGCCGTGCGCTCCTTGGTGGAGGCGACCGCGCCGTCGAACATATCGCAAACGCCGGCGATCATCAGACACAGCAACGCCGTATGCAGGTCGCCGTCCATCGCGTATGTAACGCCGGTGAATCCCACCAGCATGCCCAGATACGTCAGAATCACGGTATAGTTATAAACGCCAAGCATAAAAAACCTCCTTACGGAATATGTGCGAAACCCACACAGCCGAATAAAATGTCAGGATGGCGGCAGCGCGCGGCCCTTTGTCCCGCCGGTCAAAAACCGGGCAGGAACACAACATGCGCGCCGTTGCGTCCTCGTCTGGACATTAAAACCCAGTATAATAGGATTAGAATACCTCATAACCCAAGCCTCTGTCAATGGAAATCGCAAAAAAACCTGCCAAAAACATTTCCCGGCCTTGCAGGCAGGCAAAACAGACCAAGCCCCGCCGCGCCGTCAGACCGCCGGTAGAATGGGCGAATATCTTGACATGAGGCGTGAAATCCGTTAAAATAAAATCTGTATATTGATATCGTGTGCGATGCGGGACAAGGAGTGGATCGTCCATGACGCAATTTTCTATCAAACCGCCCGATATGAGCCGTAATATGGCACTGGCGGGAAAAACCGTTTCAACAAGAGGGCGAAACATCACCTATGACGAGCAGGGCTATGCCGTCAGCGCCACCAACTACAGCAGCCGCATATACGCCGGAACGGAAAAAAGCATCCGCGCTCCCAGCGTTGACGCAGTGCTCGCCGGTGCGGAGCGCGACAGCCTCGGCGGTTCGGTCTATGACCGGCAGCATTTTTCCGACCGCGAGCTGGCACATGCGGCAGAGCTGCGCGAACAGGCCGCAAGCGGTCAGCTGAGCGCAGAAGAGGCCGACCGTTGCATCGAGGACATCCGCGAAATGTACGGTTACTCGGGCGGCGCCAGCGGCACGGAATATCTTGCGCTGGGACACGGCAGGACTTTTCACGTGCAGGAACAGGAAACGCCGGACTATCAAAAAGAGCTGCAACAGCGGCAGGAGCAGCAGTTTCTGCTGGGCGGGCTGCGTGTATCCGACGGGCGCGACGCGGCGCTCGGCCTGCTGGAAGAATTGGATGACAAGAAAGAGGATGCAACATGACGGGTAAAATTCTGCTCATCAACGACGCATCGTCCCTGACGGTTGACGCGGTGATCTCCGGCCTGCAGGCGCGGGGGCTTACGGCCGTTTGCGCGCAGGACATGGCCGCATTGGATCGGGAGGCGGACGACACAGATGTGTTTCTGCTCTCCGTCGGGGACTTTTTGTTCCGCGCGCCGGAAATCCTGGATCGTATGAAGGAGTTGTGTCTCAGCGGGAAACGCATGTTGTGCACGGTGGGCTACCGTGAGGAGCTGGCCGTCGTTGAGACGGTGGTGCCGAAGGCCCTGATCGAGCGCAGTTTTATCCGCCCGTTGGAGGCTCCGCAGCTTGTGGACGCGCTTGCCTCCCTTGCCGCCACGAACCGCGAACGCAATGAGCGCAAGAGCATTTTGCTGGTGGACGACGATGTGACGTTCCTGCAAATGATGCGCAACTGGCTCTCCGGGCAGTATCGCGTCAACGTGGTGAAGTCGGGCGCGCAGGCGCTGGAGTATGTTGCCGCGCGTACGCCCGATCTGGTCCTGTTGGACTACGACATGCCCGACATGTCCGGGCCGCAGGTATTGGAGGCATTCCGCAACGTTCCCGCCACCGCCCAGTTGCCCGTATATTTTCTCACGGGGAAGTGCGATGAACGGAGCGCGGAGAGCGCCGCCAGGCTGGAGCCGAACGGCTATCTGCTCAAGGCCATGGGCAAGGAACATGTGCTCAGCGCCGTCGAGCAGTTCTTCCGCACATAACGAACCTCAAAACCGTATAGAAAAGCAGCCGGCCCGCTGGGTCGGCTGCTTTTTTGCGCCTGTCAGAAGAAGAAACGGTCCACGGAATTGAGGATCTCCTCACGCCCCAGCGACTTAAGCAGATAGCCTTCAGGATTGAGGCGCATGACATTCATCACGCTCTCACGATCCGACTTCGCAGTGAGGAAGATGACCGGAATACCGGACGAATTCGGCTCGCTGCGGATCATCTCCAGGATCTGCGGGCCGGGTGTGATCGGCATGTCGTAGTCCAGCAGGATCAGGTCGGGCGTATGCGCGCCGATGTAGGTGATCGCCTGCATACCGGACTTGACAACGGTGACACGGTAGCGGGAAGAGAGCCATTTTTGCATCATTTGCAGGAACGTCACATCGTCGTCAACCAGCAGGATATGGCGTTTTTTGCTCTTGCTCTTGTTCTCGTTGACCAGCTGCTGGAGCGCCTTGGAAAGCAGCTTGACGTCAATGGGGCGCTCAAACGACTTCTCGATCAGGCTCTTGGGGATAACCTCTTCGATCTCCGAAATCTCCTTGCTGTAGCCCACGACGCACAAGAGCTTTTCCTCCCCGAAGCACACATCCTTCAGGTAGACCAGTACATCGGGCGACTCGTAGATAAAGTCGCCGGCAAAAAGCAGAAACACATCCGCTTTGTCCCGCGCGCGCCCAATACACTCCACCGTCGGCTCCGCCTGGATGATCTCAATTTTTTCCGCCTTGAGATTTGCCGCCAGCGCATCGGTCAAAAGCGCGGTTCTGTTATTGATCAGCAAAACCTTATCCACCATTTTGCATGCTCCCTTCGTGTTGCAAGCGCCGCCAAAAATGAGGAAAGTTAGGGAAGGATATCGTTGATTCGCTCCCACTCAAAGTTGTCCGACGCCCGTTTGAGCCGCTCGCAGCGCTCACGCTCTCCTTCCGGTACGCGCAGACCGGCGAGCGAGTCGATCATGGCGGCGGCGCGGTCATATTCGAATTCGTCCAGCAGCCCCCGAATCATATCATACATTTCGCGCAGCTGGGCGTCGGAGACCGGCGGCGCCGCCGTCTCATCCTTCTCCGCCCCTGTGTCGAGCAGCGGTGCGAGCTGCTGTCCCAGCGTCCGATAACGCGCCAGCAGATCGTCCAGCTCTTCGTCGATGGTCTTTACATCGCCCGCCTTGCCAGCCGCCTCCAGTTTTTCCGCCAGCTTGCTGAGCGATTGGGCGCCGACGGCGAGGGATGTGCTTTTGAGCGCGTGTATCTTGACGGTCGTGTTGGCGATATCGCCCGCGCGGTAAAGCCCCTCGATCTCATCGGCAAACGCTGCGGCATTTCTGGCGTAGATCACCAGCGTATCAAGGTAAGTCGCCGTCGTGCCGCAGTAGCTCAGCCCCAGCGCAACGTCCAGCGCCTCAACCTGATGCAGCCAGTCGGGAAGCGTCGCCGCATCATTCTCTCCCGCCGCATCCGCCGTCTTGCCCGCGCCGGAGTGCACCAGCTCCGGCGGCAGGTAGCGCATCATCATCCGCTCCAGCTCGGCGCTCTGAATGGGCTTGGACAGATAATCGTTAAAACCGGCCGAAAGATAGGACTCGCGCACGCCGGTGATGGCATTCGCCGTCAAAACGATAACCGGGACATCCGCGCTCCGGTTGTCGGGCATCTCCCGCATACGGCACAGGGTCTCGATGCCGTCCATGCCCGGCATCAGATGGTCCATCAGGATCAGGTCATAATGCTCGTCGTGTACCAGCCGCAGGCACTCCTCCCCGCTCTCGCAGGTGGTCAGCTGCACCTCGGTGCGCCGCAGCAGCGCCGTGAGCAGCCGCCGGTTGAGCAGATTGTCGTCCACCGCCAGCACCTTTGCCTCCGGCGCGTGGAAAAGCGTCTGCTCCGCCTCCTTGAGTTCCGACGGGCTCTTCGCGCGTCCCGCAAAGGAACCGATGCGGTTGCCGGACAGTTCTTCCTGCGGGAGCACGACCGTAAACTGGGACCCGACGCCGTAAACGCTCTTAACGAGCAGGCAGCCGTGCATGAGCTGCACCAGCGTGCTGACAATGGGAAGGCCGAGGCCGGTGCCTTGAATACCGGCGTTTTCCGCCGTATCGAGGCGGCGGAAGCTGTCAAAAATCGTGGCAACGTCCTCCTGCCGGATGCCGATACCGGTATCCCGGATGGTCATGCGCAGATAGAACGGGTCGTCGATGGCGGGCGGTTCGCCCTTGATGAGCGCCTCCTCGCGCAGGAAGCTGACCTCTTCCACCGAAGGCGCGTCCACGGAAAAGATGACGCGGCCGCGGCGGGTATATTTCACCGCGTTGTTCAGCAGATTGATGGCAATCTGGCGGATGCGCGACACGTCGCCGCGCAGATGGTTCGGCATCACGGAGAGAAGGCGGGCGTCAAAGGCCAGGCCCTTTTCATCCGCCTGCACCCGGATCAGGTCGCAAATATCCGTCAGCAGCGCCTCCAGATCGTATTCCGCTTCCACGATCTCCGTCCGTCCGGATTCGATGCGCGAAATATCCAGAATATCGTTGACCAGGGACAACAGATGCTGTCCCGCGCTTCGGATATCGGCGGCATAACTGAGAACGGCGGGGTCCTCCGCCTCCCGGAGGATCATTTCGTCCATGCCGAGCACGGCGTTGATAGGCGTGCGGATCTCATGGGACATGCTGGCGAGGAAGTCGCTCTTGGCGCGGCTCTCCATCTCCGCCCGCTGCGCCTGCAAAATCAAACGCGTCTGCGTACGGGTCTGTTCCACCGTCAGTCCGAGGGCGTAGAACAGCACGCCGAGAGACAGGCAGACGCCCTTGTGCCGGCTGGCGAAAAAGCGCATATCCAGGATCTCCATCACGCCGAACAGCACCAGAACGGCATATGAGATCCAGACGAAACGCAGCGAGCGGCACAGTGCAAGATCGTTGACGGCAATGCGCCAAAAGCTGGCAACGATATAGGCCGCCGCCACAAGCAGCAGAATATGGATCAGCCACAGCAGAGACAGGAAATTATAACCCCAAAGGATGAGGAACAGGATCACCAGATCGATCGCCCCGATCACCAGACAAAGCGCCTGTGCCGCGGAGCTGTAGCGTCCGCCCTCGGAGGCATTCACCGAAAGGATGATCGGAACAGGGAGCATGAGCAGCGAGATAAACTCCATGTTCCGCGCGTAGAGAATATTGTCAAACAGGATCTGGCGAATATCCGAATTGCACACAAGCCAGAGGGCGAGCAGGCACAGGAGCATGCCGACGTACAGATTCCTGCGTCCCAGCTCCCGGCGCGACGTGCGCACGATCTGGAGGATGACGAAAAACACGCCGATCAAAAACGTGATGATACCGCACGCCAGCGGGAAAACGTTGTGGCGGGCCAGCATAAAGATGATGTCCGCCTTGTCGCCGAAGTAGATCCGGCTGACGGTATCGGAATTGTCGTCCTGCAGGCGGGTCATGCTGATCTCCAGAATCGCGCCGGAGTATTGGCTTGAAATCGGGATGACCAGCCATTTTGACGGCGGAAAATTCGCGTCATAGCGCCGGTGGGCAAAGAACTGATACTTGTAAATCTCCTCGCCGTTCACCCTTACCGTCACGATCTGGTGATTCGATTTGATGAACAGCGACGGCCCTTCCACCAGAAAGAGGCCCGGAAGCTGACGGCGGATGACGACTTCCTCCCCCACCGCGTCGCCAAGGTCGGCCGGAAGCGACGGGATGGGTATTTCCTTCCCGTCCGGCATCACCTGCACCCAGTCGCGGGAGAGCGTCACAAACGTATATGCGTCAAAGCCCTCCCTGTCATAGGGCAGCACATAGCTGAATACCGTAAACGCCGCAAGCAGCAGCAGCATAATGCCATAGGTCAGGGGAAGTACCCAATTATCCGAGAGCAGCGCACCGAAATACTTTTTCAAGGCGTCCATGAAAGCTCCCTTTTGTTTCTGCTGAAATCGTATTGCATGGCAGAGAAACGAACACAAAATTCATCATTATCATATCAGTTTTCCTCCGCCATTGCAATAGAATCGACACAAGCAGGGGAAATCCTGTGCATTTTGCCAAAAAACTGCCGTATGCTTGTTTAAGAGGGGACTCCATGCGTGAAAAGCACAAGAAAACAACAGCAGAGACGCTGCGCGCGCAGCGTCTCTGCTTGCCTTTGCCAGCCAACCGCCGACAAGCGATTCGGCAAATTATGGTCACGCTTATTGAAAGTCCGTATAAGTTCGGCTTTTCGCGGCAAAAGCAGATTACCTGCGCCGCGTCTGCTCCACAACAATGCCCGTCAGTGCGAAAAGTGCGATCGCGTTGGGCAGAACCATAAGGTTATTGAACATGTCCGTCAGCTCCCAGACAAGGTCGTTGCCCGTCACGGTGCCGAGGAAGATGAACACCAGCGCGAGAACGGCATAAACCGCGGCGGACTTCTTGCCAAAGAGATAGATAACGTTGATCTTGCCGAAGAGGTTCCAGCTCAAAACCGTGGAGAAAGCAAAGAAGAACAGGCAGACCGCGACAAAGATCGCACCGAACTGCGTACCGAAAACAGTACCGAACGCCGTCTGGGCAAGGTTCGCCTTGCCGATGCCCTCGGGGATCACGCCGGAGGCAAGGATGCCGTCCTGCGTGTAGAGCGTGGAGATGATGACCAGCGCGTTGAGCGTCAGCACCACAAAGGTGTCGATAAACACGCCGATCATGGCGACGACGCCCTGCTCGTGCGGATCGCTGACGTTCGCCTGCGCGTGGGCGTGCGGGGTGGAACCCATGCCTGCCTCGTTGGAGAACAATCCGCGCTTCGCGCCCTGAGAGATGGCGGTCTTGATCGCCGCGCCGAAGCTGCCGCCGATGATCGCCTGCGGCGTAAAGGCATAGCGGAAGATCATGCCGAAGGTGGCGGGGATATAACGGATGCGCACGGCGAGCACCACAATGCCGCCGAGCAGGAAGATGCACGCCATGACCGGCACGATCTTCTCCGTCACGCTGGCAAGGCGCTGCACGCCGCCGAGGAAGATCACGCCGCAAATGACGACGAGCATAAGGCCGACGACCCACGACGGAATGCCGAACGCCGTTTCAAACGTGGAACCGATGGAGTTGGACTGCACCATGCAGCCCATGAAGCCGAGCGCGAGAATGATGGCGACGGCGAAGAACCCCGCCAGGAACTTGCCGAAGCCACCCTGAAACGCCGTGGTGATATAGTACACGGGGCCGCCGTGCACCGTACCGTCGCTATCGACCTTGCGGGTCTTGAGCGCCAGCGTCGCCTCGGCGTAGATGGTCGCCATGCCGAAAAATGCAATCAACCACATCCAGAAGATCGCGCCGGGGCCGCCGGTAAGGATCGCGCCGGACGCGCCGACGATGTTGCCCGTGCCGACCTGCGCGGCGACGGCCGTCGCGAGCGCCTGGAAGGAGCTCATGCCGCTTTCCTGCTTTCCGCCGCTGAGGTTCAGGCTGCCGAAGAAGCGGTGCACGCCCTCGCCAAAGCAGCGCACCTGCACAAAGCGGGTGCGAATGGAGTACCACAGGCCCACGCCGATGAGCAGGAACACCAGAATGTAGTTGGACAGATAGGTGTTGATGTTGGATACGATGGATAAAAGTTGCTCTTGCATAAGGTTTTCTCTCCCTTTTCCGACAGAAAACGGACCGCGGAAGAATCCTTCCGCGGTCCGGTCATCGTCAAAAGAATGCTTTTCGGCATACGGATACGCATACGCGCAGCCCACGGCGCAAATGCGCCGCCGAAAAAGCGACTTTTTCCTCTGTCCTTTTGCCTGAGAGATTGGCGCTTGCGCGCTTTGCACCTTCGGCACCCGCGGAAACGGGATTCTCCAGAGTCACATCCACGCACAGTCCCTTCCCCTTTCGGGTCGCCTGAGAGTTTCGCTCCTTCGGCAAGCAGAACGCTTTTTCCTGCGCGTTTCATCTGTCTGTATTCAATTGCGTTACTTAATTTAGCACGATAAAGAGGAAATGTCAATATCGTCGTTTCCGGCAAAAAAACCGCCGCATATACTTGTATCTTTGGCCAGTATGTGCTAAACTTGTTGCAGAATGACCTCGCACAATGCGCCGCGCTTCCGGGGCGGCGGCATTGCCGCGGCACATCGAAATTTGGAATAGTATGGAGGACAAAGAGCATGGCAATCCAGGTAGGCATCAACGGTTTCGGACGTATCGGCCGTATTGCGCTGCGCAGCATGATCGAGCGCGGCAGCCACAGTTATCATATCTGCGGCATCAACCTCCGCAATGCGGACCTTGACTTTATGGTCTATCAGGTCAAGTACGACACCGTGTTCCGCACGTTCTACGGCACCGTGGAGCATGATGACAAGCATCTGATCGTGAACGGTCAGAAGATCCGCGTCTACAGCTATTCCGACGCATCGGAAATCCCTTGGGACGACTGCTATGCCGAGTATATCATCGAGTCCACGGGTGCCTATCTTACGAAGGAGAAGGCGTCCGTACACCTTAAAAACGGCGCAAAGAAGGTCATTCTCTCCGCTCCGTCCAAGGACAATGAGACGCCGACGTTCGTCATGGGCGTCAACCACCAGACCTACAAGCCCGATATGGACGTCGTGTCCAACGCCTCCTGCACCACCAACTGCCTTGCGCCGATGACCAAGGTCATCAACGATACTTTCGGCATTGAGCAGGCGCTGATGTCCACCATTCACTCCGCGACGGCGAAGCAGAAGCCCGTCGACTCCCGCGGCGGCAAGGACTGGCGCACAGGCCGCAGCGTGCTGGGCAACATCATCCCCTCCACCACCGGCGCCGCGAAAGCCGTCGGCGAGGTCATCCCCGAGCTCAAGGGCCGCATGACCGGCATGAGCTTCCGTGTCCCCACCACAGACGTCTCCGTCGTCGACCTGACGGCGCGCCTCAAGACCTCCGCCACCTATCATGATGTGTGCATCGCCATGGAGAACGCGGCGCAGAACAGCATGAAGGGCATTATCACCTGCACGGAAGACCCCGTCGTCTCCAGCGACCTCACGGGCTTCCCGCAGACCTGCATTTTCGACGAAAAGGCAGGCATCATGCTCGACGACAACTTCGTCAAGCTCATTGCGTGGTATGACAACGAGTGGGGCTACACGAACAAGCTCATCGACCTGATGACCCACATGTACAGTGTCGACCATCCCGTCGGAATGTTCAACGGTGAGCGCTGAATCCAATCACCAACGTCCAAAGCGCCGCAGGCCAGCCTGCGGCGCTTTTCTGCGCCCGCGCACAAACCGCGCTTTTTTGCCTGTACCGTGCGAATTTCCCTCTGTACAATCGCGTCGAACAGGAGTAAAATAGAGTACTATCGTGGAATGGCAGTTTCTCTTGTCGTTCCGAGTGTTGGGAGGGAAAAGCGTGACGACAAAGAACCCCATCAACCGGAGCATCCTGTTCGGCTGTATGGTCTTTATCATGATTCTGAGCCTGCTGCTTTCGATCTATACGCATCTGGCGTTCTCCAATGCCCTGTATGCGCAGTATCAGGCGCGTCTGCGGGACGTTATCACCTACGCGGAGGGCTGCGTGGACGTCGATGACCTATATGAGTGTGTCCGCACCGGCGTGTCTTCCGAAAAACGCGATACGCTGCAGCAGGAATTCAACCGGATGGTAGACGATTTTGAGCTGACCTACCTCTACGTTGTCATCCCGGTGGACGACGAAACCGGCTCGATGATCAACGTCATCTCCGCGACAAACCGCGCCGAGCGCGAAGCGGGGGAAACGGACGTGCCCCTGCTGTCCGTCACCTCGGACACCTATTCCCGTGAGCAGCTCCGTCCGTATCTGGATGCGCGGAAGTCGTCCGGCATATCCTTTTTTGAAAGCACCTCCAACTGGGGCAACTACTACACCGGCTGCAAACCGCTGCGCGCTTCGGATGGCGAGGCGTCCATCCTTCTGTGCGCCGACTACACCACCGCGGATCTACACGACAACATCGTGGACTATGTTTCCCGCAGCGCACTGCTGATCATCCTTGTAAGCGGTGCCTTCGGGGTGTTGCTGGCGCTTTGGCTGCGCCGGAACGTCGTGTTGCCGATCCGCGCATTGGAGCGCAGCGCACTGCGCTTCGTTCACATGAGCCGCGAGGCGAAAAATCCCGAAGCGCTGGCATTTGACGCGGAAGGCGTCGACACAAGCATCGAGCTGAAGCAGCTCATGGACGCCTTCATGCAGCTTTCGCAGGAGATCAAGGCGCAGGTGGAGGATGCCGCCACGGCAGAGGAGCGTGCCAGAACGGCGGAGATGGAGATCGAGGGCATGTTCCGCGTCGCCTATCAGGACGCGCTGACCCGCGTAAAGAACAAGGCCGCGTACGACGCCAAGCGAGCCGAGCTGGCGGTGGATATTGTGAACGAACGCGCACAATTCGCCCTCGTCATGGTCGATCTCAACAACCTCAAGAAAATCAACGACACCTATGGGCACGAAAAAGGCAACGCCTACATCGTCGGCGGCTGCACGACCCTGTGCCAGGTCTACGGCCACTCCCCCGTCTACCGCATCGGCGGAGACGAGTTTGTCGCAGTGCTGCAAGGAAACGATCTTGCCAACCGCGAGGCGCTGTTTGCCGACCTTCAGGCACGTTTTGCCGCATTGCAGGACGACATGAGCCGCGAGCCGTGGGAGCGCTACTCCGCCGCCGCAGGCATGGCAGAGTACATTCCCGGAACCGACATGAGCGCGGACGACGTATTCAAGCGGGCGGACGCGATGATGTACGAAAACAAGAAACAGATGAAAGCCAACCGGGCGTAAAAAGAGGAACTGGGCATGGACAGAGAAGTCAAGGAAACCGGGCAGCAGATTATGCTGCCAACACCGACTCTGGTGGAGTTGATGCTCTCGGAATTCGACGAATTGATCGAGTTGGACTATATCCACGGGCATGCGCGCAGTCTCAAGCATACAGAGGGCAAACTCTTCGCCCCCTTGGGCGGTGGTGTGTCGCTCGCCGATGCCCGCCGCTACACTGCGGAGAATATGATCCATCCCGACGATGTGGAGCGCTATCTGCGTGAGAGCGATCCGGAAGCGGCACGTCAGCATATGTCCGCCGAAGGCGCGTCAAGCTTGCACCGCTCCCGTTTTCGCTTTAAGCAGCTCGGCGGCGGCTGGCGCTGGATGGAACAGGTTGCCATCAGCGGCAGTGAAAACGGCGTTCCGCCGGGACTTTGCTACATCTTTATGTTTGACGTGCAGTCTCAGGTTGAAGAGGGGATGAACCTCCCGGTCTTTTCCTCCGCCGGTATGCGCAGCGAACTGACGGGGCTTTTGGCGGAGGAGCCATTTTATCAGGCTGCGCGCTCGCGCCTGTCGGTTTGCAGCGAGGGCTGGTGTGTGCTGGTCATCGATCTGGAGCATTTCAAGCTGTTCAACGAATGGTATGGGCGCAAAAACGGAGACATGCTGCTCGCGCAGATCGGCGCGCACCTGTCGCAGGTGGAAGAATCCTCCGGCGGTCTTGCCTGCTATTTCGGGCAGGACGACTTCGGTCTCCTGATGCCATACGACAAAGAGCAGATCGAAACGCTGTATGCCGCGGTACACACGCTGATCAAGGAATACGGCACGTCCGTTGGCTTTATGCCCGCTTTCGGCGTCGCGATGGTATCCAGTGAATACACTGTCGAGGAACTGTGCGACCATGCGGCGGTGGCAGCGCGCTATGCCAAAGAAAACTACCACACGCGCATCCGCACCTTTGAGCTTTCCATGTATCGGCAAACGGAGCGGGACTACCAGATCCTGTCCGATTTCCAAAAGGCGCTGCGCGACCACGAGCTGATCGTCGTGTTCCAGCCCCAGTGCCGCATCTCCACCCACCGGGTCGTGGGCGCGGAATCGCTTGTGCGCTGGCGCCGGGAAAACGGCGAATTGATGCAGCCCGCCCTGTTCGTTCCGGTGCTGGAGCGTTACGGCTTTGTCACCGATCTGGACGAATATGTCTGGGATGCGGTCTGCGCGTGGCAGCGGAAATGGATCGACGGCGGGCACACGCCTCTGCCTGTCTCCGTCAATGTCTCGCAGATCGACATCTTCACCATCGACGTGGCGGAGCATTTTGAAGCTCTGGTCAAAAAGTATGATCTGCCGGCAGAGGTCATCAAAATAGAAATCACCGAATCCGCCTATGTGGACAACGACGCAGTGTCGGACACGGTACGCCGTCTGCGCAAGAAGGGATTCCTCGTCCTGATGGACGATTTCGGCAGCGGCTACTCCTCGTTGAACATGCTGCGCAGTCTTAACGTCGACATCATCAAGCTGGACGCGCATTTTTTGCGCATGAACGGCGACGACCGCGCCAAGGGCATGCAGATCATGGAGTCCATCGTCAACCTGTCAAAGACCATGAGCGTGCCGATCATTGTCGAAGGCGTGGAGACGAAAGAGGAAACGGACTTCCTCATCGGCCTCGGTTGCCGCTATGTGCAGGGCTTTCATTTTTACCGTCCGCTGTTTGTGGAAGATTACGAAAAGCTGATTGCCGACCCGCAGAATATCGACACACGCGGTTTCTTCTTCAAGGTGCGCGAACAGTTCCACACGCGCGAATTCCTGGATGAAAACGTGTTCAGCGACACGATGCTCAACAACATTCTCGGCCCTGTGGCATTCTTCCTGCGGCATGGCAGCGAGATCGACATTCTCCGTTACAACCAGCAGTTTTCAACGAGATCCACTCCCCCCTGCTCATCAGCCACCTCCGTTCATCGCAGCGCGTGGTAGTACCGGAGGATCAGCCGATCCTGCAAAACTTATTTGATCAGGCGGAAAAGAACCCGCTCAGCGGCTCAAACGGCGTCGTGCACTTCCACCGCTCCAACGGCACGACAACGGCGCTTCAGATACAGCTCTTCTTTCTGGAGGAAAACGACGCCGGCAAGCGCTTTTACGGCTCGGTGCACGACATTACGCAGGCGCG
This sequence comes from Oscillospiraceae bacterium, assembly GCA_902783035.1. Taxonomy (GTDB): domain Bacteria; phylum Bacillota; class Clostridia; order Oscillospirales; family Oscillospiraceae; genus Hominicoprocola. The sequence goes on from CACZPK010000019.1 coordinate 23,701, forward strand.
TCAGATCAGCAGCCAGATGCAGCTGCTCTCCCGCGTTTCGCCCGACATCATTGTGTTTTTGCGGCTTGAGGGGAAAAAATGGGTGGCGCAGGTCGTCATTGACGGACTGGAGAGCGTGCTGGGTTTCGACCGCAACGAGCTGGAACGGGAGCTCAACGAGGGTTCCTTCTTTCAGCGCATCGCAGAAAAAGACCGGAACGAGCTGGTACGGCTTGTTCAGGATTCGAACATGCAGCTGGAAGCGTTCTCGCCGCCCTTCAGCGTTACCTGTGCAAACGGCAGTCAAATCATGATGCGCGTCGGCGTCGGCGGCGTACAGGACCGGAGCTGCGGCGTAGACTGGCTCTTGATCCTCCGTCGATCCGCAGACGGCGCCTGATACAAGCAAAAAAAAGACCTCCGGGCGATTGCCCGGAGGTCTTTTTGCGGGGAGAGAGGTATTCTCCCGAAAGGATGTTTACTTGAGGTCGTTCACGGTGATGGCCTTGACGTTGGGCGTACGGCCGTCCTCGGAGGTCGGGATGGACAGCTTGCCGGCGGCGAGCTGCTCCACTGCCTTCTGGTGCAGTGCCTCATCCCAGTTGTTGCCAACGATCTTCCAGTTGTTGTCGCACTCGGGGGTGATCGTGCCGCCCTTGACGGTCTTGATGTACTCGGCGATCAGCTCGCGCACGCCGCCGATGTCGCCACGGACATCAATTTCAAGGAGCTGCGGCTTATCGCCGTCCTTGTAGATAACGTCAGAGAGCAACTGGGAGTTGCAACGATAGTTGTTCACAGCCATCACAAAGCTGTCGTCGTCCTTGACCGGCTCCTTGGTGTCGGACCAGACCAGATTGACGATACGCTCGCCTGCGGGCTTAGAGACGTCGATCTCATAGTCGACGCCGGCAAACATGTCGTAGTTGTAGGCACGGATGTCAGGGCTGAAGGAGATGGTCAGATCGCCTTCCTTGTACTGGTTGAAGTACGAAGCGGCCCACTCCATGAACTTCTTGAGCTGCGCGCCCGTCATCTGCATCTTGTAGAGCGTATTGTCGTACTTGTAGATCAGGGACGAGTCGGACTTGTGGATGTCGCCCTCGTGCATGTTGGCGTCCATGACAAACAGCGCCGCGGCAGAGACCTTCGCGCCGGTGTAGTACATCTGCACCTCGTTGATCAGGTCGATCATCGCGGTATCCATGATCTGCGCAGCGGGGATCTCCTTGATCTCGTTCTCGGGAGCAAGGCTGCCGCCTTCCAGCTTGCCGATGACGACGTTAGCGTCGGCAATCGCCTGCTCATTGTACGGCTTGAGCAGCGCCAGCATATCAGCGTCGGACTCATAACCCTTGATCTCAACGGCTTCGGAGGTGCGGTTGAGAACCTTCCAGCCATCGGCGCTCTTGCCGAGGATGAGATGGATCTCGTTCATGGTCTGCGCCTGGTTCTTGTTCTGGATAACCAGCACGTCGTTGATCATCTTGCCCGGAACAAGCGCGTGCTCATGGGAAGAGACGATCAGGTCGAACTCGGGGCAGGCGTTGGCGAGGTCGGTGCAGCCGGAGTTTGCCACGCCGTACTCGTTGTCGATGCCCATGTGCATCACGCCGATGAGGATGTCCACATCGTTGCCGATCTTATCGATGATCTTGCGGGTTTCCACCACGGGATCATTGACGGTGCACTTGGCGAGGTTGGCAGCGTCCCAGCGGGTGATGTTCTGCGTAACCATGCCGATGACGCCGATCTTGACGCCATTCTTCTCAATGATGGTGTAGCCGTCGGCGATGGGGTTGCCGTCCTCGTCGAGCACGTTGCCGACAAGCGCCTTGCCGTCAAAGGAAGCGATGACCTTCTTGAGGGTGTCCATGCCGAAGTTGTATTCGTGGTTGCCGGTGACCCACACATCGTACTTCATGGCGTTGAGCGCCTGAAGCATCGGGTGGACCTCTTCGCCGAGGAAGATCTGAGCGGAGTTGTCCTGAATGGTGTCGCCCGCGTCAACGAGCAGCGTGTTCTCGGTGCGGCGCTCCTTAACGGCAGTGGCAAGCTGGGTCATGCTGCCGGCGGTGCTCTCCGTGTTGGTGGCATAGGCCCAGGGATAGAACTTGCCGTGCAGGTCGCTGGTGGCGAGAACCTGAAGATCCATGACCTCGCTGTAGGTCGCGACGTTCTTTCTGGAAAGACGCAGCAGTACCTGTGCGAACTCGGCACGGGTCATCTCCTTGTCGAGCATCAGATTGCCGCTCTCGTCGCCGACAAACAAGCCGTCGGCGTCAACGCCGCTCACGCCGGCAAAGGCCTCCAAAAGCTCCTTGACCTGCGCGCGGGTGACGGTTCCGGCACCGCCCACGCTGGGATCAAACTCGGGCAGGACAGTGTCCGCCCATTCGGTTGCGGTGTCGTCCGCAGCGGCGACTGCGGGCTTGCCAACCAGAGCGTAGAGCGCCTCGATCGTGTTCAGGGCGGTAACAGGGGTGTTCGGCTCAAATCCGCCCGCGGCGTCGGCCATAAGGCCATTGGCGGTGACATACTGCTGTGCCTCGGCATACCAGGGCGACTCCGCCGCCATGGCGGGGACCGCCAGAGACAGTGCCATAACAAGGCTCAGTACCAGCGCGAGAAATTTCTTGTGATTCATTGGAATCATTCCTTTCGTTTCCCGGCGAGCCGCTTTTCGCCAAAGCGCCTCTTGAGGGATTAGTGAAATGAGTATAGCACGTCTTTGGTCAAAATGCAACAATAATCTGCGGCTGTCCGCCCGTCTTTTGTGCGGGTTTACATAATCAGGCGGTTCACGGGCAAAAAGCCTCAATACCATCTGCAAAATTTACATCTTTTTAACGTCTTTTCCGATTGCCGAAACGCAAAAAAAAGTGTATGATACCAAGGAATATTCGCGAAAGGAAACGAAAAGGTTGAAAGTCGGACTGGACGTTGGTTCCACCACGATCAAGTGCGTGGTACTGGACGACGCTGACAATATCATATACAGCACCTATGAACGGCACATGAGTCACATCGTCGACAAGACGGAAGAGCTGCTGCGCCGGGTCGCGCGTGAGCATGTCCCGGGCGGCCGCGCGGTGTTTGCGATCTCCGGCTCCGCCGGCATGGGCATGGCGGAGAGCGTGGGCGTGCCCTTCGTGCAGGAGGTGTTTGCCACGCGCGTCGCGGCGAACCGCCTCGCGCCGGGGACGGACGTGGTCATCGAGCTGGGCGGCGAGGACGCGAAGATCCTCTTCCTCACCGGCGGCATGGATGTGCGCATGAACGGCTCCTGTGCCGGCGGCACGGGCGCTTTCATCGACCAGATGGCAACGCTTTTGAAGCTCACCGACGATGAGATGGACGCGGCGGCGGGCCGCGCTGAGAAAACGTACACGATCGCTTCGCGCTGCGGCGTGTTCGCCAAAAGCGACGTACAGCCGCTGATCAATCAGGGCGCGCGCTCGGAGGACATTGCCGCCAGCATTTATCAGGCAGTGGTCAACCAGACCATCGCGGGGCTTGCGCAGGGGCGCCCGATCCGCGGGAACATTCTCTACCTCGGCGGGCCGCTGAGCTTCAACCGCACGCTGCGCGCAAGTTTTGACAAGGCGCTGGGCGTAACCGGGGTCTGCCCCGATCACAGCCTGCTGTTCGTCTCGCTGGGCGCGGCATATTACTCAGACAGGGAATTCGACCTGAACGCCGTGGCGGAGACCCTCCACGGCAAAGGGATGACAGAGACCTATCGCGCCCAGCCGCCGCTGTTTGCGGATGAGGCGGCATACCGCGCGTTCTGCGCGCGCCATGCGCGCGCGACCGTTGCGCGCGCTCCATTCCCCGCAGACTATGACGCGCCCGTCCACATCGGCATCGACTCTGGCTCGACGACGGTCAAGACCGTCGTCATCGGCACGGACGGCGCACTGCTCTTCACGGACTACCAGCCCAACCGGGGCAATCCCGTCCCGCTCATCCGGGACATATTGCGTCAGCTTTATGCGGAGCATCCGCGGCTGCGCATTGCCTCCGTCACCACCACGGGTTACGGCGAGGAGCTGGCCAAAAACGCCTTCCATGCCGATCTCGGCGTGGTGGAAACCGTGGCGCACTTCACGGCGGCAAAGCATTTCCTGCCCGATGTGGATTTCATCATCGACATCGGCGGGCAGGACATGAAGTGCTTCAAGATCGAAGACGGCGCCATCAGCGACATCTTCCTCAACGAAGCCTGTTCGTCCGGCTGCGGCAGCTTTTTGCAGACCTTCGCGCAGGCGCTTGGCTACGAGGTTAAGGATTTCGCGAAGCTCGGATTGTTCGCGCCGCGCCCCGTCGACCTCGGCAGCCGCTGCACGGTGTTTATGAACTCCAGCGTCAAGCAGGCGCAAAAGGACGGCGCGAGCGTGGAGAACATCTCCGCCGGCCTGTCGATCAGCGTCGTAAAAAACGCGATCTACAAGGTCATCCGCGCCTCGTCCCCCGACGAGCTGGGCAAGCGCATCGTCGTACAGGGCGGCACCTTCCACAACGAAGCGGTGCTGCGCGCCTTTGAACAGGAAATGGGCGTCGAGGTCATCCGTCCCGACATCGCCGGTCTGATGGGCGCGTACGGCGCGGCGCTCTATGGCATGGCCCATGCAAAGCCCGGTCAGAAAAGCACGCTGCTCTCTTCCGCCGCGCTGGACACATTCCGGCAGGAAACGCGCACCGAGACCTGCCAGCGCTGCGGCAATCATTGCCAGCTCACGGTCAACACTTTCGCCGACGGCTCATCCTTCATCAGCGGCAACCGCTGCGACCGCCCCATCACGGGCAAGGCGGGCGGCGAAGAACGCAATCTGTATGAGTACAAGCGGCGCCTGATCCTCTCCTATAAGCCCGGCGAAAACCGCCGCGGCATGATTGCCCTGCCGCTGTGCCTCAATCTCTGGGAGCTGCTGCCGTTCTGGCACACGTTTTTCACGCAGCTCGGTTTCGCCGTGTGCCACAGTCCGCTGTCCAGCCGCAAACTGTATCTGGACGGGCAGGGCACCATTCCCAGCGACACCGCCTGCTTCCCCGCAAAGCTGGCACACGGGCATATCGCGGCGCTGGCAAGGCTGAAGCCGGACGCCATTTTCTACCCCTGCATGACATATAATGTGGACGAGGGGCTGGGGCAGAACCACTACAACTGCCCCGTCGTCGCCTACTACCCCGAGGTCATCGCCGGCAACTGCCCGGAGGTGCAGCAGACGAAATTCATTTATGATTATGTCGGGCTGCATCGGCCGAAGGATTTCGCCCGCAAAATGCACGAGATCCTGGAGCGGCACTTCCCCGGCATTTCGGCGCGGGAAGTGCGTCAGGCCGCGAACGCCGCTTATGCCGAGTATGCGCGGCACATGGCGGCGGTGCGCGCCGAGGGCGCGCGCATCATCGAGGCCGCGCGTGCCGAGGGCCGGCATATTATCGTGCTCTCAGGCCGCCCCTATCATATTGACCCCGAGATCAACCACGGCATCGACACGCTCATCACGCGCATGGGCGCGGCTGTGGTAACGGAGGACGCCATTTCCAACCGCGTGAAGCGTTTTGAAACGTCGGTGCTCAACCAGTGGACATACCACGCGCGGCTGTATGCCGCGGCGAAATACTGTCTCTCGCAGCCGGACATGGATCTTGTGCAGCTGGTGTCCTTCGGCTGCGGCGTAGACGCGATCACCACGGATGAAACGAAGGAGATCCTGCGCGACGGCGGCAAGCTCTACACCCAGCTCAAGATCGACGAAATCACCAACCTCGGAGCAGTGCGTATCCGCCTGCGGAGCCTTTTCGCCGCGCTGGAGGAGAAGGAGGAAACGGAAGAGAATGGAAATGAATTACCCGGTGTTCACGCCGGCCATGAAAAAGACGCATAAAATCCTGATCCCAAACATGGCGCCGGTGCAATTCCGTATGCTTGCCGCCGCCATGCGGCACGAAGGTTACGACGTGGAATTGCTGGGCAACTGCGGTTCCCAGGTCGCCGAACAGGGACTGAAATACGTCCACAATGACACCTGCTACCCCGCGCTGCTGGTCATCGGGCAGTTTCTCGACGCGCTGGAGTCCGGGAAGTACGACCTCGACCATACGGCGCTGATCATCACACAGACCGGCGGCGGCTGCCGCGCGTCGAACTACCTCTTTTTGCTGCGCAAAGCGCTCAAGCGCGCGGGACTGGGGCAGATCCCCGTCCTGAGCCTCAACTTCTCCGGGCTGGAGAAAAGCAGCAGCCTGCCGATGAGCATTCATTTTGCGCGGATGCTGCTCGCGGCGATCTATTACGGCGACCTGCTCGTCACGCTGCGCGCGCAGACGGAGCCGTACGAGCGACGCGCCGGCGACGCGCGGGCGATGCAGGAAAAGTGGCTGGATAGGATCTGCGGCGAGATCGAGCGCGGGCACGGCTACTCCCAGCGTGAGATGAAGCGCGTTATGCCGCAAATCGCGCAGGATTTTGCCGCCATTCCCGTCGAGCGTGTACCGAAGGTCAAGGTCGGCGTGGTGGGCGAGATCTATGTGAAGTATTCGCCGCTGGGCAACAACGATCTGGAGAAGTTCCTCGCCTCCGAAGGCTGCGAGGTCAATCTGCCCGGTCTGATGGGCTTTGTCCAGTACTGCGCCTATGACATCTCGGAGGCGGCACGCCTTTACGGCGGATCGTTCTGGGAAAAGCACATTTCGGGGTGGGTGCTGGCGTACATCGGGCGCATGGAGCAGGTCATCATCTCCTCCCTGCGCGAAGCCGGATTCCACGCGCCGCTGCCATTCAGCGAGCTGACCAAACTCACCGACGGCCTGATCGGCATGGGCGACGTGATGGGCGAGGGCTGGCTTTTGACCGCCGAGATGGTGGAACTGATCCGCGCAGGTTACGAAAACATCATCTGCGCCCAGCCCTTCGGCTGCCTGCCCAACCACATCTGCGGAAAGGGCATGATCAACAAGCTGCGCGAGCTGTATCCGCAGGCGAACATCACGCCCATCGACTACGACCCCAGCGCCACGCGCGTCAATCAGGAAAACCGCATCAAGCTGATGCTCGCCGTGGCGCGCGAGCGCCTCGCCGATCGCGAGGGTTTGCCGCACATGAGCGCATAAATAAAGAAGTTATAAATTCAGCCCGCTCCTTGTCCGCCTCTTAGCGGCAGGGAGCGGGTGCTTTTCACCCTTTGAACGGCCCGCCGCTCTATACTGTTAGGGCAAGACCCAAAACAAAAAGAGAGGTGGCAAAATGAGCGAAAAGATGAAGCAGACGCTGCAGGAAGCCTTGCAGCCGGGAGAATCCGTCGTGTGGGAGGGCAAAACGCAGCCATTTCGTATCTTCGACGGGAAAGAGGGGCGCGGCGTACTGCTGCGCTGGCTCATCACGCTGGGCATCACCGTGTGGATGGCGGCTGCGTATGCGACACACAACGGCAAGGGTACGGTATTCTACGCGGTTCTGGCGCTGATTCTCATCATCGTGATCGGCACATCCGTGCTCTCCTACCGACAAACGGTCGGGCAGTACTGCCTGCTGACAAATCGCCGCGCGCTGATCATCCGTCCCAACGGCAATGTGTTCGCAATGCTGCGCTCAGATATCGGCACGGCGCAGCTCTATCCGCTCGACTACGGCGGCGCGGCGATCGCTCTGGGCAGTGCATTGTTGCCCGAGCGGGACAAGCAGCTGCGCTGGCGCGCCAATCATCCGCTGGAATCGTCCGATTACACACTGCACGGAATGGTGTTCTACCACGTAGAGAACGCCGACGCCGCCATGCACCTGTTGGATGCGGCCAAGGGGGTGTGAAATCATGGAGGTTTCCAAGCTGTTCGTCGTGCTGATGGGCATGGGCACTACTTTCATAGGGCTGATTTGCATCATTTTCCTGACGACTCTGATGGGGCGGATCATGCAGGCGCTGGAACGGCAGGCGCCGCAGCCCCCATCCCGTCCGTCCGAGCTTCCGAAGGCGGAACGTGCTCCCGGTTTGCCGGCGGATGGCATACCCGGCAATGTAAAGATCGCCATTCTGGCTGCGCTGATGCAGACCCCGGGATTTCGTCTGGAGGACGTAACCGATATTGTGATTCACAAGGTATAATACGCGGGGCGGAACTGCGGTTCCGCCCCGTTTTTTGATGGCATCTTAACGGACGGTATGCTATAATAGCCGCAAGCGGCTATTATATTGATCCAGCTGCATGCAGCACAACGGCGCTGCGCGCCTGTGCTGCAACAGCCGCAAGCGGCTATTATATTGATCCAGCTGCATGCAGCACAACGGCGCTGCGCGCCTGTGCTGCAACAGCCGCAAGAGGCTATTATACAAGGAGGTGTCCGGGTGTGTGTAAACCCCGCCAAATACCACGGGCGCTGCGCGACGCGGCGCTGACCGCGGCGGTACTCGCGGCGGCCGTGGGGCTGTGTGCCCTGCTGGCTCATTTCGCCGAGGGGGACACCTACGTCGGTTTTCTTTTCGTGCTGGCGGTCGCCTTCATATCCCGCTGGACGGAAGGTTATCTCTGGGGCATTTTCAGCTCGTTTTTTGGGGTGGTGTGTGTCAACTATGTGTTCACCTATCCCTACTGGGAGTTCAACTTCACAATGACGGGCTACCCGCTGACTTTCGTAACGCTGCTGGCGGTGGCGTCGATGGTCAGCGCGATGACCACGCAGATCAAGCGCCAGGAGCGCGAGCGTCTGGAAACCGAACGCGAGGCGATCCGTGCCGATCTGCTGCGCGCCATGTCGCATGACATCCGCACGCCGCTGACATCCATCGTCGGCAACACGGCGGCCGTGCTGGAGGATCAGGGCACGCTCTCGGCGGAGCAAAAGCGTTCGTTGCTGGAGGATGTGAACGAAGACGCGCAATGGCTCATCCGCATGGTGGAAAACATCCTTTCCATCACCCGCGTCCGCGGCGCGGGCGTACTCAACACGGAGGCGGAGGTCGCCGAAGAGGTGATGGGCGTGGCGGCGCGAAAATTTGCCAAGCGCTTTCCGGAAACCCGCATTTCGGTGGAGGCACCGGACGAGGTGCTGTTGGTGCCAATGGACGCAACACTCATCGAGCAGGTCATTCTGAACCTGATGGAAAATGCGGTCATCCACGGCGGCGCGACGGAACTGGCCCTGCGCATCGTCCGCGACGGCGATGCCGCCCGTTTCTCCGTCAGCGACAACGGCCGCGGTATCCCCGCGGAAAAGCTGGTCACGCTGTTCGACGCCACATCCCCCGCCGTGCAGCGCGGCGGCTGCGACGGGAAGAAAAACATGGGCATCGGGCTTTCCGTCTGCCGCACCGTCGTCAAGGCGCACGGCGGCGCAATGTCCGCTGAGAACCGTGCAGAGGGCGGAGCGGAGCTGCGTTTTACCCTGCCGCTGAAACAGATCAAGGAGGAAACAGGCGATGAAACTCAAGGATAAGGTGCTCATCATCGAGGATGAACCGAGCATCCGCAACTTCATTTCGACGGTGCTCACCGCCAACGGCTACGACACCATTCTCGCCGCACAGGGATCGGAGGCGCTGTCGATGATCTCCTCCCACTGCCCTGACCTGATCATCCTCGACCTTGGCCTGCCGGACATGGACGGTCTCGACATCCTGCGGGACGTGCGCTCCTGGTCTAATCTGCCGGTGATCGTCGTCTCGGCCCGTACACATGAACACGACAAGGTCGAGGCGCTCGACCTCGGCGCAGACGATTACATTGAGAAGCCGTTCGGCACCAGCGAACTGCTGGCCCGTATCCGCACCGCCATCCGGCACACGCGCACGCCGCTCGCCAACGGCGGCATCGCCCAGTCCGGCAAGTTTTGCGTCGGCGCGCTGACCATCGACTACGACAAGCATCACGTCCTCATGGACGGCCAGGACGTCCATCTGACGCTCAATGAATTCAAAATTGTGGCGCTGCTGGGGAAATATGCCGGCAAGGTGCTGACCTACGACTACATGATCCGCGAGATCTGGGGGCCGAAGGCAAAGGCAGACAATCAGATCCTGCGCGTCAACATGGCAAACATCCGCCGCAAGCTCGAAGCCAACCCCGCCGAACCGGAGTACATCTTCACCGAGATCGGCGTGGGCTACCGGATGCGGGATGAGGACACGTAATCTGGCCTTATAAAAATATCATGTATTGGCTCTTCTAATCATGCCATTTTCAGGGTATAGTCTCCGTTGTCAAGGCGCAAAATAATAAGGAGGCTGACCCATGAAACGAATTCTCACCATTCAGGATATCTCTTGCCTGGGCAAATGCTCGATCACCGTGGCGCTGCCCGTCCTTTCGGCGATGGGCGTGGAGACCGTTATCCTGCCCACAGCGGTACTGTCCACGCACACGATGTTCCAGAACTTCACGGTCAAGGATCTCACCGACCAGCTTCTCCCCATCACGAACCACTGGAAGAACGAGGGCGTGACCTTTGACGCAATCTACACCGGCTACCTCGGCAGCGCGGAAGAGATCGACATTGCCAAGCACATTTTTGACGAGTTCGGCACGGAGGACAACGTCATTTTCGTCGATCCCGTGATGGCGGACAACGGCAAGCTCTACCCTGCCTTCGACGAAAGCTACGCCGCGCAAAACGCAACGCTGTGCGGCCGGGCGGATGTGATCGTGCCCAACATCACCGAGGCCTGCCTGATGACCGGCACGGAGTATCGTGAGCAGTATGACGCCGATTATATCAGGGAACTGCTGCAAAAGCTCTCCGCTCTCGGCGCAAAGCTGACGGTGGTAACGGGCGTCTCCCTCTCGCCGGGAAAGACGGGCGTGATGGGCTTCGACCGCCGCACGGGCGAGTATTTCACCTATCAGAACGACCGTGTGGATGCCAGCTATCACGGCACGGGCGACATTTTCTCCAGCGTCTGCATCGGCGCGCTGATGCGCGGGCTCGACATGAACGAGGCGATGAAGCTCGCCGCAGACTACACGGCGGACACCATCCGCGTCACGCTGGAGAATCCGCGCAAGCCGTGGTACGGCGTGGATTTTGAGGCAACGATCCCGCATCTGGTCAACGCGCTCGCGCGTGTTGCAAAGGCGGATTGAAAAATAACACAATGCAAAGAAGGAGCACCCCCATGAAAATCGCAGCAACCTACGACAACGGACAGATTTGGCAACACTTCGGCAAAACCGAGGCGTTCAAGTTTTACACCGCGGAGAGCGGCAGGGTCGTCTTCTCCGAGGTCATCGGCACAGGCGGGCAAGGCCACGGCGCACTGGCGAGCTTTCTCGCGGCGCACGGGGCGGACGCCGTGATCTGCGGCGGCGTCGGCTCGCCGATGGTCGCCATGCTGGAATCGGCCGGCATCCGGGTCTATCCCGGCGTCACCGGCAGCGCGGATGAGGCCGTGGAAAAGCTGCTGGCCGGTACGCTGGCGCTCAACCCCGCCGCCGTACACGAAGGCTGTCATCACCATCAGGAGGGTTGACCGGGATTGCGTGCATACGCTCCGGCCACGGTAAACGGACTGTTTTATGCTTTCCGTTTTCTGCCGCGGCCGGAGCTTTTTTTCTTTTTCTCCCGCCCCCCGCCGCGCTCTACTCGCGTTTGACAAGCGGGGGTCCTGCTGATATAATAAGGGATATTATGGCAGGCTGGATCGGATTTGGCAGGACGGGACAAGGAGTAGTATGATTGCGGAACTGCTTGGGCTTTCACCGGAATTGAATCAACCGGGATCGCTGCTGATGCAGTTGATGCTGGCGCCTTATGACGAGATCATTGAGTTGGATCTTGTCCATGGGCAGGTTCGCAACATCCGCCACACGGAGGGCAAGTATTTTGTTCCCGTATCGGATGCGCCCTATCGCGACATTTTCCGCTACAGTGCGGAGAACATGATCCACCCGGACGACCGCGAGGCTTACCTTGCCTTCAACGACGCCGCCACGCTGCTCCAGCGGCTGGAGCAGTCGGAAACCCCCGGCATGATCCACACCCGTGTGCGCTACCGCCTGCTGGAAGGCGGCTGGCGCTGGGTCGAGCGCGTGATCGTGGGCGGCGAGCGGCACGGGCTGTCTCCCGGCGTCGTCTACGCCTTCGTGTTTGACGTCGAAGACCAGATGGGCGAAGCCGAATCCGGCATATCGCGCGGCCGAAGCGAACAGACGGGATTGCTCCGGGAAGATGCGTTCTATGAGCGCGCCCGCGCGCTGCTGGCCGAGCGCGGAGACGAAGAATGGTGCCTTGTCTCCATCGACCTTGAAAACTTCAAGCTGTTCAACGAATGGTACGGCCGCGCGCAGGGCGACTTGCTGCTGGCGCAGATCGGCGCGCGTCTGCGCCGGGTCGAGGATTTTTCCGGCGGCATCGCCGGCTATTTCGGGCAGGATGACTTTGCCATACTGGCGCCTTGGGACCGGCCGCGGATCGAGGAACTGTACCAGCGCCTGCACGGGCTGATCAAGGAATACGGCACCTCCGTGGGCTTCATGCCCGCCTTCGGTGTCGCCCCGGCCGAGCCGTCGTGTACGGTTGAAGAACTGTGGGACCGCGCCGCCGTCGCCGCGCGGCGCGCCAAGGACAATTATCACACGCGCATCCGCGTGTTTGAACCGTCCATGATCCGGCAGACGGAGCAGGACTATCATATTCTTTCCGACTTTCAAAAGGCGCTGCGCGATCACGAGCTGTTCATCCAGCTCCAGCCCCAGTGCCGCATCTCAAACGGCAAGGTGGTCGGCGCGGAATCGCTGGTGCGCTGGCGCAAGGAAACCGGCGAAACGGTATCCCCCGGCATGTTTGTTCCGGTGTTGGAACGTTACGGCTTCGTCACCGATTTGGACAAATATGTCTGGGACGAGGTCTGCGCCTGGCAGAAACGCTGGATCGACGGCGGGCACACGCCGCTGCCGATCTCCGTCAATGTTTCGCAGATCGACATCTACACCATCGACGTACCGCTGCATTTTGAGCATCTGCTCGAAAAATACGGCCTGCCGGTAGACGTTCTCAAAATTGAGATCACGGAGTCCGCCTATGTGGACAACGGCTCGGTTGCCGACGCGGTGCGCCGCCTGCGTGAGCAGGGTTTTCTCGTCCTGATGGACGACTTCGGCAGCGGTTACTCCTCGCTGAACATGCTGCGCAACCTCAACGTCGACATCATCAAGCTCGACGCGCAGTTCCTGCGCATGAGCGGCGACGACCGCCGCAAGGGCCTCCAGATCATGGAGACCATCGTCAACATGGCGAAGACCATGGGTGTGCCCATCATCGTCGAGGGCGTGGAGACGAAGGACGAGACGGGCTTCCTCATGGGGCTCGGCTGCCGTTATGTGCAGGGCTACTACTTTTACCGTCCGATGTCGGTGGAGGACTTTGAAAAGCTGATCTCCGATCCCGAGCGGATCGACACGCGGGGATTCCGTTTCAAGACCCGCGAGCAGTTCCACCTCCGGGAAATTCTGGATCAAAGCGTGTTCAGCGACTCGATGCTCAACAACATCCTCGGCCCCGTGGCATTTTATACCCTGCACGACGGCGAGCTGGACATCACCCGTTACAACCAGCAGTTCCGGCATGAGGCAAAGATCCCCAACTTTGCCAAGCAGACCAATTCCATTCAGCGCTTTGTGGTGGAGGAGGACGTACCGGCGCTGTTCAAGCTGTTGGATCAGGCGGTGCGCGAGCCGCTCAGCGGCGCGGGCGGTGTGGTGCGTTTCGGCACGCCGGACGGCGCCTCGGCGCAGGTGCGAATGCACTTTTTCTTCCTGGAGGAAACCGAGGAAGGCAAAAAGTTCTGCGGCTCGATCCACGACATGACGCAGTATGCCGCGCTCAACGATCAGATGCGTCTGCTGTCCCTGTTGACGCCGGACACCGTGGTGTTCCTGCACCGGCAGGAGGGCGAATTGGGTTTCCGCGTGGTGGTAAACGGGCTGGAGGATGTTCTCGGCCTCTCCGGCACAGCACTGGAGCAGGAGTTGCACGACGGCATCTTCCGCGAACGCATCGATCCCATGGAACGTGAGACCCTGCTTCAGGAGATCGTCGAATCCGGCATGCGGATGGCGGAGTTTTCCGCGCCGTTTTCGTTCTCTGCCGCGGACGGCAGCACGGTACCGCTGCGGATGAAGTTCAATGTCGTCCATGACAGGAGCAGCGGCGTGGAGTACATTCTGATCCTGCGCAAGTGCGCTTAACGCAGTGAATTTCCGCGGGCGGAGGCCCGTAAATCATGATAGAGAAGGGCAGTGGCTTTCATGGAGGAAAAGAAAATCAAACGGATCGGCGTACTGACCAGCGGCGGCGACGCGCCGGGCATGAACGCGGCGGTTCGCGCGGTGGTGCGTACGGCGATCTCAACGGGCATCGAGTGCGTGGGCATCCGCCGCGGCTGGCAGGGACTCATCAACAGCGATTTTCGTAAAATGGACAGCGACAGCGTCAACCACATTCTCTCGCGCGGCGGCACCATTCTCTACACCGCGCGCAGCGACGACTTCATGACGCCGGAGGGGCGTGACCGCGCGGTGACGACCTGCAAGATGCTCGGCATCGACGGCATCATCGCAATCGGCGGCGACGGAACGTTCCGCGGCGCGCTGGAGCTTTCCCGCCTCGGCGTCCCGGTGGTCGGCATTCCCGCCACGATCGACAACGACGTGGGCTGCACGCATTATACCATCGGTTTCGACTCCGCCTGCAACACGGCGATCGAGTGCATCGACAAGCTGCGCGACACCATGCAGTCCCATGAGCGCTGCTCGGTGGTTGAGGTCATGGGGCGCAACGCCGGTTATCTGGCGCTGTATGTCGGTATCGCCGTCGGTGCGACCGCGGTTCTGGTACCCGAACGCGAGCTGGACTTCCAGCGCGACGTGATCGAACGCATTCAGGACGCGCGCCTTGCGGGCAGCACGCATTTCATGATCGTGGTGGCAGAGGGCGTCGGGCGCGGTTTCGCCATCGGCAAGCAGATTCAGGAGGCCATCGGCATGGAGCCGCGCGTCACGGTGCTCGGCCACATCCAGCGCGGCGGCTCCCCCACCGCGCGCGACCGCGAAACGGCGACGCGCATGGGTTACTTTGCGGTCAAGGCAATGGCAAACGGCCACAGCAACAGCATCATCGCCACGCAGCACGGCGATATCGTGGACATCCCCATCGAGGAAGCGCTGCAAATGAAAAAGCACCTGCAAATGGAGCGCTACGACGTGCTTGAGGCGGTGGGCAACCTGAAGCATTGATGCCGCGTTTTTATGGCAAGATATTGCAGGGATCCGCTGCGCCGCGCACATCGGCGCGTTTCATGCGGCATTTCAGGATAAAGCAAAAACGGGAGACGGTTTCGCAGGGAAACCGTCTCCCGTTTTTTCATTCCTGTCCCGCCTCGTGGTGGCGCTTTTTGATCTCATACATCCGCTCGTCGCTCTCCCGCAAAACACGATCGATATCCTGCGGCGAGCCGTCGGTCTGCGCAATGCCGATGCTCACCCCCGCGTCGAGGTGGTATTTGCTCAGCTCGCGCTGCACGGCCTCTTCAAACGCGGCGCTGCGTTCGTCGAGATAGGCGCGGTCGTTGTGCTCGTCCACCACCACAAACTCGTCGCCCCCCAGCCGCGCGGCAACCATATGCGGGAAAAACTCGTGGATCAGTTCCGAGATGCGGATCAGCACATCGTCACCGACATTGTGTCCAAAGTTGTCGTTGATGCTCTTGAACCGGTCGAGATCCATATACAGCAGATGGAACGGTTTTCCCATCAGGCCGCGCACCCGGCTGATGAAATACCGCCGGTTATACATGCCGGTAAGCATATCGGTATTTGCCGCGCGCAGGATGGACTGCTCATAGGCGCGGCGATAGGTATTATCCTGCATCATGCAGATGTAACCGCTCACATCGCCAAAGTAGTTGCGGATCTCCAGCTCGGTGAGGGTGTAATACTTGGTTTTTCCGCCCAGATGGAACTGGTAATCGCGGCTCACCATGTGTTTCACACTGTCCTCGGTGCGATCGCTCATGGGAATGAACAGCCCGCTCTTCCAGACGTGATAGTCGAACTGCGCAAGCGTCTCGTCGCTGTCCACGCCGGCCAGCTCGGAGAAGGCAATGTTCATCCGCATCACCTTCCACTCAGGGGAGAAGATGCAGATCGGATAGGGCATATTTTCCACCACCAGCGAAAGCTGGGCGCCGAGATTGCTCAGGTCGGTAACGTCATGCCCGACGCCGACCGTGCCGAACACGTTGCCGAACATGTCGTACACAGGGGTCTTGTAGGTGGTGAACTGCTTCATGCCCTCGCGGGTCTTGACCGCCTCCTCGCAGACGTACATCCTGCCGGATGAAATGGCGATCTCCTCCGATTCGGCACAAGCGTAATCGGCGCTGCCCTCGGCCGGGCGCGGCGCGTCCCAAATATAAAAGTGGTCGCGGCCGTGTATATCGCTTTTCGGTTTGTGGGCGATCTCGGAAAAAGCGTCGTTGACCAGCGTGTGGACGCCGTCAAGCCGCTTGTACCAGAGCATATCCGGCACGGTGTTGATTGCCGTCAGCAGTGCGCTCTTGTAAAACCAGAGGTCATATTCTTGCTTGAGCACACGAAGCAGACGCAAATAGCGGCGACGCAGGCCTTCCCTTCCCTCTTCGGGATACCACACCTCTTCCAGCGCGCCCTCCAGCCATGCCGCATCCGCAAAAGCGCCGATCAGAACCATGTGCAGACATTCCGGCTTGTTCTGTGCCAGAGCGCGCACCAGCGCCGCATCATCGGTCAGCAACAGCGTAGCGGCGTCCCCCGGCAGGGGAAACTCGCCGCCTTTATAGTCGGACAGGGTGCCGCAGACGCCCTGCGGAAAGTCCTGCTCGGATATATCCAGCTTCGGCGCACTCTCTGACAGCGCGCA
Organism: Oscillospiraceae bacterium; assembly: GCA_902783035.1. Classification (GTDB taxonomy): domain Bacteria; phylum Bacillota; class Clostridia; order Oscillospirales; family Oscillospiraceae; genus Hominicoprocola. Next base: position 40,571 of record CACZPK010000019.1, read on the forward strand.
CAGCACATGCAATTTAAAGTCCATCATGCCTGATTACTCCTTCAAGATGCCTTCAAGCTCCCCTCCGTTTCACAGCATACTACTTTATTATGTAAATTTCAAGTCCCCTGCATCCGGAGCAGCGCAATGGTTTTCCCTTCCTCCAGCGCGGCGCGCAAAGACAGCGAGCCGTCCGGATCGGCGCGCTTTTGCCAGAGCAGCGTATCCCCTTCAAAGCAGGAGGCGCGGTAAGCGATCTCCAGCTCACGGATATGCAGCGCCTGCCATGCCTCGCAGGTAAACGCACCGGCAAGGGCGCGCAGATACGCCACATTGTTCATATGTCCGCCGAGGTCGATGTCCGTGGAGCGCACCGTATAACGCGCAAACGTTTCCATCGGTTCATCGCGCATACGCGTAAACGGCTCGGTCCACACCGCCTCGGAGCCAAACTCCAGTCCCGGCGTAAACACGTCCTCAAGCGGGTGCAGACGCCCCGTGTTCCGGTCCAGCACCGTCCATTCTGTTTTGCCCGCTGCAAGCAGCTCGCCGCCTTGCTCGATACGGTAGTCACGGTTCGTGCGCAGTTTCCCCGGCGTTTCCGGCCAGGTGGAAAGCGTCACCCGCTCCAGCATATGCGCCCGCCGGAAAAAGCGCACACGCGTGCGCACCGTCAGCCAAAACAGCCCCCGCTGCCCCAGCGTATCAAGGCCGCAGCCCAGCGCACAGGCATGCTCGGTGGCCGCGTCCATAAACAGCGCAAAGGTATCCGGTATTCCCAGCTTTGCGCTGCTGTCGCACATACTGGGCAAAATGGTGATTTCCCTTGTGAGCTCGTGTGGATTATGCATCGTGATAACCTTTCAGACTCATCATTTTTTCGTGCGCCGTTGTCTTCCGGTCATCCCCGGCGCACAAAGGATGCCCGGCCGTTCGCGCATCTGCCGCGCAGGTGGCGCCATGCGCAGCACAAACGATCGATGCTGTCAATAATTCGTGATGTATCGCTCAACCTCCCAGGAGCTGACGCGCGTGCAGTAGGCAAGCCACTCCTCTTCCTTGCCGATCAGGTACTGCAGCAGCGCATGGGTACCCAGCACGCCGCAGATCAGTTCATCGTCGCGCAGGGCGTCGGTCGCCGCCTTGAGCGAATCCGGCAGGGAGCCGACATGCTTCGCCTTGCGCTCGGCGGAGGAAAGCTCATAAATGTTGTCCGTGACCTCCTCGGGCGGCGTCAGGCCGCGCTTGATGCCGTCCAGCCCGGCCGCGAGGCAAACCGCCAGCGCAAGGTAGGGATTGCAGGACGGGTCGGGGTTGCGCAGCTCAATGCGCGTGCCGCTGCCGCGCGGGGCGGGCACACGGATCAGCGCGCTGCGGTTCCCCGTCGACCAGGAGATGTAGCAGGGCGCCTCATAGCCGGGAACGAGACGCTTGTAGGAATTGACCAGCGGATTCGTCAGCGCGCAGATGGCAGGCACATGCGCCAGCACACCCGCGATAAACTGGTAGGCAACCGTGGAGAGCCGGCGCGAATCGCTCTCATCGTAGAAGGCGTTCCTGCCGTCGCGGAACAACGACATGTTGATGTGCATACCGTTGCCCGCCACGCCGAACAGCGGCTTCGGCATGAACGTCGCATGCAGGCCGTCCTTTTGTGCCAGCGTCTTGACCGCCAGTTTGAACGTCATGATGTCGTCCGCGGCGGTCAACGCGTCGGCATATTTGAAGTCGATCTCATGCTGACCGGCGGCACACTCATGGTGGGACGCCTCGATCTCAAAGCCCATCTCCTCCAGCGCAAGGCAGATCTTCTGGCGTGTGAGCGCGGCGGTGTCCAGCGGTCCCTGGTCGAAATAGCCCACCTCATCGTTGGTCCGGACGGTAGGCTTGCCGTCGGCGTTGGTCTTAAAGAGGAAGAACTCACACTCGGGGCCGACGTTGAAGGTATAGCCCATTTCGGCGGCCTCTTTGAGCACACGGTGCAGCACGCCGCGCGGGTCGCCGGCAAAGGGCGTCCCGTCCGGGTTGTAAACGTCGCAGATCATGCGCGCCGAGACGCCGGCCTCCTGATCCCAGGGGATCACGACAAACGTATCCAGATCGGGGCGCAGATACTGGTCAGATTCCTCGATACGGGTATAGCCCTCGATGGAGCTGCCGTCGAACATAATCTGTCCGTCGACGCACTTCTCGATCTGCGATGCGGGCAGCGTCACGTTCTTGAGCTGTCCGAATATGTCGGTAAACTGCATGCGGATAAAGTGGACGTTCTTCTCACGCACGATGCGGATGACGTCCTCGCGGGTATATCTGGCCATAAGCGCCGCCTCCCATGAATTTGATTGCGTATGATAAAACATAATATATAGTATACCGATTTTAAAATCGCGGCGCAACAAAAAAGTTGAACGAAGCTCCATGGCTCCGCTCAACTTTTTTGGATATCTTTGCCATCAATTGATGCGCAGCAGCATCGCCGCCATTTCCGCGCGGGTGATGGGAACGGCGGGCGAGAACGTATCACCGGCAAAATCGTCGAACACGCCCGACGCGCCCAGCAGGGCGACGTGTCCCGCCGCCCAGTCGGGAATGGCGTCACTGTCCGCATAGGTGAGTGCCGGTGCCGCATAGCCCTTTTCCAGCAGGCGGCCGAGCATGGTTGCCGCCTCCTGGCGCGTGATGTCCGACGCCGGGTCATAGCGCAGCGTGCCGTCCGGGTCCTTCGTGCCGTTGACGACGCCGAGCGCATACATCGCGCGCGCCGCGTCCAGCGCCCAGTCACCGATCAGACCGGTGTCCGCAAAGGGCAGCTCCACACCGCTGAAATCGCCCTCCGGCGCGAGGAAACGATAGAGCATGGTGGCAAATTCCTGCCGCGTAATGCGCGAATCGGGGCGGAACAGGATCGTGCCATCCGCCTCCCGGCTGCCGTTGGAAATGCCCGCACGCTTCAGGTAGTCGATATAGCCTGCCGCCCAGTGCTCCGCCGCATCGGGGAATGCCGGCTCCAGATCGGGCGCAGCCGGAACAAAGAGGCTCGTACGGGCGAGATTGCCCACCGCGTCCCCGGCGACAAGCGTAATCCAGTGGGCATGGCCGTCCGCCTCCGGCGCAAGCGCCGTGAACTCACCGGAGCGTTCGTTGCGGGAAAACGCAAGCTCTTCCCCGTCAAAGCGCAGGCTGACGCGCGGGAGCGCCGCGCCGTTGACCGCGTCGAAAGCGCGGCCCGCCAGCGCGCCCGTCTCCTCGTCCAGTTCCAGCGTCACGACGGGAGCGGCATCGTCCGCCGCACCCGCATAGGAAAGCACGGCCTGATCGAGCCAAATGCTGCCCGCCGCCTCCTGCTCCGCGCGGAGCGAAATGCCGGTGACCGCCGTCGCGCCCGCAGGCAGGACAAACTCAACGAGCTTCCAGCCGCTGAAGTCCAGCGTCACGGCGTCGGATGTGCCGGCGCTAGTTTCCAGCGCGAGAGATGCCGCGCCGCCGTCGCCGCAGATCCAAAGCGTCACACGGTCATAGCCGGACGGAACGCGCCAGGCAACCGGGAGCACGGCGACGTTCTCACCGTCCAATGTGTAATCCAGCTTGGCCGCACCGCGCCCGAATTTGACGTGGGCTGCGTCACTTGCATGGGAAAGCGTAAGATGGGGCGCAGCATCGGGCGTCTCCTCCGTCACGTCGGTAACGGGAGCAAAGCCCGCCTCATAGTCCTCCAGCGTTTGCAGCGCACGCCGCGCGACGGTGACGGGAATCACAAGTTCCTTCCCCGCCGCGGAAACCGTCAGTGTGCCGACGGCGGAATCCGGCCCCGCGACGAGCGCGCCGTCCTCCGTGAGGGTCACGCCCTCGCCCTCATAGCGCCAGGTAAAGCAGTCCTTGCCGTCCGCCAGCGGCAGGCGCAGATAAAAGCCCTTCGCCGTCAGGGACACACTGCTGTCCGGTGCCACGATCAACTCCTTGACCTCATGCTTGCCGTCGTATACGGTGATCCATTCGGGTTCAAGCACGTCAATGGCAACCGACGCATCAACGCCGCCGGAGGAAGCCGTAACATGAACCGTTCCGGTCGTTTCGGGCAAGGTCAGTACGTTGCCCGAAAGCGTACCCGCGTCGGCGGCAAGCGTCACATCGGCACGCATGGGGATGCCATTCGTGTCAATGGCGGCGGCGGTCAGCGCCACCTGCGCGTTGGGCAGCGCCCGCGTCTGGGCAGGCGCAAGATAGATATGATCCAGCAAGCCGCTCGGTGCGTTCGGCGCGACGAGAAACACATGGTTGCTCACCGCGCGGAGGCTGCCTTCGGACGGAGCATTGACAATGCGGGCGGCGGTTTCATGCGGCAGCGTCGCCGCCATGGTGGTCGAGCCGCCGCCGTCCAGCGCCACCGCCGTAACGCAGCCCAGCTCAACCAGACGCATCGCCACCGCGGAGAGCGTCGCGCCGACGCTGTAACCGCTCTGTCGCCCGTCCATGGTGTAAAAGAGCAGTGTGCCGTCCGCCTTCTGCCCGATCGCGGTGCGCGGCGCCGCCCCGGTGGGAAGGCCCTCGCAAACCGCGCCGTTTTGTACCAGCAGCTCCGGTGCGCCGACCAGGTTGCGTACGTCATTCCATGCCTCGCCCGCTCCGGAGGTAACGCGTACGGTCAGCTCGTCCCCCGGCAGGAGCGCGCGCAGCGGCGCGTTGTAATACTCGCCCGCGCGGAGGTTGGACGTAAGGACATACTTGCCCTCCGGCACAACCGTACCGGATGCCTCGGGCAGCACCTCGTCCACATGCAGCGTCAGCGCGCCGCCGATGGCAAGCGAGCCGTCGACGACGGAGCAGACCACATCCACGCCCGGCTGGGTGGTGTCCATGGTGTGCTGCTCATTGAACAGGCTGTCATAGAGAAAAACGCCGTAGTCGGACTGGCGGATGTGGTTGAACGCAAAAATGGGAAAGTCTTTGCCGTCCCAAATGCTGCGGTCGGGTGCGCTTTCTCCGTTCTCCGCGTCCTCCCCGACGGATTCGCCGTTCTCCGTGTCTGCGGCGCCGTCATCCGTCGGAGACGGCAGCACGGTTTCAGCCGTGCCGCTCTCGGCATTTTCCCCATCCGTGCCGCCCGCCGTCTCTGCCTCGGGCGTTTCGCCAAGGCGGATCGTTGCGCTCAGGCTGAGCTTGGGATCACCGATCAGCGCGGTGCCGTCGGCGCGGAACCCCACGGCATAGTGCGGGTCGCCGTTGGCATTGCGCAGCACGCCGTCCGTCATCGTTGAGCCGAGCGGCACGCCGTCGGCAACGGCGTAGTAATCACCGTTGATGCCCGCAATAACGCGCAGCCCCTGCGCCTCCAGCGTCTGCGCCGCGGCAAGCGTGGTCGTCAGCGAGCGCGTCGTGTCTCCGTCGGCGACCACGGGTGTCACCTGACTGTTCGGCGTGTAAACAACATAGGTCTCGCGGCGGAAATCCGACTTGCTGTCGCTCCAAAACGTCCCCGTGCCAAGCGCGGTATTCTGTGCCAGCGGCGTATCCAGCGCGAGCAGGTCATGGCCGAGCGCATCCGAGGCAAAAACGTCCATCGGCGCGGCAAGCAGCGCGGCAGACAGTGCCGCCGCGAGAAATTTGCGAAAAATGGGTCTCACAATATGTCCTCCTCAGGAGCGTCAATTTATGTTACAGGCCCAGCGCCTCCTGCACACGCAGGATGATGGCGTTGGAAACGAGAAATCCCCGCGGGGTAAGACGCCAAAAGCCGCCGCTTTGTTCCGCGAGGCCGCGTTCGGCACACATGCGCAGCACCTCCGCCGCGTCCGCCAGCTCCTCCGTGGAAAGTCCGCGCACCGTGCGCAATCCCAGCATGACACGCTCCGCCGCACGCTCCTGCGGCGATGGCGCGGCATCCTCGCTCAACACGGCTTTTCCGGCCAGAAACGCATCCAGATCCCGCGCGCGGCCGAACCGCCGCCCACCGAAGTCCGAGTGCGCGCCGGGGCCAAAGCCCAGATACTCCCCCAGCGTCCAATATTTGAGGTTGTGGCGGGATTCGTATCCCGGGCGGGCAAAGTTGGATATCTCATACTGCGCATAGCCCTGCGCGGCAAGAAGCTCCACGGTGTCCAGATACATGTCCGCCTGTGCGTCGTCATCGGGCAGCACGACGCTGTCACGTCGCATGTAAAGCGGCGTCCCCGGCTCAACCTTAAGCCCGTAGCACGAAAGATGCTCCGGCGCAAGCGCCGTCGCCGCGGCGAGGTTGTCCCGCCAGCGCGCCCTCGTCTGCGCAGGCAGGCCGTAGATGAGGTCCAGGCTCAGGTTCTCAAACCCCGCCCTGCGCGCCGCATCGACCGCCGCCGCGGTGTCGCGGGCGCTGTGGATGCGTCCGATGGCGCGCAGCTCATCGTCGTCGGCGGACTGCATCCCCAGCGAGATCCGGTTAAAGCCGGCGTCACGCAGCAGGCGCAGCGCGTCCGTGTCCCGCGCGCTCTCCGGATTCGCCTCAAACGTGATCTCGGCGTCCGGCGCAACGGCAAAGGCGCGGCGCACCGCCTCCAGCAGCGCGGCAAGGCGCGGCGCGCCCAGCAGGCTCGGCGTGCCGCCGCCGAAGTAGACCGTATCGGCCGTGTATCCCGCGGCGTCCGGCGCTGCGGCACGGAACGCGTCTGTCAATGCGGCCGCGTAGGCGTCCATGCGTTCCTCGCTCCGTGCAAGGGAGTAGAAATCGCAATAGGCGCACTTGGCGCGGCAAAACGGTATGTGGATGTAAAGCCCCAGCGGGCGTGCATTTCCCATGTCGTCCATTCTACGCGCTTTTCTCCCGTCGTGCAAGAACAATCAATAAAATGCGCAAAATTGGCAAAACTACCGCAAAAAGGAGGCATGATTATGGATAACATGACGCCGGAAGCATATCAGGCCTATGTCCGTCAAAAGGCGCCCGCCTCGCCCATTGTGCGGGATACGGCGCTGGCATTTCTCACCGGCGGCGCGATCTGTGCGCTGGGGCAGGTGATCCTGAACGGATTTCTCAGCCTCGGTCTGGAGAAAACGGATGCGGGCACGGCGACCTCGATCAGCCTTGTGTTCCTGGCGGCGCTGGCCACGGGGGCTGGGCTTTACACCCGCCTTGCGCGGTTCGCCGGAGCGGGCACGCTTGTGCCGATCACCGGCTTTGCCAACGCCGTGGTCTCACCCGCGCTGGATTTCAAAAGCGAAGGGTTCATCACCGGCACGGCGGTCAAGATGTTCACCATCGCCGGACCGGTCATCGCCTTCGGCACCGCCGCCAGCGTGGTGTACGGCGCGGTGCTGATGCTGCTCAAAAACGCCTGAAATACGGGGTGCAGCGCCGGGAAAAGCCCGGCGCTGCCTCTGTTTTTCCCGTATGGCGAAACGCGCCCGCGCCACAACATCTCCCCCGGCGCATTCTCGATGCCCACAACATATCCGGAAAAGCAGCCGCTGCAAAGAACAAAGCGGTGCCGGCTGTCAAGAGGTCAAAATGACGAAATTCCCGCCGCCGCACTCCGCCGCTCTTTCGGAAAACGCACGGCAAAATTCGACATTTTTTGCGAATTCTCCCGTTGACATAAAGGTGTGGATAATTCTGTGGAAACTGTGAATAACTTCGATTTCAAGGCATTCCGGACGGTTGACCCACCTGTTATGCAACCGGGGTCAGGGGGAACTTTTCGGTGGAAAGTCCTTGCGTTTCGACGTTTGCCCCCTCTTGTGCATTTTTCCGCAGAAACACTTGCCATTGTGGACAAAGAGGGATATAATACACCAGAAATTGTATTGTGAGATTTTGCGCCATGCGGCGATCCGGGAGCAAAATTTGGCAAGCATCAACGAAACGGAGAAATCTATGGCGGAAAACAAAAAAGCCGATTACGGCAACGAAAGCATATCCTCCCTTCAGGGCGCAGACCGCGTCCGCAAGCGCCCGAGCGTTATTTTCGGCTCGGACGGGCTGGACGGCTGCGAGCATGCGGTATTTGAGATCCTTTCCAACTCCATCGATGAAGCGCGTGAAGGGCACGGCAAGCTCATCACGGTGACGCGCTATCTCGATCACAGCGTAGAGGTGGAGGATCAGGGCCGCGGCTGCCCGCTGGACTACAACGCCAAGGAAAAACGCTGGAACTGGGAGCTGGTCTACTGCGAGCTTTACGCCGGCGGCAAGTACGAAAACAACAGCGGCGACAACTACGAATATTCGCTGGGTCTCAACGGCCTCGGTGCCTGCGCGACACAGTACTCTTCGCGCTACATGGACGTAACCGTCTGGCGCGACGGAAACAAGTATTCCCTGCACTTTGAGCGCGGCGAGATCACGGGCAAAAAAGGTGCGGAGCTGAAGGTCGAGCCGACCGACCGCGGGCGCAAAACCGGTACGCTGACGCGCTGGCTGCCCGATCTGGACGTGTTCACGGACATCGACATTCCCGCAGACTATTTCATCGACGTCATGAAGCGTCAGGCCGTCGTCAACGCGGGCGTAACCTTCCGTTTTCGCAACGAGACCACGCCGGGCAAATTTGAAACGCAGGATTTCGTCTATGAAAACGGCATCGCAGACTATGTCACGGAGCTTGCGGGCAGCGAGCCGCTGACCACGCCCGTGTTCTGGGAGACGGAGCGCCGCGGCCGCGACCGCGACGACAAGGACGAGTACAAGGTCAAGCTCTCCGTCGCATGCTGCTTTTCCAACCGTGTGCAGCGCATCGAGCATTATCACAACTCCAGCTGGCTCGAACACGGCGGCAGCCCCGAAAAGGCAACCAAGAGCGCCTTTGTCTCCGCCATTGACGCCTATCTCAAGCAGAATAACAAATACCAAAAAAATGAGGCGAAAATCACCTGGCAGGACATTGAGGACTGCCTCGTACTGGTGAGCAACAACTTCTCCACGCTCACCAGCTACGAAAACCAGACCAAAAAGGCCATCACGAACAAGTTTGTGCAGGAGGCGATGACCGAGTTCCTGAAAAGCCGTCTGGAGGTCTATTTCATCGAGAACCGCACCGACGCGGAAAAGATCGCCGCGCAGGTGCTTGTCAACAAGCGCAGCCGTGAGAGCGCCGAAAAGCAGCGCCTCGGCATGAAGAAAAAGCTCTCCGGCAGCATCGACATCGCCAACCGTGTGCAAAAGTTTGTGGACTGCCGCACAAAGGACGTCTCCCGCCGCGAGATCTACATCGTCGAGGGCGACAGCGCGCTCGGCAGCGTCAAGCAGTCCCGGAACGCGGAATTCCAGGGCATCATGCCTGTGCGCGGCAAGATATTGAACTGCCTCAAGGCGGATTATCCGCGCATCTTCAAAAGCGAGATCATCACCGATCTTTTGAAGGTGCTCGGCTGCGGCGTAGAGGCTCCCGGCAAATATGCCAAGGAGCTCAACGCCTTCGATTTGAACAACCTGCGTTGGAGCAAGGTGATCATCTGCACCGATGCCGACGTGGACGGTTATCAGATCCGCACGCTGATCCTCACCATGATCTACCGCCTGTGCCCGCGCCTGATCGAGGAGGGCTATGTCTACATCGCCGAAACGCCGCTGTTTGAGATCAACTGCGGCGACAAGACCTGGTTCGCCTATACCGACAAGGAAAAGAACGACATCGTCAAGAGCCTTGAGGGCAAGAAAATCAAGGTCGACCGCTCCAAGGGCCTTGGTGAAAACGACCCCGAGATGATGGCGCTGACGACGATGGACCCCGAAACGCGCCGTCTCATCCGCGTAACACCGCAGGACATGGCGCTCACGGGGCAGGTGTTCGACCTGCTGCTGGGCGATGATCTGGCGGGACGCAAAAACCACATTGCGGAAAATGGCTACAAGTATCTGGAAATGATCGACGTCAGCTGAGCGCAAAAAGCCGAAACAACCTTGTGCGTACCCAAAATACAGTTCTATCTGGATAAGGAGGGCTTTCACCATGGCAAACGTAATCATCCATTGCTACTATACCGGCCCCGAGGATGCCGTGTGCGGTTTCATCGAAGAGATGCTCGACTCCGGTCTCCGTCAGGAGGTGCTGGACGAAGACGGCTGCTTGCAGTACGATTACTTTTTCTCCGCGGAAGACAAGACCGTCGGCGTACTGCTGGAGCGCTGGCGCGACGACACGGCGCTGTCGAAGCACGCGAACGGAACGCCGATGGCAAAGCTCAAGGAAATCAAGGCCCGCTACGACATTGAAACGCGGGTCGAACGCTATGTATTAAAGGAATAAGATAAGGCAGGTCACATCGTATGCCCAGGAAAAAGCAACCGGAAGAAGTCAAGCCCAAAAAGAACCCCAACGTCCTCGGCCTGCACGCTGACGTGGTCGATCAGCCCATTACCGAGACGCTGGAACTCAACTATATGCCATACGCGATGTCGGTCATCGTGTCGCGCGCCATCCCGGAGATCGACGGTTTTAAGCCGTCGCACCGCAAGCTCCTTTACACCATGTATAAGATGGGGCTGCTGTCCGGCGCACGCACGAAATCCGCCAACATCGTGGGTCAGACCATGCGCCTCAACCCCCATGGCGACGCCGCCATTTATGACACGATGGTGCGTCTTTCCAAGGGTTACAGTGCGCTGCTGCATCCCTTTGTCGACTCAAAGGGCAACTTCGGCAAGGTCTACTCCCGCGACATGACGTGCGCGGCGAGCCGTTATACCGAAGCAAAGCTCGCGCCGATCTGTGCGGAGCTGTTCCGCGATATCGACAGCGATACCGTGGACTTTGTCGACAACTACGACAACTCCATGAAGGAGCCGGCTCTGCTGCCGACCACCTTCCCCAACATTCTTGTCTCCGCCAACCAGGGCATTGCCGTCGGCATGGCGTCGCAGCTTTGCGGTTTTAACCTCGGCGAGGTGTGCGACACCACCATCGCCTACCTCAAGAATCCCGACTGCTCCCTGCGTGAAACGCTGCTCGCACCGGACTTCCCCACGGGCGGCGAGGTGCTCTATGACCCTGCGGCGATCGAGGACGTCTACAATACGGGGCGCGGCGGCGTACGCGTGCGGGCACGCTGGCGCTACATCAAAGAAGAAAACCTCATCGAGATCTACGAGATCCCCTATACGACCACCACCGAGGCGATCATGGACAAGGTGGCCGAACTGATCAAAGCGGGGAAAATACGGGAAATCGCCGACATGCGCGACGAAACCGACCTGTCCGGCCTCAAGCTGACCATTGACCTCAAGCGCGGCGTCGATCCCGACAGGCTGATGCAGAAGCTCTTCAAATCCACACCGCTCATGGACACCATGTCCTGCAACTTCAACGTGCTCATTGCGGGCATGCCGAAGGTCATGGGCGTGCGCGAGCTGCTGGACGAGTGGTGCGCATGGCGCACGGAAAGCGTAAAGCGCCGCGTATTCTTTGTGCTGGGCAAGCGCAAGGAAAAGCTGCACCTGCTCAAGGGTCTCAAACGCATCCTGCTGGACATCGACAAGGCAATCAAAATCATCCGCGAAACCGAGTCGGAGGCGGAGGTCGTGCCGAACCTGATGATCGGTTTCGGCATCGACGAGGTGCAGGCGGAATATGTCGCGGAGATCAAGCTGCGCAACATCAACCGCGAGTACATCTTAAAACGCACACAGGAAACCGATGCGCTGCAAGACGAGATCGAGGATCTGGAAGACGTTTTGGAGCGCCCCTCCCGCGTGAAAAAGATCATTGTCGCCGAGCTGGAGGAGGTTCGGAAGAAATACGCCGAGCCCCGCCGGACGGGCATCGTCTATGACTTTGAGGACAATGCCGAGCCGGAGGAGGAAATCGTGGACGAATATCCCGTCACGGTGTTCCTCTCCCGCCACGGCTACTTCAAGAAGATCACGCCGCAGTCCCTGCGCATGAGCGGCGAGCAGAAATTCAAGGAAGACGACGGGCTGCGCCAGAGCTTCGAGACCACAAGCAATGCCGTGGTCATGTTCTTCACCGACCGCGCGCAGGTCTACAAGGCGCGCCTGAGCGAGTTTGCTGACACCAAGGCTTCCGTGCTGGGCGATTTCCTGCCGGCAAAGCTGGGCATGGACGAGGGCGAGAGCGTGGTCTACATGGTGCTGCCGGGTGATTACCGCGGTTTCATGCTGTTCTTCTTCGAAAACGGCAAGTGCGCCAAGGTGGAGCTGTCCGCCTACCAGACCACATCCAACCGCCGCCGTCTGACGGGCGCATACAGCGACAGGAGCCCGCTGCGCACGGTGATGTACTGCGCCGAGGATTGCGAGATCGCCGTCTATTCCAGCGAGCCGCGCTGCCTTGTCGTCAACACCGCGCTGCTGGGCGTGAAATCCACCCGTGCAACGCAGGGCGTGGGTCTGCTGACGCTCAAGAAGAATAAGACGCTGGACTACGCCTGCACGCTGGAGGAATCCGGCGTGACCAACCTCGCGCGTTACCGCGGCCGCTCCATTCCCGCCACCGGCGCGCTGCTCAAGGCAGACGACACGGAAGACAAGCAAATGTCGATATTGGAGTGACGCAGCATCGCATGAAAAGAGAAGTTTGGAAAAGCTACGCGATCATCACCTTCGGCTGCGTCCTTTACGCCCTGACATTCGATTGGTTTTACGCGCCGGTCAATCTCACCTGCGGCGGTCTGACGGGCGTCGCGCAGATCGTGAACCACTTCGTTCCCGTGCTGCCCGTCGGCGCATTGCTGGTGGCAATGAATCTGCCGCTGTTTTTGCTGGGTTTCCGGCGCTTTGGTTTCCGGTTCCTGTTCAAATCGCTCTACGCGATGGCGGTTTCCTCCATACTGATCGACGTGGTGGCGGCTCTGCACACCTTCACGCCGCCGGAACCGCTGCTGGCAAGTCTCTACGGCGGCGTGCTGCTGGGCATTGCGAGCGGCGCGCTGTTCCGCGAGGAGGCCACCACGGGCGGCACGGAGCTGGCGTCGTGGCTGGTAAAACGCCGCGTACCGCATCTGTCGCTCGGCAGCGTGCTGCTGGGTCTTGATCTGACCGTCATCCTCGGCTACGCCGCCGCATTCGGCAACCTCAACAACGCGCTTTACGGCGGCGTGGCGCTGTTCGTGACGACAAAAGTCATCGACCTTCTTATCTACGGCGGCAATACGGCAAAGCTCACCTTCATCATCAGCTCGCGACAGGATGAGATCGCCGCGCGGCTGCTGGAGCTGGGCATGGGCGTCACGAAATTGGAGGCGGTCGGCGCCTACACCGAGGTCAAACGCCCCGTGCTGCTGTGCGCCGTGCGCCGGCGGGAACTCGTACTGGCGCGGCGCGCCGTCAAAGAACTGGACCCCGACGCGTTTTTCATCATGTGCGACGCCGGCGAAGTGCTCGGCGAAGGCTTCGGCGAATATAAGCCAAATGGGTTGACATAACACAATATCCGAATGATATAAGGAGGGCGACTGACATGGATTTCGCAAAGGTACAGGCAGCTCTGGAACAGCACGGCTACGCGGTGACGACGTTCGCAACGAAGGAAGACGCCGCGGCATACCTCAACCGGGAGATCGACGGCGTGAGCGTCGGTTTCGGCGGCTCGATGACGCTCCGGGAGATGGGGCTGCACGAGTCACTGCCCACGCACAACGAATTGTGGAGTCACTGGGAGCCGCGAGACGGCGCAACGCCGGACGAGATGCGCAAAAAGGCGATGACGACGGATGTCTACCTCTGTTCTGCCAACGGTCTTGCCGAGACGGGCGAGATCATCAACATCGACGGCACGGGCAACCGCGTCGCCTCGACGCTGTTCGGGCACAAGAAGGTGTACTTCGTCGTCGGGCGCAACAAGCTCGCGCCAACCTATGACGAGGCGCTGTGGCGCGCGCGCAACATTGCCGCGCCGAAAAACGCCATGCGTTTCAACGTCAAAACGCCCTGCGTCGCAAACGGCGGCGGCAAGTGCTTTGACTGCAAAAGCCCCGCGCGCATCTGCAAGGCGCTTGTGGTCTTTTGGGACAAGCCCACGTGCTGCGACATGGAGGTCGTACTGATCGATGAGGATCTGGGCTATTAAGCGGGGTCTGCTGTGCGCCGGCGTCTCTCTCTGCCTGACGCTCACGGGCTGCGGCGACAAGCTGCTGGAGCGTTCGTATTCGACGATGGCGCCGCACAGCGCGGCGTTCTGGGAAAACGAGGACGCGGACACGCTGCGCGCGGAGAATTACCAGGACCTCGTCAACGCGCTGTTGCTGCTGCTGGGCGAGCACAGCGAAGACGGCGTCGTGCGCATCTACGGCGACGCGCCGAACAAGGCGGCGATGGCGGAAAACGCCTGTGTTGAGGTGCAGAAGGAGACGCCGATCGGCGCGTACCTGCTCGATTACATCACCTACGACGGCGTGGCGGAGAGCGGCTGGTACGAGTTGACCGTGCACTTCGGCTACCGCCGCACGGCGGAGGAGCAGGCGGCGATCATCAATGCCACAAGCACCGAGGCGCTGCCCGAGGCATTGCGCGCCGCGATCGCGGACGGGCGTGGCTCGCTGGCGCTGCGTGTTGGCTACTTCGACAAGGCGCGCACGGACGTCATGGCGCTGGTGCAGGCGGTGCACGACGAGGTCTACCCGCCCCCGGCGGCGGACGCCGAAGCACCGGACACGGAGACGCCGGCGGCAGAAGCAAACGATGCAGCCGCACCGGAAGCGGCGGAACCGCCCGAAACGGCGCAGGCGGATGCGCCGCCGGACGCGGAAGACAGCGAAGGCAAAGAAGCGGCAGAGCCTTCGGAGCCTGTCTACGACGTCTCCCCGTGGGAAGTGCTGTTCTACCCCGACTCCGTAAAGCCGGGCATCGTGGAAATCCTCCTGCACGACGCCGCATAATAAGAAAGCGAACCCGCGCGCCCCTGCGTTTGCAAGGGGCGCGCGGGCTTTTGTGTCGCGGGTTTTTACGCGGCGGGTTTTTACGCGGCGCAGATTTTTACGTTCTTTGCGGGCATAGGAAAAGCGCCCCCGGCGGATGCCGGGGGCGCTTTTTTCTATGCTTTGTTCCGCATCAGCGGTTCAAAACACGCCGTAGATCGGATTAGCCAATCGCGATCATGATGGGCTTGGTGTCGGCCGCGATGCCGTAGGTGCCGGACGTAGCCGTGTCATTGCCGCCGTTGTCGGCCTTCGCGTCTCCAGTCGTCGTAACTTTGCCGGTCGGGGTCATGACATTTGTATAAGCGCCAACACCATTCTTCGGAGTCTCTTCGAACGTAGCGCCGCCCTTGGCGGTTACAGTACCGGTGATAGTGGTATCCTCGGACTTGTTCGTGAACGCGCCCTCGGTAATGACCGTACCGGCCAGGTTAACATTCTGCGCGGAGGCGTTGATGGTCAGGCTCTTGGTGTGCAGAACCGTGCCCGCGGGAACAACAACCTTGCCGTTCGCGGTGACGTCACCCTGCAGGTCAACCTTAGCACCGGTCTGGAGGACCAGGGAGTTGCCGTTGATGATCGTCGTGCCCGCAACGGTCAGCTTGCCAGCCGCGTTGAGCGTGCCGTTGATCGTCAGAGCGCCGCCAACGAAAACACGCGCGGTACCGGCGCCGGCACCGACCGTCAGGGTCGCACCGGTGTTGACCGTCAGGTTGCCGGCGACGCCGACAGTGCGGCCATCGGGGATGTTAAGGCTGGAGTCGATAACCGCATTACCGGTCACGTTCACGGTGGTGACACCAGCGGTAGCAAACGCGTTGGCGATCGCGGTGGAGACGTTACCACCGGCGAGCGTGAGGCCGGCGCAAGTCTGCGCGGTCACATAGAGTTCCTGGATCTCGGTGCTGCCGCTGTTCTCGGAATCGGTCAGGCGAGCCTGCATCCAGTAGGTCAGGCTGGGATAATCCTTGACGCGCGCCACGAGGGTGCTGGCGTTCATCGGGATGACCTCACGATCATCGCCCTTATCGTCCATGATCGCCTTCGCGTCGCTGGTGATAACGAGCGTGATCTTGGCATCCTTCGCCAGCGTGAAGTTGCCATTCGCGATGGTCAGAGTGTTGTTGCTGTAAGAGATCGGGTCAGCAAGCTGAGTCGTGGTTACAGACGAAATGTACTTGCCATTCGCATAGAAGTCACCAGCGCCGGGCACAGCAGGAGCGACGACGGCCGCATTAGGCAGGATGCCACCCGTAGCAGTACCGCTGATCGTGGTGCCGCTGGTGATCTCGCCGTCAGAGTTCTTGCTGACCTTGTAGAGCGCTTGAGCGCCAGCGCTCTCGGGAGTGGCGACAGGAGCCGGGATGGTCGCGTTGACCGTGCCAATCTTGCCATTCTCGTCAATGATGCGCCACTTGTAGCCCAGCTCGTTGTTGCTTCTGCGATACTGACCCTCGTTGCCGAAGACGTACAGCAGAGCCTGGTTGGAGCCATCCTCGATCTGTGCAGCACCATCGGCGGCGACGAAGATGCATTTGGCATACATATCGCTCGTGGTATAGACCGCCATGATGAAGGCATTGTCGCCCGCACCGGTGGTGACCTTCGGGGAATTGGCAGTGCCAAGATACGACGTGACGTCACCCGTAGTCTCGTTATAGGAGATGTAGACGGTCTTGGAATTGGTCTTGATGGTGTTCGCCGCAGCGCCAGTGGACACACGGATGTTCGTGCCGATCGCGCCGGTCGGAGCGGTGGCAGGCGTAGCCGCGACGGTGTCGCCCGGCTTGGTGCCGGCAACAGCACCATTATCAGTACCGACGACCGCTGTAGTGTTGCCGCTATTGATCGAAAAGACCTTGTTGTCGTCCATAACGATCGCAGCCGCGGCAGCGTTTCTGTAGAACGCAGCCTGACGCTTGGTATTGTCGGGCATGTACAGGTTGTACTTGCTGCCGTCCTTGCTGAAGGTGTACCAACCGGCGAAGGAGTCATCCACCGTAGTGTTCTTGGCGCCGGTATCGTCCATCTTCGTGGTGTACTTAACGCCCGCAGCATTTGCCACAGCGTTCGAAACACCACCGGTGATTTCCTTGGAAGCGGTGCTGTAAACCTTATCGATGGTGATCTCACCCTTGGTGCCGTCGGTGAAGAAAGCACTGGCGACGAGGTCATTGCCCAGGCCGCTGGAGGAGCCGAACTTGCTGATGAAGACGTAGTTCGGGTTCACGACTGCCTCATCAATTGCAATGATGTAGCCATACTTGTCGAGCACGACGGTGGTCTCCTGACCAACGGCAAACTCGGTGGACTTGACCTTGTCGCCGTTCACCACAGTGGCGTCGCCGGACTTCTGGGTCTTCTTGGAATACTTGTACTCGGTACCGTCGAGGGTGATGTTGTCCTCGATCTTGATGGCGTCGACCTTACCGGTCAGCTTCTCCGCCTTGGCAACGGACTGGATGGTCTTGTTGCCGCCGGCGGTGTGATCCGGAGAGGCGACGGTCACGAGAACGTAATCGTCCTGCTTGTACTCCTCAACCTCGGGGAAGGACTTGGAGTTGATGTTGACCTCATTGGCCGCGAGGGTGGTCATCAGGTCAACGGTGTCGCCGACCGGCTCGACATAAAGCAGGCCGTTGCTCTTGTTGAAGTCGGCGGACGCCTTGTAGACGTAGGTGTGATAGGTGACGACCGTGACGTTGTTGTCCTCGTCCTGGAAGACCTCGGTCACGGAGCCGTTGCCGCTGTTGTTGACCGTGTTGCTGTCAACGCGGTTGATGACGTTGGTCAGGTTCGCGGCGGTGGCAGCAGTGCCGTTCTTGCCGTAAACGTTGCCGGCACCACCGAGCTGAACGCCATCCTCATAAACGGCGATCCAGGTGTTGCCGTCCATGATGCTGTCATAGGTGGACTTGCCGAGGAGGTCATAGATATTCTTCGCGGTGACCTTCTTGGTGTAGGTCTGGAGCAGCTCCGCGGCGTCGACATAAGTGCCGATGTCGAGGTTCTTGTAGGTCCAGTGGTTGACCGGCTGGCCCAGGTCGTTGTTGTTGCTGATGTTAGCATTGCCGACCAGGCGCAGGTCACGATAGTACTCTTCGCCGAATTCCACCATCGCCTGCGGGTTGTTGCCGTTGATGGAGGCCGTCTTGCTGCTGATGTTGTTGCGATAAGCAGCCTGGGTGACGACGGGGTAAGAGTTGCTGCTGCCGACGACGATCGTGCTGCCGTTGCCGTTGTCAACGCGCACGTTGTTGTCATACTCGACCAGCGGGGTCTTCAGGGTGTTGAAGGCATACAGAGCAGCCTCTTCACGATTGACAGCTGCGCTCGGGGCAGCGGCGTCGTTGCCCTTGAACAGGTCGATCTTGTTGGCGATCTTCTGGGTGTTGATGCTCCAGTCAGAGCCGACGAGGCCCTCGACGTCGACATCATAGCCGAGCGCGACGAGCAGCATCTTGGCGAACTGGGTGGTGGTCAGCTGGCCGTCCGGATCGAACTTGCCGCCGCCCACGCCGCTGAGAACCTTCTCAGCCGCCAGGTACTCGATGTAGCCGGCAGCCCAGTGGCTGGCGGGCACGTCGGTGAACTTGCTGCCGGTGCCGGTCAGGCCTTCAGCAGCGTTGTTGCCAAGGAGCAGGTAAGCAATGATCTTGGCGCCTTCGGAACGCTTCAGGGTGTCGCCGGGACGGAAACCGTTCTCGTCGCCCTTGAGCACGCCGATGGCGGACATGACGTCAACTGCTTCTTTGTAGTTGATCTTGTCGGCGTCCGAATAATCGGTCGCAGCGTTGGTGCCGACGGTGGCAAGACCCAGGGTCATGACGAGCGCCAGAACCAACGCGAGTAACTTTGTTTTTGCAAGGCAAGCTCACATGGGAACCGCCCCGGCCATCCCCGTCTCCACGCGGATCGTAACGCCTGCCTTGAAATGTACGTCAAAGCCTTCGTCCGTGACAGTGATGCCGGTAATATAGCGGATTACCAAACTGTCGTCAAAGCGCACCATGCGCCCTGCTTTGTCCACCACACCGGCCGGCAAAGCATATCGCGTGCGGCGAAAGAATTCCGCATAGTCCCGGCAGGCGGGCGCGTACGGCCCGGCATCCGCGCCCCCGCCGCCCGCAGCCATGTTTTCCAGAAGCTCCAGCGTCAGCCTGATGTCCAGCACGCGACGGCAGCGCTCCGCACGTTCCAGCGCCAGCGCGATCCGGTCTTCCTGCAGCCGCTCCAACTCTTCCCGCAGGTGTTGACATGCCGGGCTGGGTTCCGCTTCCGGCCGCTCCAGATGCGTTTCGATATCCTCCTGCGCTGCGCGGACGGTGTCGAGCCGCGCGTCAATGCGTACCAGCTCCGTGCGCAGGATCTGATCCTCTGTCCGCTCAAGTGCGCCGCGGTGCGCCGCGAGCCGCTTGAACGCCTCCACCACTGCTGCACGCGCCTGCGATTCCGGCACAAAACGGCAGCCGCACGCACTGCGGATGTCACGCTGATGTGCCTTTTGCATTCCCGCGCGCCGACGGCAGCGCCAGTCCGTTTCCCGCCCGTCCTGCTTGGTGAAGCGTTTGAGCACGTTGCCGCATTTTCCGCAGATGAGCCGCCCGGACAGTGCCATCACCGAGCCGAAACGCAGCTTTGACGGGTCGTTTTTCAGTGCGCCCCGGCGCAAAAGCTCGCCCTGCACCTGAAAGTACACGGGTTTGGGGATGATGGGATCATGGTCGTCCTCGACGAAATACTGCGGAAATTGTCCGGTGTTTTTGGCGATGCGATGGGTCAGAAAATCCACTGTATAGTATTTTTGCAGCAGCAGGTCTCCGCAGTATTTCTCGTTGGCGAGGATGCTGGCAACCGTGGACTGGTACCACTTCGCGCCGCCGCGCGGCGCGGCAACGCCGTCTGCGCTCAGGCGTTTTGCAATCATCTCGGGGCTGAAGCCGTCCAGATACTCGCGGTAAATGCGCCGGACTGTCTCGGCTTCGCCCGGCACGATTACGAGCTTGCCGTTCTCCTTCGTCAATCCGAGAAAACGCGTCGTATCCAGCCGTCCCTTGCCTTCCTGCATGCGGTACTGGATACCGAGGCGGACATTCTGGCTGATGCTCTGGCTCTCCTGCTGGGCAATGCTCGCCATGATCGTCAGGAGCAGTTCGCCGCGGGCGTCCATGGTGTTGATGTTTTCTTTTTCAAACAGGATCGGTATGCCCAGCGCTTTCAGCTTGCGAATGTAGGTCAGGCAGTCCAGCGTGTTGCGGGCAAAGCGACTGATTGATTTGGTGATGACCATGTCGATCTCCCCCGCCTCGCAGGCGGCGATCATCTCGTTGAAACGCGTCCGCCCTTTCGTCGACGTGCCGCTGATCCCCTCATCGGCAAAAATGCCCGCCGGTTCCCAGTCGGGATTGGAAAGAATATAGGCGGTATAATGGCTGCATTGTACCTCATAGGAGCTTTCCTGCTCCTCCATGTCCGTCGATACGCGGCAGTATGCCGCCACGCGCAGCTTGCGCGCCGCTGTGACCGTCGTTGTCTGCGGTCTCGTCGCTTTGATCACTCTTACACCCATATGTAATCTCCTCCCTGTGCGGTCAACTTTCAAAGCACTGGATCCCGGCATACAGCCACGCCGCGTATTCATTTGGCTCCATTTCCGGGATCGGCTTCGGCGGAGCGGTGTGAGGCGCTGCGATGAACCTCGTTTGGATTGGCAGCTCCGGGATCCGCCAGCCGGTTTTCCCGACAAGGTGTTTTCCGCGGCGCTCCACTTCAGCCTCCGCCCGGCGCAGCAGATCTTCGCACAGGATCGCCGGGAAGCGGTTGTTGCCGAGATATACGTGGTTGACGAGCATGGCACGGCAACCTTTGTCGCCCATCGGGATACCGGCGGCAAGCCGGGACGCGTGAATGGACAGGCCGGACAGGTAATGGTCAAACAATGCTTGGAGGCGCTCCGCCTGCGCCTTGTCAACTGTGATTTTGCCCTGTATGAGGCAATATCCGAACGGCAGTTTTCTCATGCCTTTTGATCTCCTGTTTTCTCTTTTTTTGTTGCGCGGTTTGTAATGTCTTCCGTCAGTGTCAGGCCGCAGGCAAAGCAAAATGTTGCCGAGGAACCGGATACCAGACGCACCTGTGATACAAGATTCGGAAAAGCCTCGTCCGGGAAATCCGCCACATCTCCCGTGATCCGCCACGTTTCAACAAAGGCGCGCAGCCGCTCGGCCTGTTCCGTGCAGCAGTGCAGCCGATCCGCTTCCCGGCGCAGGCGCTCTTCCCCTGCGAGCAGCGCGCGGCAACGATCGTGATACTGCGCGGTGTTGTGGCCCGCCATAGCCTCGGCTGCCAGCGCAGCCCGTTCCATGCGGCTGCGTTCCTGTGCCGCCGCGATCGCCGCTGCATCCCCTTTTCCAATTTCCTGTGCCGCGATGTGGGCAATATATCCGTTTAGGATTCCGCCTTGCGTATACTGCTGCGAAAAAGCGAGCTTGTTCAGGAGGGTTAAAAATGCGGCGCGGATCGTGCTCTCCCGCTCCGGCTTGCTGTGGCAATATGCACTGTGCCTGCGAGCGGATGCGCATACAAATGTGTGCGCACCCTTGGACTGCCGGCGGAACATCGGGCACCCACACACGGCACAAACGACACGCCCGCACAGCGGATGCCCGGTTCGGGCATGACAGGGTATCTGCTCAAAGACGGATGCGGCCAGTGCAAAGGTCTTCCGGTCCACGATCGGCTCATGGTGATTTTCGTGATAATACCGGTCCAGCATACCCCGGTTGAGCCGCTGGCAGAACCGCTCGTCCGTATAGGTCTTCTGGCAGAGCAGGTCACCCATATAGACGGGGTTATTTACGATCGAACGGATCTGGGTATAGCTCCATGCAGCGCCGCGCCGGGTGGCAACGCGGCTTTCGTTTAAACCGGCGGCTATGACGTGGGGCGGGGTTCCGTTGATCAGTCCTTCAAAAATACTTCTTACCACGGCTGCCTCTTCCGGCTCGATTGCGAGCCTGCCGTCGGACTTCCGATAGCCGAAGGGTGCAACAGAGGGTTGATATGAACCGCTGGCAAAGCGCTTGCGAATACCCCATTTCAGGTTTTCGGAGATGGAACGGCTCTCTTCCTCCGCAAAGCAGGCCAGGATGCTCAGCATCAGTTCCCCGTCGGCGGAACCGGTGCGAATGTTTTCTTTCTCAAAAACGATGTGTACGCCGAATGTGAGCAGCGTTCGTGCCAGTTCCAGACAATCGGTGGTGTTTCTTGCAAGGCGGCTGACCGACTTGGTGAGGACCAGATCGATCTTTCCCGCCTTGCAGTCCGAAACCATCCGCTGCAGCGATATCCTGCCATTCCGGCTCACGCCGCTTACGCCCGAGTCGGCATAGATACCGGCCAGTTCCCGGGTCGGAGCGTTGAGGACGGTGTTGCGGCCGTGATTTTGCTGGGAGATTGCAGAGAGCCGCTGCGACGGCAGGACTGTGGACACCCGGCAGTAGACGGCGACTCGTTGTTTTTCGCTTTGTGCAATGTTTTGGTTCATTCTCGGCTCCATGCGACGCCGAACAAGCGGTGCGCAAACTCGTATTGCACGCATACACTGCAAAATGTGACAAAGAATGCCTCGTTTCGCCGGCATATGCGCATTATGCCACAGTATACGGCATGCGGCTTCCATCGGCAAGGCAAAGTCTTTCCGGAGAGGCAGTGTCTTTTGGACAAAAAAAGTCCCCTGTTCCGAACGGGTAATTCGAAACAGGGAACACTTTGTTTTGCGGCCCGACAGGTTTTGTCGAATTGCCTCTGTGGATTTGACCGCCGCGTCAGGTGAGCGCGAAAGCTGCCATTACAACGAAAGCGATCAGTGTGAGCACCGTGGAGAACGAGATCGTTGTCGAAACGTACTCTTCGCTGCCCTTGAGCTCGGAGAAGATGGGAATGCTGAACGAAGGCGGCAGCAGAAACACCAGCACGACGGCAAACATTTGCACGCGGTCATAGGCGACGATTTGAAAAACGCTAAAGACGCACAGCGCGGCGACCACGCCCATAACAGCAAGGCGCAGCAGCGACGTGGCAATTACCGGCCTCATGGCCTCCTTGCGGAAGGAAAGGGAATAACCGAGGAACAGCAGCACCAGCACCGTCGTCGGCGCGGTAATGAAATCAACGGCGGTGACATAGGTTTCCCAGAGCGGCGTGCGCGCCAGCAGTTCATCCATACCCGCGAGGCCCAGCGCCATACCCAGCAGCATTCCGTCAAAAGGCGCGGCGGAAAACATGCCGCGCACGATTTCGCCGGCGGCGGGACTGTGTCCGTCGGTGACGCGCAGGAACGTCAGCGCCACGGTGAAAAAGAACGCCGTGTGCGGAAGATCCGCCATCGCAAAAGCCTGCTGCCCTTCTACACCGAAAAGCATTGCGATGAGCGGGTAACCGAGCATTCCGCTCTCACAGGTGGTGATGAGCACGGGCAGATACTTTCCGAACTGTGGAAAAGCCTTTGCGAGCAGTATCCCTGCGCCGAGCGCCAGCAAAAAGCCGAGGAACACAACGAGGATCACAACGACAGCCGAAGCGGAGTATTCCGCCGTGAACATTGCGTTGAACAGAATGAGCGGGAGCAGGATCTTGCCGACGATATTCTTGATCGCCGCAACACCGGACTCGGTGATCCAGCCGCGGCGCCGCGACACCGCGCCCAACGCAAGCACGACGGAGATGGGGAAGATCAGGTTGATGATTGCAAGGGCCAAAAAACCACCTCCAATTTTATCAAGCTCCATTTTTCGGAGAAAAACGGCTGCCACAGCAAAGAGCTATGGCAGTCGAGGTTTTCTTAATACTTGTAGTCTTTCACTTCTACCTTGTCGACTTCCTGATAGGGAGCGAGGGTCGAGACCATCTTTACGGCTTCGTCATAGTTGTTGACTACGTAATGGACTTCACCGGGCTCGACGTGGATCATCTGTCCGGGGGTGAGCGTGTTGACCTTGCCGTCCACCACGATATCCACCTTGCCGCTGAGGATATAGAAATTTTCCTCCATGACATTGTGATAATGGGCGGTGAAGTCCTGCCCGGGCTGGAACTGCACAAGCGCGAAGTTCATGCGGGGCCCCTTCATCAAATATTTGGGACCGCTGTCACCAAAGCGGTATTCAAAATCATCCTCATGCACAACAAACATAATTGCTCTCTCCTCTCAAATCAAACGCCCGGGGCGCTCCACATGTATTTGGTAACATGCTCGTCGGACAAACGAAGCTGGGCTTCATAGACCTTGCGCCACACCGGATACAACGCTTCGTAAACCTTGTGGTTTTCCATGTTTGGCTCAAACGAGCGGTCCCATTTGACGCACCTTTCCGCGCCGCGGGCAATGCTGTCGTAAATACCGACGCCGTAACCCGCGAGGATCGCCGCGCCAAGCGCCGTAGCCTCCTTGACCACGGGCACTTTGACGCTCAGGCCCAGCACGTCGGCGAGAATCTGGCACCAGAGCGGGCTCTTGCTCGCGCCGCCGGCGAAGATAATTTCCTTCGGGGCGTTGCCCGTTGTCTCGCGCACCAGTTCCAGATGCCCGCGCGTCACCATGGCGGTGTTCTCCAAAATGGCGCGATAGAACGTGTAGCGGTTAAACTTCTCCGGGTCAAGCTCGAAGTTCGTGAATGTCGGCGCGGCGTGCCGCCAACTGGTAAAGTTCATCACATCGGAGAAGGCACAGAGCATTCCGTAGCTGCCGGCGGGGACTTTCTCCGCTGCCCGGTTCATCAGGTCGTAGGGATCGGCGCCCGTTTCGGCCGCGAGCTTCTTCTCCAACTGGCAGAAGCCGTCGCGGAACCAGCGCATCACAAGGCCGGGCTTAAACGCCAGTGCCTCAAACTGCCAGACACCCGGCACGGCGTGGCAATTGACGCGCACGCGGCACTTTTCGTCGGTCTGCGCCACACCGGTATTGAACTCATACTGCCAGAAGCTGCCGCCGAATACCGCCGCGCTGCCCGGCTCGACCGCGCCGACACCGATGCAGCCAAGCTGGCAGTCGCCGCCGCCGACGACCACAGGCGTTCCTTCGGCAAGCCCGGTATCCGCTGCGCCTTTGGCGTTCACCGCGCCGATGCGCGTGCCGCTCTCGACGATCTTCGGGAAGATGTCGCTCCGCAGGCCGCAGCGCTCCGCGATGGAGGGGTCCCAGCTGCGCGACTTGAGATCGAGGATGCCCGTCGTGGAACCGTTAGACGGCTCCACCGCGAGGATGCCGGTCAACTTATAAATCAGCCAATCGTTGAACATGCCGAGGGTTGCGGTCTTTTCGTAGACCTCGGGCATTTTGTTTTTGACCCACAGCAGACGCGGCAGCGCGCCGAGGGCATACGCCTCTCCGGATTGGAGATACAGCTCCTTTTCAAGCCCCGGGTACTGCTTGATCAGCTGCGAAACCTCGTCGGTGCTGCGTGCGTCCACGTTGGCGCAGGCCCAGATCTCGCTGCCGTCCTTGTCGTAGAGCAGGATGCCCTCGCGCATACAGGTCGTCGAGATCGCGGCAATTTCTTTCGGGTCGGCGCCGGTCTCTTTCAGCACACCCCGGATACAGCCGGAGGCAAGCGTCCAGTTGTGCGTCCAGTCAAAATCCATGCTGCCGGGGAAGCGGGGGTCTTCCCTGTGTTCCCACTCCTCCTGCACGCAGCCGAGCTGGTTGCCATCCAGATCGAACAGCACGGCACGGACGCTGCCGGTGCCGGCATCGATTGCAAGCAGGTACTTTGCTGCCATAAGCGGTTACCTCCTGTTTATGATGGGTGAGTTTATTGTGGTATCTGTTCCGACTTGAGGATCGCCTCGGCGGTTGCCTCATCCGTGATGAGTACATCAAGATAGCCGCCGCGCAGCACCGCGCGGATCGCCTCTGCCTTGGCCGTTCCCGCGGCAACGCCGATGACGTTGTGCAGGCTCTTGAGCGTATCGAGGCTTGTGCTGATCGTGCGTGCCTCCAGATCGGTCGAGACAGCCTCGCCGTTCTCGTTGATGAAGTGGCTCAGAATATCGCCCACCGCGCCGTTGCGCTTGAGCAGCAGAAAATCGTTGCCTGTCAACAGCCCGCTCATCAGGACCGTCGCCTTGTCGTTCATCGCGCCGATGCCAATTACCGAGAGGGACGAAAGCGGCACGAGGTCGCGCACGTCCTGCACCAGTTTTTCGGATTTCATCGCCGCGGCGACTTCTTCGCTTGAGACGATCAGCGGCGTCGGGATCAGATACAGGCGTGAGCGGAACACGCCGGAGCGCGCGTCGGGCAGATAATAACTCACGCCGCCGGTGAGCGAAACGCACGAGATCGTGTGCTCGGCGTTGATGGCAAGGTGATTGAGCACGCGGCTCGTGGTGTCGCCGTAGCCGATGTTGATGAACGTCTCGCCGGTGATCCGGCTGCTGATATACATTGAAGCGGCCTTGGCGAC
Organism: Oscillospiraceae bacterium; assembly: GCA_902783035.1. GTDB lineage: Bacteria > Bacillota > Clostridia > Oscillospirales > Oscillospiraceae > Hominicoprocola. Next base: position 66,853 of record CACZPK010000019.1, read on the forward strand.
GTTGTTGTTCACGTCCTCCGGCGAAGGCGGGGACGGCACGACGAAGCAGTCCTTCAGCGCGAACTGCGCGGCGAGGCGCTGCTCCGCTTCAAGCCGCTTTTCGCTGTCGTGGCGGAAACGGAACTGAATGATGCCGACCTGCTTTGCACGCTCGAGCAGCTTGATGACCTTCATGCGGCTCAAACCCAGCAACTCGGAGATCTGCACCTGCGTCAGTTCATCGTGGTAATAGTACCATGCGGCTTTCGCCATCAGGATTTCCTCGTAGTCCATATTCTTGCTTACCCCAGAAACAATTGAAAGCGTAATGAACAAATGTTCTGCCAAATTTAGAATAACAGAGCCGCACGAACCTGTCAAGAGATTCCGCGCGGCACAGAACCTCATCCGAGAGGGATTATAAACCTTTCTGCTATATCTTACAAATAGAAAATACGCAAAAAGAAAACTTCATGCATGTTGTATAAATAAGGGCTGCATTTTTTTGGTATTGTACCGAAAGCAAGCGTATTGACAAAAATAGTGCAGAACGATAAACTATAAAAGCAAATATTACTGGTAGACAACAAATGTTCGCCGGTAGGGTGCTGATCGCATCATTTTATTTATATGAATTCCTTTCAGATCAAAACACGCGGAGGAATGACTGTGGCTAACGAGACAACCGGTCAGGCCGCGCAGTATACGCTGTCGGTCAAAAACATCACGAAGTCCTTCGGCACCAATGCGGTGCTCAAGGGGATCAGCATGGATCTCACGGCGGGCGAAGTGCTGGTGCTCATCGGCGGCAACGGCGCCGGCAAGAGCACGTTGATGAAGATCATCATGGGCATCTATCAGCCGGATAGCGGCGAAATCAGCGTTTCAGGCAGAAGCGTCAATATGACCAAGCCGTCCGTCGCGCTCGCGGAAGGCATTTATATGGTGCCGCAGGAGCCGATGCTGTTTCCGAATATGACGGTGGAGGAGAACATCCTCATTGGATTCAAGGAAAGCCCCATCGAGTTGAAACGCCGCCTTGCCAAGCACATCAAGGAGCTGGGCTTCAAGCTCAATCTCCAGCGCAAGGCGAATACGCTCTCCATCGCCGAGCAGCAGCTCGTCGAGATCCTGCGCGGGATGATGCGCGAGGCGAAGATCCTCATCCTCGACGAGCCGACGAGCGCGCTGACATTCGGCGAAGTGCAGTCGCTCTTCAAGGTCGTGGAAGACCTCAAGGCAAAGGGCATCAGCATGATCTACATCACGCACCGCCTCACGGAGGTCTTTGAGATCGCCACCGACGTCGCCATCATGAAGGACGGCGTCATCACGCTCAGCGGCCCGGTCGGGAACTTCACCAAGGAAATGCTCATTCAGGGCCTGCTCCCGACCGATGCGGAGATGCATCAGGCGGAAAAGAAGTCCTACGTTCCGGTCGATTACGAACACCTGCAGCCGATCATGGAGGTCACGAACCTGAGCGGCTACGGTTTCAGCGACATCTCCTTCAAGCTCTACCCCGGCGAGATCCTCGGTATCGCGGGCGTTGTCGGCGCCGGACGCACGGAGCTTATCAGCACGATCTTCGGGCGCGACAAGGTGCTCGGCGGCAAGGTCGTGCTCGACGGCAAGGACATCACCGGCCACAGCACGAGCAGCGTACTGCGCGAAGGGCTCAACTTCGTTCCCGAGGACCGGCATTATCACGGCCTGTTCAAGATCCGTTCCATTTCGTCGAACACAACGTCCGCGCTGCTCGGCACGAACGAAATCGGCAAGTTCGACATGAACCGCAAAAAGCAGAACGCCATCGCGCAGAAATACGTCGATGACTTCCGCACGAAGATCGTCTCGCTGGAGGATCTGATCGGCAGCCTCTCCGGCGGCAACCAGCAAAAGGTCGTCATTGCACGTTCCCTTTCCACCGCGCCCAAGGTCGTCATTCTCGACGAGCCGACGCGCGGCATCGACGCCGCGGCGCGCGGCGATGTATACAACATCATTCATCAGCTCAAGGACGCGGGCGTCGCGGTGCTGATGGTCTCGTCCGATATCGAAGAGGTCGTCGAGCTTGCCGACCGCGCGATCACAGTCTTCCAGGGCCGCATCAACGGTGAGTTCCGGCACGACGAAATCACGCAGGACGCCCTGACCAGCGCTTCTTTCGGCATCATGGGAGAAAAGGAGGCGGCGGTATGAAGAGCATCCTCAAGGCACGCTGGATCTCCAGTTTTGTGTTTTTGCTGCTGCTGTTCCTGATTACCGGAATCGTCGACCCGACGTTTTTGACGTATTCGAGCATCATCAGCTGTTTCAATAACGCCACGATGTATACGCTGCTCGCCATCGGCATCGCATTTGTCATCATGACCGGCGAGATCGACGTTTCCATCGGCTCGACGCTGGGCCTCGCGGCGGCAATGACGGGCCTGATCGCCAAAGCGGGCGGCGGCATTCCACGCATGATTGTCACGGTGCTGCTCATCGGCGCGCTCATCGGTTTTGTGAACGGGCTTGGTGTGGCGTGGTTCGGCGTGCCGTCCCTCATCTTCACGCTCGGTACGAACGGCGTGGTGCGCGGCCTGATCTACATCGTCTCCGACGGGCGCACGGTGGAGAATTTCACCGGCGGCGGCCTCGGCAGCTTTTCCAATCAGGTGTTGTTTGCGGAGATTACGGTTTATTACGCAATCACGCTTCTTGTGTTCATTGCGGCGCATCTGATCGTGACGCGCACCAAGAAGGGCAAGTATTTTATCGCCGTTGGCGACAATCCGAACGGCGCAAATCTGGTGGGCATTTCGGTGTTTCGCACCAAGCTGGTTGCCTATGTGCTCTGCGGCGCGTTTGCGGGCATCGCCGGCTTTGTGTTCGCGTCGAAGTACGGCCAGGTCATGATCTCCGCGGGCAACGGCTATGAAATGACGGCGATCGCCGCATGCGTGCTTGGCGGCATTTCACTTTCGGGCGGCCTCGGTAACATGGTCGGTGCGGCGCTCGGTGCGGTCATCATGGCGTCCATCAGCAGACTGCTGGTCTACATCGGTCTGCCGTCCACCTACGACAATACCATCACCGGCGTAATGCTGATCGTTATCGTTGTGATCGATGCGCTCGCGCAGCGCCGCTCCATCGAGATGGCGAGGAGAAAGCGCCTGCTCTCCCGAACCGCGCGGCAGACGGAGGAAGGAGCGAGCAAGGCATGAAAAATGTGAAGAATCTTTTCCGGCACTGGGAATTCTTCCTCGTCGTATTCCTGATCCTTGAGTTCGTGGTTTTCGGCGCGGCAAACCCCAAGTTTCTCCGCCCCGCCTCCATCATGACGAGCCTTGTCAATTACATCAGCGTGTGCATCATTGCGCTGTTTGTCACGCTTGTGATGATTACCGGCGGCATTGATATTCAGGCGGCGTCCATCATTGGCCTCACGTCCATCGTGGAGGGCTATCTCTGGAGCGACCTCGGCGTGAACATCTGGGTCGCGGTCGCAAGCGCGCTTGTCGTCGCGGTGCTTTGCGGCGCCCTTTCGGGCTTCTTCATCGCCTATTGCGGCGTGCAGCCGATGGTCGTTACCCTCGGCGGCAGTTTCCTGTATTCGGGGCTTGCGCTGCTGGTCTCCGGCCTCTCGGCGACGCCGGCGTATCAGGGCATCAGCGGCTTCCCGTCCAAGGATGCGGTGGGCGCGTTCCACGGCTTCCGCTTTCTGGGCAAGGGCGTTATCCTCGGCGTGCCGACGCAGATCATCGTGTACCTTGTGCTGATCGCGCTGTGCGCGTGGCTGCTGCACCGCTCAAAGTACGGCGAAAAGCTGTACCTCATCGGCGTGAATGCACAGGCGGCGGAGTATTCCGGCATCAATACGCGTGCCGTCATCATGAGCACTTACGTGCTCTCCGCATTCAGCGCCGCCATCGCGGGCACGCTGCTTACCGCAAACGTCGACTCGGCGAAATACAACCTCGGCGCGGGCTATACGCTTGCGATCATTACCGCGGTCGTGCTCGGCGGTACGCTCAACACCGGCGGCAAGGGCAGCATCCTCGGCACGGTGCTGGCGTCGCTGATCATCTGCATCCTGCGTTACGGCCTGCCGCTGTGCTTCGGCGTGAGCACGCAGAACCTTGACCTGCCCATCGGCGTGATCCTCGTGCTGGTCGTGCTCGGCCGCGAGATTGCGGGGCAGCGCATGATCTCCGCGCTGTTTAAGCGGGTAAAACGGAAATAATAAACGGTATGCGCCGTTTGTTATAATAAAAATAATTGGAGGAAAACGAAATGAAAAGAACCTTAGCGATGCTCCTTGCGCTGTGCATGGTATTCGCGCTGGTCGCCTGCGGCAACAAGACGCAGGAGTCCGCCGGCGGCAGCGCCCCGGCTGCCAGCACCCCGGCCGCCACCACCCCCGCCGCCGATACGCCGGCCGCCACGCCCGCCGCGGGCGGCAAGAGCCCCGTGGACGGCATGACCGTTGCCTTCATCCCGAAGGTCTCCGGCAACTCCTTCTTTGAGGCCGCGAACGACGGTGCGCAGAAGTACGCCGCCGAATGGGGCCTGACGGTCGACTACATCGGCTCGCCCGACGCGTCTGTCACGACGCAGCTCGAACTCATCCAGCAGGCCATCGACAAGGGTGTGGACGCCATCTGCATCTCCTCCGTCGACGCGACCGCGCTCGATGAAAAGCTGAAGGAAGCACAGGCTGCCGGCATCTTCGTCAGCACCTGGGACTCCGACGTTTCCCCTGACGCCCGTGCGCTGATGGTTTCTCAGGGCACTGCGTCCGTGCTCGGGCCCATGCTCGTCGAGATGGGCGTTGACTCCCTCAAGGAGCGCGGTGTTGATGTCAATGGCGCCGTGAAGTATGTCTGGCACTTCTCCAACCCGTCCGTTGCCGACCAGAACTCCTGGTACGTCGCGGGCAAGGAGTACATCGACAAGACCTATCCCAACTGGGTCATGGTCGCCGATCCTTACTACTCCAACCAGGATCCCGCGCAGTCTGTGTCCATCGGCGAGGCCGTTCTTGACGCGCATCCCGACGTCGACCTGATCATCTGCAACGACTCCACCGCGCTTCCCGGCCAGTGCCAGGCAGCTCAGAACAAGGGCCTGAAGGCTGAGGACGTCACCATCACCGGCTTCTGCCCGCCCTCCGGCATGACTGCTTACCTCGACGCCGGCGTCTGCACGCGTTGGGGCCTGTGGGATTGCGGTATTCAGGGCGCCATGGGCTGCTATCTGGCCGCTTACGTTTCCGCCGGTAACCAGGTCCATGTCGGCGACACCGTTGACATTCCGGGCATCGGTAGCGTGCAGATCCTTGCCAACAGCGACCTCGTTGAGGGTCAGGCGACCGCCGACGTCAACAACGGCGTGGTGCTGCTGCCCGAGCGCGTCGTGTTCACCAAGGACAACGTTGCGAACTACAACTTCTGATCTGCGCGGCAAGCGTAATTGCTGACACATCAGGACAAGAATCGGCGACAGGCGGTTGCCTGTCGCCGGTTTGCTCCCAACCCATCCACTTTAAGGAGGACTACCATTATGGCTGATAAAGACGGACTGAAGGTCGCGAAGGACTATCACGTCGGCGAGGCTTTCGCCAATCAGGGCGATTTTCAGGTCAAGGGTGCAAACGGCCTCGATTGGGGCATGAAGCACCGCCTGAGCAAGATTTTTGATCCCAAGACGGGCAAGACCGTGATGTTCGCATTTGACCACGGTTATTTCATGGGTTCCACGGCCGGTCTGGAGCGTCTCGACCTTACCGTGCCGAAGCTCATGCCCTATGTGGACGTGCTGATGTGCACGCGCGGCGCGCTGCGCACCTGCATTCCCGCCTCAAACCGTTGCGGAGTTGCGCTGCGCACCTCGTCGGGCAGCTCCATGCTGGATGACGACCTGAGCCATGAGGTCGTTGCGGTCGACATCGAGGATGCGATCCGCCTGAATGTCGACTGCATGGCGGTGCAGACCTTTATCGGCGCGGATGGCCAGCTGGAGAGCCTTGACAATCTCTCGCAGGTCATCAACGCCGGCATGCAATACGGCATTCCGACGCTCGGCGTCGTTGCCGTCGGCAAGAATATGGAGCGCACCGACAAGTACTTCAAGCTGGCCACGCGCATCGTCGCCGAGATGGGAGCGCAGATCGTCAAGACCTATAACTGCGAGCACTTTGACGAGATCGTTGCCGCCTGCCCTGTGCCCATCGTGGTCGCCGGCGGCAAGAAGCTGCCCGAGGACGAGGCGCTGACGCTTGCATACGACGTGATCCGTCAGGGCGCGGCAGGTGTCGACATGGGGCGCAACATCTTCCAGAGCGAGCACCCGGTCGAAATGGCGCAGGCTGTGCGCAAGGTCGTGCATGAAGGCTTCACCGACAAGGAGGCCTATCAGTTCTATCAGGAGCTTATTCATTAAGCGCCGTTTTCCACAGCAGGGAACGGATGAGCGCCGCGCGGAGTGATTGGCGCTTCCCTGCAGGACCGCACTATATAATAAGGGAACGCTCCGCCAACGCGTCATGGTTGGCGGAGCGCTTCTTGCATTTTGAGAAAAAACGTGCAATCCACTGAAAAACTTGCCAAATCCACACTTTTGCGTGAGTTTCTTCCGGGAGCCGGACGCTTGACATTATGCGCGGGAAACGGTAGAATAGCGGCGATCAAGATAGGGAAGGCGGATCTTTACGCATGAAACAATGGACTTTGGGCACGCGGACGCCCGGATGGTTGACGGCTTTGCTGTGCGCCGTACTTTCGGTGCTCGGCCTTTTGGTTTTCTTCGTTGACGGCTATTACCGTTATGCGACCATTATTGCAGGGCTGGGCATGCTGCTCCTGCTGGGAACACGGGATCTGGGCAAGCTGCGGAACTGGCCGTCGCTGTTTCTGGTCGGATATGTGATTTTTTCATTTTTTACGCTCTTTTGGGCGATGTCCGGCAAGTTTTTCATGCAACAGTACTATAAGGTATTTATCGCGTTTTTCGTCTACCTGCTTGTTGCAACGCGCCGGGAACTGGATCGGCGCTATGCGCGGCATGTGATGGCGATTATTGCCGGTTTGTCTGCGATTTATGCTTTTTTCAGCGTCGCCGGTACGGCAAGCCCCGCGCTGCATGATATGTTGGTACAACGTTTCTCCGTAATGGAAGGAGGCTTACGTTTTACCGGTGCACGGATTTACGGCATCATGGCGAACTCCAACATCGAAGCATCGCTGTTCACCATCGGCGTGATCTTCTCTGTCGCACTGATCTGCGATTCGGAAAAACACTGGCAGCGCGCGCTGTGGGCAGCGGCGTTGTCCATAACCGCGACGGGGTTGTTGCTTGGTTTCAGCATGGGCGCGCTCGCCTGCTTCGCCGTAGCGCTGGTCGTTTACCTGATCGCCGCGGGCGAAGGCCGCAGCGCACTGTTACTGCGCATGCTGGAAGCCGGCATACCGACGCTGGCGTGTTCGTTCCTGATGATGCGGTATTTCAACACGGACGCCTCGTCGCGCGTTACGCTGCTTCTGCTTGCCAATGCGGCGGTGACGGTCGTGCTGGAACTGCTGCTCGCGGGAAGGCTCAGCGCCGCGTTGGAAAAGCGCCAGAAGCTGGCATTTGGCCTGCTCATCGGCGTGGTCGTATTGATCGTTGCCTATGGCGCTGCCGGCATGCAGCTTTACGGTCCGTATACCTTCGGCAACAGGCTCTACCGCGGCGCAAAGCTTGATGCGGGCGAACATACCATGAGCGTGCAGGCGGACGGCGACGTGACGGTTGAGATCTACTCCAATAGCCAGGCACAGATCATGGCGGGAACTGCTACCACGATTTATAACGGCCCGGCGAATGGCGCCGTAGTCACCGTCCCCGAAGACAGCTACGCCTGCGACTTGTTTTTCTACGGCGGCGAGGGCGTAACGATCACGCACGTAGCAATCGACGCAAAAGAGATACCCCTGAAGTCAAAACTCTTCCCCGAGTTTGCGATGAGCCGTATTCAAACCGGCTTGTCCACCAGCAGCTCCACGATTCTGCGTGAGATCCTCTGGCGGGACGGTCTGCGTCTCTGGCGCCTGAGTCCCGTCTATGGACACGGCGTCGGTTCGTTTGAGACGGGCATCTCCCGCGTGCAGGACTTCCGGTTTGAAACGCGCTACGTCCACAACCACTACATTCAGGTGCTGTTGGAAGACGGCGTGATCGGCTTTGCATTCTACGCCGCGGCGTTGCTTTCGATGCTCGTCGCGCTGTGGAAACGCCGCCGCCCGGAGCGCGGCAGCGCGTTTTATTGGATCTATCCGGCGCTGTGTGCGCAATTTACCATGAGTGGGTTGCAGATGATCTGGGACGTCTCCATGTCCATCCTTGTTTTTCTCTGCCAGAGCTACGCGACCTATGGACTGATCGTGGGTATCTGCGCCGACCCGATTCCGCGCAAGGAGCGTCCGCTTCCTGCGGCGGCGGAACCGCCTGCCGACACGCAGAGCGATGCCGATGACGCCGAAAGCAGTGATGACGAAGACGCCGAAAACGACGGGGATGAAGACGAAAAGCCCCGCTTAACGGTCTCTTCCGATATGCCGGTGCGCGCGCTGCTGATGGTACTGCCGATCATCTATATCATGACCATCTGCGGCAACATTTACGCCGCGAAGCTGCTCAAGCGCGAGTTCCACTCCTATGAGGAGGCATATGAGGTGATGGAAAAGGCGGCGGAGCTTGACCTGTATGAGAAAAACGACATCAAGCTCACATACGTTATCACCTCGATGCAGGACGGCAGCCAGGACAACCATCAGGCGCAGGCGAACCTCTACGCCGCGGAGCTCTCGAAGGTGCAGTCCAACCGGATTCCGTACTACCTCGCCACCTATTATTACAATACGGCGCAGTACGCTCTTTCCATCGAAGAGGCAAAACTCGGCGCGCTCTACTCCGCCTCCGACTCGGAGCAATGGAACCTGATCGCAGGACTGCTCAAGCATGGCTTTATCGACACGGGGGCGCTCTCGCCCCTGCTCACGCAGCCGGACGGCGACGCGCTGCTGGACGCGCTGCTGGAATATGCGGCGATGAAGGACGCCTACGACGCCAAGACCATCAGGCCGCTGGAGCTGGATGGAAACAGCGTATTACTGTTTGACAAGCTCGCGGCGCTTGCGACGTGCCGCGGCGACCACGACGCGATCCTTGCGGTTTTGAACGGCTGATTGTATTTTATATTATAATGTATAACACGGGGTGGCATAACCATCCCGTGTTACATATTATGTAATCTTCGCTGTAATGTTACAGCTTCTTTACAAATGTCCCCAACCTCTTGCTTTTTACGAGAACATGGTTTATCTTTACACTTGCAAAGCTCGGAAGGCCAGACTCGGAACGGAGCCGGCCCGACGGACACGCACGGCGGACGCGACGTCCCGGCAACGGACGGAACGGACGGCGGCGACGCGGAAGCGGTCGCAGGAGACGGTCATCGGCTAGTGTGCGAAAAAAGTGCACAGACCGTCAGAGGGCGAACGCGGAAGCGGAACCGGCGCACGGAACGGACGGAGGACGGACGGAACGGACGGCGGGCGGGAAAGAAGGAACGGCACCGCGCCGGTTTCCGGTATAATTACGGAAACGGCTAGCCTCGGTAATTGGACCGGAAACGCCGTCTGGACGAAAGGGCTTGCGAAAATTTTGAAAGGAGAGTGACTTTCCATGAAGAAGTTACTCGCGTTGGTCCTGGCGCTCGTCATGACCCTGGGTCTTGCCACCGTCGGCACCAACGCTGCGACCGATTACAAGGACGCTGATAAGATCAACTACAAAGAAGCGGTTGACGTCATGTCCGCGATCGGCGTGCTCAAGGGCGACGAGAGCGGTTTCCGCCCCGGCGACACCCTGAAGCGTTCCGAGGGCGCTAAGATCATTGCTTACCTGCTCCTCGGCAACACCGCTGCCGAAGGCCTGACCGGCTCCGGCAACAAGTTCACCGACGTGCCCGCCAGCCACTGGGCTGCCGGCTACATCGAGTACCTCGCCTCCGATAAGGTTCAGGTGCTCAACGGCGTTGGCGGCGGCAAGTTCGATCCGGACGGCCAGCTGACCACCACCCAGTTCGCCAAGATGCTGCTCGTTGCGCTCGGCTATGACACCGAGATCGAGTATCTGGTCGGTCCCGACTGGGCGATCAACAGCCAGAAGCTCGCCAACAAGAACGACCTGTTCAAGGGCAACGACGAGGCGTCTGCGAACGCGGCCATCACTCGTGAAGAGGCTGCTCTGTATGCCTTCAACACCCTGAAGACCCCGATGGTCGAGTATGACAACACCATGCGCGTTGCCAACGGCGAAGGCAGCACGATCGTCATCGGCAACAGCAACTCCAAGCCTGTTGTCACCGAGGCGACCTATCGCAACAACATCAGCCGCAAGACGGCCTCCATCAACGGCAACAACCCCCAGGTAATGGTGGAATTCGGCGAAGAGCATTATCATGACCTGATCCTGGTCAACCAGGGTTCCCGTCCCAACGATCTTGGTCAGCCCACCAACAAGTGGACCTACAAGAACCTGGAGATCGGCACCTATGTTGATGAGGGCAGCAAGATTGCCACCTTCACCAAGAAGGCCACTGCGAAGGATATCTATGAGGCCGTCGGCAAGTCCAGCTATGACAGCCTGACCGACAACCAGACCTGGCTCGTCGCCTATGAGGACGGCGTCCAGCGCGTGAATGTCGGCAAGAACACCGGCACCAACGCCACCACGGCGAACGTTGCGAACTTCATGCATCGCACCGATACCACCAAGGTCATGAACACCGGCAACGGCTCCGTGACCGAGGTCTTCCAGGACGAGGACAACAACATCACCATCGTGACCTATCACACCTATGTGTATCAGGTCTCCGGCGACTACAACAAGAGCGTTGAGGGCATCTACATCGAGCCCGTCGGCGACACCGCCGACCTGGTTCCCACCCTCGCCAGCTCCGAGACCACCATCAAGACCAAGGACTTCCCGATCGTTGCCGACCTCAAGGATGACGATTACGTTCTCGTGACCGTCGCCGACGGCGACCATGACGGCGTGGGCACCTCCACCATCCAGACCGTCGATAAGGCGGAGCTGCTGACCGGTAAGGTCGACGGCGTCAAGGTGGAAGACAGCCTTACCGTCGACGGAACGGAGTACAAGTACTCCAACAAGACCCAGAAGCAGGTCGATGCGACTATTGGTGATGGCGTCAAGTCCACCGAGTATTCCGTTGGTCAGGAGACCAGCCTGGTGCTCGATAAGTATGGCTATGTCATCGCCATCGACGAGGCCGTGACGAACCCGAACTACGTCTTCATCTCCAAGTTCGGCTCCTCCACCGGCCTGGGCACCGATCTGGTTGCCAGCGCCTACTTCACCGACGGCACCAAGGCGGAGATCACCGTCGAAGAGGCATATAACGACAACCTTGCCCCGGCGGCCAGAAAGATCACTGCCAACATTAAGGCTGCCGTGAATGCAGCCAACGCCGGCGTTCAGTACTCCAACACCGAGGTCGTGGATAACAGCGCGGCCAAGAGCTTCGACGTCAAGTATGCCGGCTGGTACACCTACAGCAAGACGGGCAGCAAGTACACGCTGTACACGCCGAAGGTTGGCGATAAGCTGCAGGATGCCGCCGCTTATGTTTCCGGTGCGGCCAACGAGGTCGTTATGAACGACAACAAGGTCAATCCGGTAACTGGTGGCACTTCAGGCGCTAACACGATTGCTACCATTTTGAATATGGATGGCAACAACGGTATGGCCAACCTCAAGACCAACTCCAAGACGGTCTATGTGGTTCTTAACGAAACCGACGACAGCGTCAACGTCTACACCGGCACCGCAAACTCCCCGAAGATCGTTTCCACTGCCGTTGGTCAGAGAGCGTTCGTCATGGGTATCTATGACGTGGCCGGTAGCGGCTACACCAAGTGCATCTTCGTTGCCACGAACATGGATGTTGACGACGGCGGCAACGAGGCGCTGCTGTACGTCTTCGGCAACGAGGGCACCTATCGTAGAGCCGGCAACGAGCTCGGCTACAAGTGGCGTGTGATCCTCGAGGATGGCACGATCGGCACGGTCAACGCTACCAAGAGTGCTCCTGCGGTTGGCGCTGTTGGCGCGGGCACCGCAGCGGGTGCGGGCGCGTTCTATCGTGTTTCCAAGAACAGTGATGGTGAGATCACCGACGCCAAGACCATCACCGTGAATGCCGGCGGCTTTACGGCCAATACCGGTACTGCTACCAACAAGGGCAAGTACTTCCAGAACCTGAGCATCAACACCGGCGTTGCGGGTGACATTGAGTACAACAACAGCACGCTGGTCATCGACGGTCAGGGCTTCTCCATTGCGAAGGACGCCAAGATCACGCTGGTCGTGCTGAAGACTGCTCCGCAGATCCTGGACGACAAGGGCGCTGATCGTGAGGCAACTCGCGTGACCGCCAGCACGCTGGCTGCGAGACTCAGAGGCTATTCCTGCATGCTCGACATTCAGGGTCGCCTGACCGACAAGGTTACGGACGGCAACACCGAGATCCAGGAGCTGTATGTCACCGTTTGGGGTATGTCTGCTGTGACTATTGCCGGCGGCGGTGACGTCACCAGTGAGCTGAACGCGGCGCTCAACACTGCCGGCGTGGCTGCGGTCACCGTGAACAACAATGCGACCATCAGCGCGAACGTCACCATCCCGGCTGGTAAGGCCGTGACCTTCAACGGCAACCTGACTGTGGCGAGCGGTACGCTGACTGTCAGCGGCGCGACGACCGTCAACGGCGACCTGACGATCAACGGTACGGCGACCGTGAACAATCCGGCTGCTCTCCTGACTGTCAACGGTGCTACGATCATCAACGGCAACTCCCTGGTGGTCACTGCCGGTACGGTTGATCTGAAGAGCGACGTTACGGTCAACGGCAAGTTCACGACGGATGCTGGTACGATGGTCCACACTGGCGACATGACCATTTCGGCTCAGGCGAGCAACAAGGTCGACTTCAAGGGTACGACCAACGTTCAGGGCACCCTGACCGTCAATGCGACGGGCGTCAAGAACGAAGGCCACCTGTATGCGACGACCCTCACGGCAAACAAGACTGTTACCAACACTGGTACGGTTTCTGCCGTGACCACGAACGGTGACGCGGCCACTAAGGTCAGCGGCGGTACTACGGACACCAACGTCTACTCCATTGCGGCTGACACCTCCGTCATCGCGATCGCGATTGTCTAATCCGATCCACGGCGTGTTTTGAACCGCTGATGCGGAACAAAGCATAGAAACAAGCGCCCCCGGCATCTGCCGGGGGCGCTTTTCCTATGTGTGCGTTTCTCCGCTTGTTGCTTCGTGTACGCCGCCATCCGATCACTGCTGTTCAAATGCGCCGTTTCGCAGCGCATCGGCAAAGGCCAGAAATTGCTCGGATTTCAGGATTGCCGGCCCCCCGCTCTTCATCCCCCAAAACGACCAGCTGATCGCCCGCGGAAATGTCAAAGAGCTTTCCTTGCCTTCGCCGGGATCACGATCTGCTGCTGTTTCTTACATCATAGGAGCAAAGCTGGGGGCTGTCTACCAACCAAAGCGAACATTTTCGCGCAAGTCATGTCATGTTTTTTGCTTTCGCCGCACGGCGGGCAATGTTACGCAGTCCGCTCCGCGAACCGGGATTCGTCAGTCCAGTCGTTTCTTTAATTCGGCCTTTACCCTCTCCAAATCGCTGCAAGTCAACAAGGGGATCAGGCTGTTGATCTCGTCTATGCTCCTATCCCACCACTTGAATTGAAGCAGAATGCGAATCAGTTCATCGTCAAATCGGTTTCGCAGAAGTCTCGCCGGATTTCCAATCACAATTGAATACGGTGCAACGTCGCTTCCCACCACGCTGTTTGCACCGATGATGGCTCCATCACCGATCTGAACGCCGGGCAAGATCACTGCGTTTTGCCCGATCCATACATCGTTGCCGATCACCGTATCGCCCTTATACGGCATGTCTGATGCTGCGGGCGCTTCCATGTCCCAGCCTTCCAGTGTATAGAACGGGAATGTGGACACGGCGCTCATCTGGTGATTTGCGTCGTTCATCACAAATTCAACGCCGGAGGCAATCTGACAGAACTTTCCAATGATGAGCCGGTCCCTGCTCCACGGATAAAAGTGCGTCACATGGCTTTCAAACTCCGAATCTGCGATATAGGAAAAGTCTCCGACGATGATATTGGGATTGCTGATAGCTGGTTTGATATAGATTTCCTTATCATATCCGGTGATCGGATGGATCGTGTTCGGATCAGGGTTCTTTCCGTTTTTCATTCGGTTCACCTCGTCAATCTTCTTTTGATGGGAGCCATTATAACTCATTTCGCTCTTTACGTCTACGCCCCGCCGAAACGCCCTAAGTGGTCACCGTCGGCGATCTTCCCGAGGCTTTGGCCGGTTTGATACTGCTCAAAAATCCATTGAACGACTTTTGCCTCACCGGGTTCAATGGTCAGATTTCCCGCCTCATCAGTGGCATAGCCATAGCATTTGCGTTTAGCCATTTTGGAGCTTCCGTCCGCGAATCCCTTACGAAGCCCCATTCTGATTTTTTCACTTTTGCCGCTCATCGGATCTCCTTTCATCAAAAAAGCACCGCAGTTTTCTCTTCTGCGGTGCGAAATTTACCGATATTTGTATGAATATATGTAAAAAGTTGACAAGTTTCTTTCGAAAACTTGTCAACTTATCTTGGAGGTGCAACCCAGTTTTGAACTCCTGCTGAACGCCACGCAGAATCCAGCGGGTTTCTCAACGACTGGATTAGTTTACTCAGAACTGCACCTTACCCTGAACAGATCCGTTCGCCACATAGTAAAGGGTACTCTCTTCAGGCTTGAGATACAAATTGAGCTCAGTCAGCAGCGTCCTTTTGTGGTTGGCTTTGAAATCGTCCTTTGCTGCCTGAACCAGCGCTTTGACATCAATGTCCCTGCCACCATACTGCATTGTCAGCGTCGGTGTCATGGCATCTGCCTTTTTCTTCTCTTCCGCACGAGCCTTGGCGTTTGCTGCTTTCGCTGCCGCAGTCATCGGCTTGCGGCCAGGTTTCTTTGCCGGTTCAGCCTTCGCTGCCGTTTTCTTTGCCGATGCCGCTTTCTTTGCGGCAGGCTTCTTTGCCGCCTTTGTAGCCGAACTCGTCTTTGCGGGAGCTGCCTTTGCCGCTTTCGGCGCAGGAGCAGTTTCCACCACAGAAGGCTTGGCAACCTCTTGCGGAGCAACGGACTTCTGCGCTTCGGTAGTAGCCGCAATTGCTTCTTTTTGAGCGAGAGCCTCGTCTGCCTTGTTCACTTTCAACGCTTTGTTCTTCTTGGCTTTTTTGGCTTTCTTTGCCATGTGGCGGAACCTCCATCCCTAAATTATGGAGATATTATAAATGTTTCTGGGCTAAAAATCAATTGTCACTTCTCTATATCGCTCCGCAGCTGCTCCAGCAGCCCACGGCATCCTTCCTCTACATCGCGCCATGTCGCTTCGAAGTCCCTTGTGTACCAAGGGTCCGCAACATCCCCTGGGCGGTCGGTATAGTCCATCAGTAGATGAATCTTGCCCTCGGGGTCGCCAAGGCAGATTCGGCGCATATCGCAGAGATTCTCCTGATCCATCCCTATGATCAGGTCGTACTGCTTGTAGTCGGGATAGCGCATCTGACGTGCCACCTTGCCCTCGCAACCGATACCATGTTCGGCGAGTTTTCTTCGAGCCGGGGCGTAGACCGGGTTGCCGATCTCTTCGGTTGTCGTTGCTGCCGAGGAGACATGTATCTCCTTTGACAGCCCCGCTTTTCGCACCATGTCCTTCATCACGAACTCTGCCATCGGGCTTCTGCATATATTCCCGTGACACACGAACAGGATTCTCGTCATGCGTTTCCTCCTCCACTTGAGTGGATTTAGTATAACACGTCTCCGTTTCCATGTCGAGGTCGACCTGCGCACAGGCGCACTCTTCAATCTTCGCCAAGAGGACGAGCTTCGGCCAGCCAAACCGCTGAACCGCGTTAATATACCATGCCCGCTCTTCCGCAGTGAGATCCGCCTCCATGATAATCACGTTCTGCGTCCAGCCAATGCGCATCGCAGCGTGCAGGGCGGGTGCATCATCTCCATAAATTCGGAAGAACTCGCGCATCCGGCGCACGTTCCTCGGAGAGAACCCACTAACATCAGGATACCTCACTTGCAGATACTCCGCAGCGGCGACCGCCGCGCCCTTTTCCGCGAGGTTGCTGACAAGCTCACCAATCTTCCGGTACAGCTCCATCTGAGGCAGGTTTTCTGCCATGACCATATCCAACGCTTTGAACAGGATGGAATAGTCGATTTCCTTTCTGATGTTCATCGGTTCTCCTTTCTGATGCTAAGCGTCTATAATTTAATATGTATATGTTCCAAGGCAGAGAAAGGCACGGTCAATCGGCCGTATGGAACGGTGGCATAATATACACGGGCAAACGTAGGTATGCGCTTGCGCCAAAGTTTGCGAGGGTATAACCTTGTCCTTCGGTTGCATCTTGTTAAGACAAACTCGCGCTACATCACGCTGTAACGCGAGTTTGTCTTGTGTTCTATGCTATCTCCGCACACTGCTTACAATATCCGCAATGCTCTTTGCCATGTCCGCGTCGATGCCGACCGCACGCTTGCCGAGGCTGGCGGGTACCGCCGCACCGCTGCCGACGTTCAGGCGGATAAGGTTGATATTCTCGTGCTCCTGCGAGAGTTTTTCAAAGGGAAAACGAATGATTGTAGGCGTGTTGAAGCCGACGCCCAGCTCGACCAGTACCAGCTTCTTGTCCTGTGCTTCCGACAAAAACGCGCCGAAGCGACGTCCCGCCTCATGCCACGCCGCGTCCTCTACAAAATGATCGTCCACGCGCAGGTTCATCGCCATGTTCCCGCCGCAGACGGGGCATTTCGGCACCATCTCGCTGGGGATTCTCCCGTTCCGCCGCGCAGCGTCCATTTCGCGAAACCGCTCCACCGCGTTGTAGGTCTTGGGATGGTAGCCGTGCTTGCATTGAATAAGGTTGTAGCTGCCCTGCGTGGCGAAAATCTGCTCCGTGGACAGTCCCGCCTTCTCAAACTGATGGTCGACGTTGGTCGAGAGCAGAAACAGTTTCTTGCCCTCAAAGGCACTCAGCAGCGTCCTATGCAGCGGCGTCACATCGAGGTCAGCTCCCGCCGTCAGCGCGAGACGGCTCCAGAGGCCCCATTTGGACTCCTGATCCGGGAACGGGTAGAAGCCCGCGGAGTACATGTCCTGCATATGTGGGCCTTTGCCGTAGATCCTTTGGAATTCCCCGAAGTGCTCCTCGAAGAACTTGCCGCCGTACTGTGCGCCCGCCGCGGTGCTCATGCCCGCGCCCGCGCCGAGCAGCACATGGTCTGCGTTCCGGATCATGTTCGCCGCCTGCGCGATCTGCTCGTCATAATGTGTATCCTGCATGATGTAGTCCCGCGCCGGCGCGCCAGAGAGGAAGGTATTAAAGGAGATTTTGGTAGATTTGTTCGTCGAGTTCTTTGAAAACATTGAAGATCACCTTGATTTCGCTATGGGTTTGTTGCTTGTATTCTTTCACGGTCTGCACCGCGATCTCCGCCGCGCGCTCGTTTGGGAACATGAATACGCCCGTTGAGATGCAGCAGAACGCGACGCTTTTGATGTTGTTCTCGTCCGCCAGCGCAAGGCAGGAGCGGTAGCACGAAGTAAGCTGTTCCTCGTGCTTTCTCGTCAGCCGCCCCTCCACGATGGGGCCGACCGTATGCAGCACATAGTCGCAGGGCAGGTTGTATGCGGGCGTGATCTTCGCCTGCCCCGTCGGCTCGGCGTGGCCCTGCGTGCGTATCAGCTCGTCGCAGGCAAGGCGGAGCTGCACGCCCGCGTAGGTGTGGATGCAGTTGTCGATGCAGTTGTGGCAGGGCTGATAGCAGCCCGTCATGCCGCTGTTCGCCGCGTTGACGATCGCGTCGCACCGAAGCGCCGTAATGTCGCCGCGCCAGAGGTAGATGTCCGGCTGAATGGGCGTCAAGTCCGAAAGGTCGGTGACGCCTTTCTCGGCTGTCGCCTCTTGCAGATACTCGTCCTGCACGGCGAGGAAGTCAGCGCCGATCCCGCTGGGTTCACGCACGTTCATCAGTGAGCGCAGCAGGCGCTTTTGCTCCGTTTCCTCCGCGGGTATCTCAATCTCCCGGTAGCGCGGGGATTCGTCAAGCAGCGATTGGATCAAAAAGAAACGCTTTTGTGCCTGATTCATGTTTCATCCCTCCACGATCACGATTCTACCACTCTTGCGCGGCTTTGGCGAGGGATATTCGCCGTCCACATAGCCCAGCAGCACAAAACAGCGGCAGACATAGTGCTCGGGGATGCCCCACTTGCGCACCAGCGCCTGTCCCTCGGGGCTGTCGAAAGTCTCCTCGCCGCGCGCGACGATACAGGACGCAACGCCGCGCTCGTAAGCGGCAAGCACCATGTTCTCCGCGCAGCAAAACGCGTCGGGGATGCTGTAGAGAAAGTTGACGGGGCCGAAGATCGCGCAGACCGTCGGCGCGCCGTAGAACCCGCTCTTGAGCGTGGGATCGTCTATGACGCTGGGCTGCTCCGCGGAGACGTAACCGCCCTCCAGACGGCTGCGGTCGAAGTGCGCGAGATTCATTCTGCCGACTCCAGCGGCGAGCTGCGCGTTGTGGATACCGACGATCACGGCGCGCTGTCCGCCGCCGGCGTTTGGCGCGTAAGTGCCCGCCGAAAGGATCGCCTCCAGATCCTCGCGCGGGATCTGACGGCCGGTATACTTGCGGATCGAGCGCCGTCCCTGAATGATTTCCGTTAAAGTCATGTGTCTACCTCTTTCCAACACTGCGGGTCGGCGGCGTAAAAGCTGCCGTTCGTACCGTTCGCCACGGCGGGGCAGCCGCGGCACCACGGCTTCAGCTCACATTTGGAGCACTTCTCAAACTTGTCGTACCGGCGGTACCGCTCCATCTCGCAGACCCACACGTCAGCGAGCCGATCCTCGAACACGTTTCCGACCTCGCTGCCCGCCACGCGTCGGCAGGCGTACACCGTGCCGTCCGGCGTGATGGTCATGTGGCAGTTGCCGCAGTTGCAGCCGCCGTAGATCATGCCCTCCTCCGCGTCAGACGGGATTTTGAATGCACCGGTTTCGTACTCGTAGAGCGTCCAGAGGTGGTCTTTCCTGCTGAAATACGTCTCGCAGCCCTCGGCCTCGTACTCCTTGAACTTCTTGTCGCACATGGCGAGCAGATCGCGGTACTCCCGCGCCGTCATGCCCGTATCGACCTCGCCGCCCGTCGGCACATAGCGCGCAAAGGCAAACACATTCGCGCCCGCTTTGACCGCTGTGTCGATGATGCCCGGCACCTCCACGCGGTTGGTCGCGGAAACCGTCGTCATGATGACGCTGCGGATCCCAGCGCGGTTGATGCAGCCGATCTTCTCCAGCGTGCAGTCGAACGAGCCGGGCTTGCGGAACCAGTCGTGCGTCTGGCGCAGACCGTCCAGCGACATCTGATACTTCTCACAGCCGTAGAATTTCAACTCACGGCAGACCTGATCGTTCAGATGGAACGGATTGCCCATGATCGTAAACGGAATGCCTTTCGATTTGAGCAGCTCCAACAGCCGCCAAAAGTCCGGGTGCAGGATCGGATCGCCGCCCGTGAGGTAGAAGTACGGCGCGCGGTCGTAGACCTTGCAGAAGTCCTCGCAGTTGGCG
>CACZPK010000020.1 GCA_902783035.1 Oscillospiraceae bacterium
GAGCGGAGCAACAAGATGGTCCGGCTCGTCCGTGAAGCGGTCGATCTGCTCCGCCAGCGTCACAAATACGGCGAAGCGTATTACTGGGTCTTGTACTACACCTACCTGACTCCCCAGCAGTTGGACGGCATAGCGGACATTATCGAACAGCTGCGCCCTCACATCCGGGACATCAGCCGCCGCACCTATTTCAACAAGCGCCAGGACGCGGTGGAGGCGTTGAGCTCGATCCTGTGGGGGTATTCCGCGAAGGACAGCGTCGCCCTGCTGGATGAAATGGTGCCAAAAGAGTAAAACAAAACTTTTTTTGAGCGTTTGCATCATATTTGCACTGCTTCTGCACTACATTTGCACCGCTGTTTCATTGACAGGTGATTTAGGGTGTGGTAGTATATCCATGCTCAAAACTGTAACCACAACCGAATACGACCGTGACAGGACGCCTCGGCGTCCTATTTTTTCTGCCGTGCCACGGTATGCAAGGGGCGCTCATTCCGGGCGCCCCTTTTGTATTTGGAAGAACGAAAAGGAGGTCATTCTTAGTTTGAAAGAGCAAAAAAGCCCTCTGCTGCGGCGTCAGCGGAGAATCAAAATCGGTGAGAAGCTGTTTACGGCGTTCCTTGCCGCCTCGCTTGCCGGGGCGCTGAGCGTTCCCGCCTTCGCCGCGGACACGCTCTGGACGAAGGCGAGTGCCATTATGCAGGACGTCTACTCGCAGATCATCACCATCTCGACCATCGCGGCGGTCGTGTGCGCGTCGGTGGCGCTGCTGCTGATGAACTTCTCGCGCTCCGACCGCACCGTGCAGGAATCGCGCTCGTGGCTCAAACGCATCATCGTGAGCTGGGCGATCCTCAACGGCCTGGGCTTCATCATGGCATACATTACGCCCTTCTTCGCGGATGGCAAGTACACACCGTAATCCATGGGTATCTTAGACGGCATCGTCGAATGGATCGCGGAGCAGATCATGTACGGCCTTGACTTGATCAATTCATCAGTTTTGGGCGCGTTAGGCTGTGATATGAGCGTGTTTCTGCGATACTTTCCGGCTGCGAAGACCATGTACGATGTGTTTGTGGCCCTTGCGATCGGCATTATCCTTTTGCTGTGGGTCTGGAACCTGTTTAAGAACTTTGGGCTTGGCATGGGAAGCGAGGCGGAAGACCCGATCAAGCTCAGTATCCGCTCGGTGCTGTTCATTCTGCTCGCCTACTACTCGGACGACATTGTGAACGCCGCGCTGAAGATCGGCGGGACGCCCTATGACTGGATACTTACGTCGTCCCTGCCGGAGCTGAGCTTTGCGGACTTTAATTCTGTCATGCTGACCATCATCGGCGTATGCGCCAGCGGCGCGGTGACGCTGATCGTCCTGATTTTGTTGCTGATACTTGCTTGGAACTACATCAAGCTCCTGTTTGAAGCGGCGGAGCGGTACGTTCTGCTCGGCGTCCTCGTGTTCACGGCTCCCGTGGCGTTTGCCCTCGGCGCGTCGCAATCGACGGTTAATGTGTTCAAAAGCTGGTGCCGGATGTTCGCGGGGCAGATGTTCCTTCTTGTGATGAACGCATGGTGCCTGAAGCTCTTTACCTCTATGGTCGGTACGTTCATCGCCAATCCACTGTCCTTATGAATGGAGGGATCGAAACGACAAAGCGATACGATTATATAGGTATTCTCTGCGTGGCGCTCCTTTTGGGAGCGTTTTTTGTTACCCCGGCCTTTGCCATCACCGAAAGCGAGGTGGAGGCGCAGGCGGAAGCGTCCGGCAAGGGCACTGTTGTCGGCAACGTGCTGGTATGGTTTTTATGTGCGGTTGCGTTTTTAAAGGTCTCGCAGAAGATCGACAGCTTTATGCAGAGCATCGGCCTCAACGTGGGGCATACGGGCGGCTCGCTCATTGCGGAGGCGCTGATCGCTACACGCGGAGTCAAAGCATTGACCGGCGCAACGGGCAAAATGACCGGCGGCGGTGGCGGCGCGCGGACAGGCAGCACCGGCGGCATCGGAGAATACTTCAAGGGCGGCCTGGCCGGTATGGCGAGCAGGCGCGCGGCGAACAACGCGATCAAGACCGCGACGAACAATACCACGGTCAGCTCGTCCGCGTTCTCCTCGGCGGCTTCCGCCACGCATACTACCCAGCAATCCGCGGCGCAAACGGCGGGCGGCGTGAACCCCGTGCCAACTCCCTCGCCGGAGCAAATGCCGGGCTTGAGCGACCAGACGGACAGAGCGCCCATCCTTGCGGAAACGCCGCCTGAACAGGTCAACGCTCCGGTTCCGACCGAGCTGACCGTCCCCGGAGAGCCTGCCCCGGCGATCGGAGCGGCAGCGGCGGCGTCCGAGTCAGAGGAACAGCCGCCTGTCATTCTCCACGACGGCGCACCTGTCAGCGCGTCCCGCGAAGGAGCGCAGCAGGCAGAAGCAAGCGGCGGCGTTGTGATCGAAGGCGCCAGCCAGACGCCGGGCGTCCCGAATCCCGTGGAATCGCCCCAGCCCATTCCCGATGGCTCCGCGGCGGAGAGCCCAAGCACCATAGAGCAGACCGACGCCTTTTCAACGGAACAGACGACGGTACAAGGCGCGCCCGGCGGGGTCATTCAGACCGGCGAGACGGCAAGAACGCAGACAAGCGAGAAGTCGAGCGCGCAGTCGGAGAGCCGAACCGCCGAGCGCAGCAGCACGGTCAGCAGCACCACGCACACCGCGCGCTCGCCCGGCAGCCATACCTCGTCCGTCAAAAGCTCGTTCAAGAGCTATGGTATCGGCGGCGCGATGTTTATGAAATCGCTGGCGTCCGGCGGCAGCTTCGCCAATGAGGTGATCAGCCGCGTGGCGCGCGGCGATATCCAGAGCACCGGCACGATCAGCGGTGAGATGGCGGCGCACGCGCTCAATTCCTATATGGGCGTAACGGCGCTCGGCACGGATGCCGGGGCTGTCCCGCGCTACTCGAACGTGGAGATCGGCGGGGGCAGGATCAGCGGCGTGGAAACGCCTGCCGGTACGCATCAGGACGCGCAGTTCTGTATGTATGACGCATCCCAGTACGTCGCGCCGCAGGGCGAGCACATCAAGGTCGTCACCGCGGACGGCGCGACGTGGTACAAGCAGTACGCGCAGGACGCCGTGGACCGCAAGCCGCACTATGAGCCGGACGGCTCGGTGGGCTATGAGGAAAAGATCGTCAAGCGCATGCCGAATCTGCCGCAGCGCAAGGCGAGGATATAAGGGGGCTGACAGTTTTTGAAAAGCGAAGAAAGAGACGTCTACTACATCCCGCCAAACTTTATCGAGGGCGGCACGCTCATGGGCGGTATGTTCAAGACCCGAAACGCCATAGAAGCGGCTATCCTCGGCACGGTGGTCGGCTGGCCGGTGCTGCACCTGAGCTTTTCGCTCCAGACGCGCATCATCATTCTGTGCCTGACCGCCCTCCCGCTGGTCCTGCTCTCGCTGATCGGCGTATCTGGCGAAAGCCTGTCGTCGTTTTTCCTGCTGTTTCTGAGCTGGCTTCGCAACCGAAGACAGCTCAACGCGGACGGGACGACGACCGGCAAGCGGGTCAAGGCGGTGCTCCCCTCGTGGTCGAAGGGCGAAAAGCTCAAGACGCCGGACGATACGCCGAGAAGCCGCAACCGCGTCAAGGTCAACGTCAAAAAGCGGCAATTTGAGCAGCATAAGACCTTTTTGCCGAAGGAGGAAACGGTCAGACCGCTCAACGCGCTCGCGGACTACGTTCCGGTCGAGCGCATTACCAACGGCATCATCTATACGCGGGATCACCGCTACGTCAAGATCGTGGAGGTCATTCCCATCAACTTCCTGCTGCGCAGCGCCCAGGAGCAGCGCGGCATTATCTATTCCTTTATCTCCTACCTCAAGATCTCGCCGGTCAAGGTGCAGATCAAGGTGCTCACCAAGCGCGCGGACATTGACCGCCACGTTGCCGCCGTGCGCCGCGAGCTGGAACAGGAAACAGACCCCCACTGCCGGATGCTGCAGGAGGACTATCTGCGATTGATCTATCAGCTCGGCTCCCGCGAGGCGATCACACGGCGGTTCTTTCTCATATTTGAGTATGAGCCGCTGCCCGGCACGCGCCGCGGCAACGAGGAAAGCGAAGCCGTTGCCTCCTTGCAGACGGCGGCCCGGACCGCCGCGAACTACCTGCGCCAGTGTGGAAACAGCGTCGTGACCCACGAGGACGAAGACGAAGCGGTCGCGGAGCTTCTGTATCATATCCTCTGCCGCCGCGAAAGCGACGCTCACCCGTTTGGCGACAAGGTGCAGCGTGTGCTTGCCGACTACATCGCGGCGGGCCGCCCGCTGGAGAATGTGCCGGCGAACGAATACTTTGCCCCGGCGTCTCTGGACTTCACGCACGGCAGGTACATCTGTGTGGACGGCGTCTATTACGCCTATTTGCTTGTGCCTTCCGACGGATATAAGTCTCAGGTCACGGCGGGCTGGCTCTCGCTTCTGGTGAATGCCGGCGACGGCATCGACCTTGATGTATTCCTGACGCGGCAGCCGAAAGACCGCATGATCCGCAAGCTCGGTCAGCAGCTCCGCATCAACCGCAGCAAGATTCGCGAGACCAGCGACACCAACACGGACTTTGACGACCTCGAAGGCGCGATCCGCAGCGGCTACTTTCTCAAGGACGGCCTCGGGAACAACGAGGACTTCTACTATCTGAACCTGCTGATCACCGTAACGGCGGACAATGTGGACGATTTGGAGTGGAAGTGCGCCGAAATGCGAAAGCTCCTGCTCTCGCAGGATATGAACGTGCAGCCCTGTTCCTTTTGCGAGGAACAGGCATTTTTGTCGGCGCTTCCGCTCTCGTCGCTGGAGCATCGTCTTTTTGAACGCTCAAAGCGCAACGTGCTGACGCTCGGCGCGGCGAGCTGCTATCCGTTCACTTCCTATGAGATGTGTGATGACAACGGCATTCTGCTCGGCGTCAATAAGCACAACAATTCCCTTATCATCGTGGATATCTTTGACTCGCGCATCTATAAAAACGCGAACATCGCCATCCTCGGAACAAGCGGCGCGGGCAAGAGCTTCACGATGCAGCTCATGGCAAGCAGAATGAGGAGGAAAGGAATTCAGGTGTTCATCGTCGCGCCGCTCAAGGGCCACGAGTTCCATCGCGCCTGTTCCAACATCGGCGGCGAGTTCATACAGATATCTCCGGCGTCGCGCAACTGTATCAATGTCATGGAGATCCGCAAGGTGGACAAGACCGCCGACGAGCTGTTGGACGGCCCGGGCATTGAGAAATCCATGCTTGCCGCGAAGATCCAGAGGCTCCACATCTTTTTCAGCCTGCTGATCCCTGATATGACGCATGAGGAGCGTCAGCTTTTGGACGAAGCCCTGATCCGCACCTACGCAAACCACGGCATCACCCATGAAAACAGCTCGCTCATTGACCCCGACGCGCCGGAGCGATACCGAACCATGCCGGTATTGGGCGATCTCTACGAGGTCTTGCTGGCGTCGCCGGAGACAAGGCGGCTTGCCAACATCATCAACCGGCTCGTCCACGGCTCCGCGAGCACGTTCAATCAGCAGACCAACGTGTCGCTCGACAACAAGTACACGGTGCTGGACATTTCCGAGCTGTCCGGGGATTTGCTGACGGTGGGAATGTTCGTGGCGTTAGATTACGTCTGGGACAAGGCCAAAGAGAACCGCACCGAGGAAAAAGCTATTTTCATCGACGAATGCTGGCAGCTCATCGGTGCGAACAGCAATCGGCTCGCCGCCGAGTTCGTGCTGGAGATATTCAAGATCATCAGAGGGTACGGTGGCAGCGCGATCTGCGCCACGCAGGACATCAACGACTTTTTCGCGTTGGACGACGGCAAATACGGACGCGGCATCATCAACAACGCCAAGACCAAGATCCTGCTCAATCTGGAGGACGAAGAAGCCCGGCGCGTCCAATCCATTCTCCATCTCTCGGAGGCGGAGGTCATGGAGATCACGCACTTCGAGCGCGGCAACGGCCTGATCTCCACCAACAATAACAACGTGACGGTGGAGGTCAAATGCAGTCAGCTCGAAAAGGAACTGATCACCACCGACCGCCGCGAGCTTCAGGAGCTGCTGGAACGGGCAAACGAGAAAAGCGCGTAATACGCACGCTTTGCGCCCGTTGTGCGCATAAAGGCGCGCGGCTTTGCCGATTACGCCCGTTATACGCACAGCGGCAGACGGAAAGCGGCGATTACGCCCGTATTGCGTATTCTATGCGCATAGTGTGCGCCTGACCCGCGCCACCGCCGCGCGATTACGCAGTTTATACGCATAGAATACGCCTTTATTACGCATAAGGAGGCTTATAAATTGAAAACACGCGCACAGCTCTACCAGATGGAGGCGTCCGGCCTGCTTCGGGATCTGAGCGAGTATCGGTGTCTTAAAAAGGAACAGGTCTACGGCCTGTATCCCGGCAAGGAAAAGGTCATCAAGAATCTTCTCGTCTATCTGCTTCGCTCAGGGCGCATATCACGAGTGGACGATTACTACTGCGACGCGCCTGAGAGCGTGCAGGAGATCGACCGCAGCCTGATTGACGCGGTTTGGGTGCTGATCGACTTTATCGATCAGGTCGAGTACCACGCGACGGGCAATTTTCCCGTGAAGATCGTGTTTTGCGCGAACAACGAGGTCTATGAGATCATCCATGCCGGCGTTGGGAAGGAGGCGCTGGTCTCCTACATTGCGTCTGAGCGGAAGAAAGACGAAAACGCGACGAAGTTCATTGTGATGGTGGACAAGCCGGAGCAGATCGACGAACTGAGAACGGACAACGCCGTGGGCTACTGCACCGTGGCGCCGGACGGCAAGGTTCAGTATTTTCAGAAGGAGGAGTGATGCATTTTTGGATAAGGAGCGGTTAGCAAGCCGCATTTCAAGCATTTTGCTGGAGCAAGACCGTCTGGCAAACACTGTCCGCGCCATGCAGAAAACGGACATTCGCCGGTATCCGGGCAACTACAGCCTTTTGTCGGCGGAGGCGGCGCGGCGCAGCGAGCAGATCACCTGCCGGCTGCGGCACTTGGTCTATGAAACGACGGACACGAAAAAGATGGAATACCTGCTCTCCGCGGCAGCCATGCAGGGCGTCGAGGTGCGTTTGCGCGACGATGTGCTGGAGATCACGCTGCCGGGGCTTGTCCCGAAGCGCAAGCGCGGCCAGAGCGCAGAGTTCCTGCTTGACCCGTTCATGGCGGCAATGAGCCGATTCGTGGAGGAACACGAGATCCCCCGCTTTGAGCACTGCGTCGTCTGCTTTACCCACGTCTATGACAGGTCGCTCTCGGAGCATCGCGTCAGGGACTACGACAATCTGGAGCTCAAGCAGATCCTGGACGTGGCGACTTCATTCGTCATGGCCGACGACAGCGGTCTTTTGTGCGACGCCTATCATACGACCGAGCTGGGCGACGCCGACTGTACGCGAATGTATATCATGGACAGCCGCCGTTTTAAGGATTGGCTCGCAGAACGGGAATCCGTGCTGACTTCCATCCGCGATTTCAGCGTGTAAATCGACCTGAAACCGTGAGGTCGAAATTGCCAAGCTGTTTTCGTATCTGTGTGGGATATGAAACGGCGAAGGTAAAAACCGCGAAGAATAAAGGCATTTTTTGCAAAAACACAAGGCGCTTTTCGCCCAGGTCACGAATACCAAGGGCGATACGCCGATCAAAAGGAGGCGGATATGACCTTACATCCAACGCCCTTGCCGCCACCCGATACATTTGCCGACCTGCTGCTTACCGTGACCGCTGTTTCCGGCGAGCTGCCTACCGCGCAAGTCAGCCGATTACCGGGCGCGCAAACCTATAAGCAAAAGGCGATCACACAAATCAAGAAGAAAAACCTCTTGAGCGCCTATAACCGTCAAGACCTGCGCGGTCTGCGGCTGACGAGCGCCGGCAAACGCGCCATGATCGAGCAGTACCCCGAACGCTATCAGACGATGCTTTCAGGCGAGAACACGCTGAATGCGCCGAAATACTCCTACTCTGGCCGCCTCCGCCTCCACCGTTTGGCTGAGGTGCTGGTCACGATGTTCAAGGCGGGCGTGGACGTGTTCCCGTGGGAAAAGCCCGCGCTCACGCTCACAGACGGGCGCTTGACAGGCTTTTCACTTGACCGTCCCTGCTACTATCCGTCGTTGGAGGTCAAGGAGATGGGGCCGCAAGGCATGAAGGTGCGCGGCAGCCGTGCGACCGGCGTGCTTTTTGCCGAGAGCGGCGTTTACGCTGTTTACAACACGGGCGATACGGTCAGCCGATGGGAGTATAAGGCGGAAATGCGCCTCAAGGCGCTGATGCAGACGGCCTTTTCCGGCTATTCGTATGACGGGCGCCTCGGTTCGCGTCCCTTGCAGGCGATCCTCTTTTCCAACGACATGAAGCTGCTGA
Organism: Oscillospiraceae bacterium; assembly: GCA_902783035.1. Lineage (GTDB taxonomy): Bacteria > Bacillota > Clostridia > Oscillospirales > Oscillospiraceae > Hominicoprocola. Next base: position 8,460 of record CACZPK010000020.1, read on the forward strand.
ACGAGCAGATGGCAGACGCAAGAGCGCATGACAGGCGCGAGCGTTCCGCCGAGTCGCAACGGGTCAAGACCAACTACTTCATCCTGAGCGGAAGCTATGAGCATTTTCACTATCTCACGAACGACCGCTGCGGTGAGCTGGTTTTGCAGCTTCTTTGCGACAAGAGCGCGAAAACGATGCTCGACGCGATCCTGATGCAGGATTTGAGCCACGCCGGGCAAGGCGGCGTCGAATGCGATGCCTACGACAAAAACGGCGTGCCGGTACTGTTCGGCTATACCTGCGATCTGCCAAGGATCAAGCGTTTCGACGATGCCCTCTCGCTGAGGGACATACCCGGGACGATCATCTGCTTCGATTATCAGGAGTCCGCGCTGCGCGGGTTCTGCGGCTCCCGCGTCCAGTTCCAGCGCATAGACATTGACGCTGTGGAGGGAGAGGTCATTCATCGACAAAAAGAAGCTGATTAGCACGCTGATAGCCGCGCCCGTGGCGCTGTGCGCGCTGTTGTACGGCGGCGGCTTTATCGCGCAATTCATCTACAACTATCAGACGTGGCAGGGCTCCGGCGGCACACTCTACGGCGATACGTCGCCAAAGCTGCCAGACCCCGCCTTTTTTTCGTGCCTGCGCGCGGTGTTCCGCTTTCCCTCCGGGCTTTGCGGTCTCGGCGTCTGTGTCGGGCTGATCGCCGTGCTGCTGTTTGCCGTGATGCGCATGGGCGACAGCGACGGCACGGCCGGAGGATACGACAAGGCGCGCAACTTTGAGTATTCGAGCAAAGGCACATACGGCACGGCGGGCTTCATGTCAAAGAAAGAAATGAAGGACGTTGTTGACATGGTATCCGACGTCCGCAGGCACCACGGCATCATCCTCGGCGAGCTGGACGGCAAGGTGCTGTGCCTCCCTGAAAAAACGCGGTTCAACGGCAACCTCGCCGTCTATGGGGCAAGCGGCTCCAAGAAAACGCGCTCCTTCTGTATGAACATGATCCTGCAGTGCGCGAGCCGCACGCCGATGACCTCGCTCATTATCTGCGATCCCAAGAGCGAGCTGTACGAGAAGTCCAGCGAGTATCTGCGGGACAAGGGCTATGTCGTGAGGAAATTTGACCTTGTTACGCCGGGCTCGTCGGACTCGTGGAACTGCCTCGCGGAGATCGGCGGGCAGGAACTGATGGCGCAGCTCTTTTGCGACGTCATCATCAAGAACACCGGCAGCGGCAAGGGCGACCACTTTTGGGACAACGCCGAGATGAATCTGCTCAAGGCGCTGGTGCTCTATGTGGAGCAGAGCTATCCCCCGGAGAAGCGCAACATCGGCGAGGTCTATCAACTCTTGTCCATGTGCAGCGAAAAGGAACTGAACGCCATCTTTGATGTGCTCCCCATCGAGCATCCCGCGAAGGCGCCCTACAGCATCTTCAGGCAGAGCGGCGAAAATGTGCGCGGCGGCGTGATCATCGGACTTGGCTCGCGTTTGCAGGTGTTTCAGAACAAGGATATTCGCCAAATCACGAGCCACAACGAGATAGACCTTGAGCTGCCGGGAAAAAAGCCCTGCGCGTACTTCTGCATCACCAGCGATCAGGACAGCACCTTTGACTTCCTCAGCTCGCTGTTTCTCTCGTTCGTGTTCATACGCCTTGTGCGCTATGCGGATCAGCACTGCCCGGGCGGGGCGCTTCCTGTCCCCGTTCATGTTCTGGGCGAAGAGCTCTGCGCCTGCGGCGTGATTCCTGACCTCTCGCGCAAGATCAGCGTGATACGCTCCCGAGGCATCACCATGAGCTGCGTGTTCCAGAACCTCGCGGGTCTCCAGAACCGATATCCGCTCAACCAGTGGCAGGAGATCCTCGGCAACTGCGATATCACGCTGTTCCTCGGCTGCACCGACGCGCTGACGGCAGAGTTCATCAGCGACCGCACCGGCGAGGCGAGCATCAACGTCACAAGCAAGGCGAAGCAGCTCAATACCTGGCGCGTTTCCAACTATACGCCCCAATACCGCGAGACCAGCGGCGTCGGGCGTCGAAAGCTCTACACGATGGACGAAGTGCTCCGCCTCGATTTGGACAGGGCGCTCGTTATCATCCGTGGAAAAAACGTATTGGAGGTGAACAAATTTGACTACAGCCGGCATCCCGAATCAAAGAAGCTGCGGGCGAGCAAGGCATCCGCCCATGTGCCGGAATGGAAGAAGCCGGCGCTCGCCGCGCCCGCAGCGGAACCGCCCGCCGTGACCAAGAACGCGGCGACAAGCCCTGCCGGGACCGAGCAAGAGCCGAAGCGCCGCAGGCGGACGCGGACAAAGCCCGCTGCCAAGCCGGACAGCGCGGCAGCCGCGGCGGAAGCGCCGAAGAAAAAACCGAAACTGCCGCCGCAGGAGCCTGCTGCACCTGCTCCCGCCGCGCCGCCTGCAGGCAAGGACAAGCCCAAAGTCGTGACCATCAGCAAAGAGTCCATATTATCTAAGCCAAAAAAGGAGGATTGATCTATTTGGCGAGAAAAAAAGCAGAATCCAAGCCCATTGAAGAGATCGAACAGACCGAAGCGACGGCGGACAGCGAAACCGCCGCCGCTGAGACGCCCGGAGAAACGGGTGCGGCGGTCGAAACAGCCGAGAGCGGGGGCTTCCCCCCTGAGCCGGACACGCCCTTTTCCGCATCGGACGGCGCGGAAACCGCAGACCCGACCGACGCGCTTGCGGATATGGGACTGGAGCTCGGCAGTTCCGCCGCCGCGGAGGGCGAAGACGCCGCTCCCGTTTCCGAAACGGAGGAGGATTACGGCGCGCTGCTCATGGAAGCGGCGGCGCTTGGCCTCAACAGCAGCGTGGAAAGCGGCGATACGGAGCCGCTCCCCGAAGCCGATGAAGAGCCGGAGCCCGCCGCGCCGCCCGGCGAGGAAACCGCCGAGAAGCAGCCCCCGACTGAACGCAGGGCGCGAAGGAAGATCGCGGACGACGCCCGCACCGCCCGCACTGCCAAAACGGTGAAGGCGCAGCCGCCGCGGGAGCAAATTCAGCAGCCTCGCGACGACCGCATTCTGACCATTGACGTGCATGATGAGGTTCTGACCGAGGAGGACCAAGCCAAGATCGCGTGGCATGAGATCCGCAACTCCTACATCGCACAGCAGATCCTAACCGGCTCGCTGGACAGCATGGAGATGACGCCCTCGGGATTTCTGGTTGCCGTGGCGCATTATAAGGATTATCGTATCGTGATCCCGCTCAAGGAGATGCTGATGCTGCCCGATCAATGGCCCACGCGACGTGAGCGCGCAAGGGCGATGGAGGAACTGCCGCGCGTCATCAACACGCGCATGGGCAGCGAGATCGACTTCATCGTGAAGGGCATCGACCCGCACGACAACAGCGTCGTCGCCAGCCGAAAAGCGGCCATGCTGCAAAAGCGCCAGAGCTTTTACATGGATCGCGCGGATACGGGGATGCCGCTTATCTACCCCGGGCGCATTGTGCAGGCTCGCGTCGTCGCGGTTTTGGAGAAGATGGTGCGCGTGGAGGTCTTCGTCGTCGAGACGACGATCCGTGCAGCCGACATTTCGTGGGGCTGGATCGGAAACGCCGCAGATGAATACTACGTCGGCAAGCGTATCCTTGTCCGCGTCCTTTCCATCAACCGCCCCAATGTTTGGGATATCTCGATCAAGGCGGACATCCGAAGCGTTTCCAAGAACAACAACCTTGACAACCTTCACAAGTGCAAGCCTCAGAACAAGTATGTCGGCCGTGTGACCGACAATTACGGCGGCGCGGTGTATATCCGCCTCAGCAACGGCGCCAACGCCATTGCGCACACCTGCCGCGATCCGCGGCGGCCGGGCAGAAAGGACGACGTGAACTTTGTCGTGACGAAGCTGGACGAAGAACAGGGCGTCGCGCTCGGCATCATTACCAGGATCATCCGGCAAAATCTGTAATGCAGCCGAGGGGAACGGGCGCGGCGCGCTCTTTCCCCTCGGACTCTTAATAATAGGAGAAGTCAATGAAGCGAATCAACCATATTTTCATGTGCATCCTCCTGTCTCTGGCGCTGACGGTCGGCGCTTTTGCGGCGGATGTGCCGGAGAGCTTCGTGTGCGAAAACCTGAACGGGCAGCAGCGCATCATCAAAACCTATGTACTTCCGCCCAACGGCGACGCCGACGCTCTGCGGGAAGCGCCCTTCATATATGAGGGTTACCGCTACACCTGGGCGTACACGACCAAGGAGGAGCACCCGTTCACGCTCGTCAAGACGGTCACGGAGACGGTCGAGGTCGAGACCGCAAAGGACGACCTCACGCAGATCCTCGCGCAGCTTGCCCCGTCGCTGCCCTATGACGACGGCGAGTACGCCGGTGAGCTGACGCTGGACCACACGACGCTCAAGACAGTGGCGGCGGGCTATGAGACCCGATACAGCTCGATCACCGAGACCAAGACCATTCCGGGGCTTGCCTCCAACGATATGTCCTATGTCCCGGGTACCACGGTCAAAAACGGCAAGACGCTCAAGCTCGCCAACGTCGAATGGCAGGTGACCGCGACGGGGCTTGTCGGAGAGGAGCTGCTGCCGTGCGAGTATCAGGCGGTCGCCACCTATACCGGCTCCAGCAGCTATCAGGCGGCGACGGGCTACGTCACGACCGCCGAATACAAGGGCGAGGTCACGGCCTCGGGCATTGAGAACGTCACCTATACCGTCGTGTTTGCGGGCGAAAAGCTCGAACCCGTTGTCACGGAGCCCTCGCCCGAGGACAGCCGCGCCGCGGCGCGCGCTCACTCCGCCGGAAAGCTGCTTGCGGGCATTGCCTGCGGGATCTTCGGACTTGCTCTTGCCGCGGCTGCCGCGTGGCAGTGGACGCGGCGCAAAAACGTCTATGTTTATGTGCCGGGCAGCAAGCCGCGCGATTACAAGCTGATCGCCAAGTACCGCGTGGAGGAAAACGAGCTGCAAATCGACATCACGGACACGGGCGTTCCGCCCGAGAGCAACGTAGCCGTGGAGATCAAGCGCCCGCTTGCCAGAAAGGTGCTGGGAAAGACCTTCACCGTCAGCTACGCGGGGAAAAACTATCGCTACAATATCCAGAACGACCGGCCGGGCGACTGGCACGAATTCAATCTGGGGACATTCAAGGAGGTATCATCTTGAAGCGAAGCATCGCATCCGTTCTTGCGCTCGTTTTTGCCATGAGCGCGATCTTTACCACCAGCGCATTTGCCGCCGAGGACTATGTATTCGGCGACGATGAAGACAGCGAGGACGGGTACTACACGTCCACGTCCTACGAAGACGTCTACGGCTCGCAGTACAACTACGGCGGCGCGAACGTCGTGGACTATCAGGGGCAGGAGCTGGAGTACGGCTCATTCAGTACGACGCAGACCGGCGTGATGGAACGCACGCCGCTGCCCGGGCTGCAAGCCTATGTCGGCGGCGAAGCCAACGGCGGCACCGCGCCCACGATGGGAACGGCGGAAAGCGCCGCACCGGAGCTTCCTTATACCGAGCCTTCCGCGCAGGGTGAAAGCAATGTCACGATCACGAGCAAGCCCGTCTGCACGAAACTGACGGAGAGCTTCAAGCTGCAAAACGGCGCGGTCGGCTATATCTCCATCCCCGCCATCGGCGTGAGCAAGTATTACGCATGGGAGGGCGAGACGACGGAGAGCATGAAAAAGGGGCTCGGGCATTTTACCGGCACCTCCGTCTGGGACGGCAACTGCTGCTTTTGCGGCCACAACCGCGGCGCCAAGTATGTGATCGGCGGCATCAAGGATCTCCAGCTTGGCGATATCATCGAGTACACGACCTCACAAGGCACGCGCACCTATGAGGTTCAGGTCGTCGTGGCAATCCGCAACGATGACTGGAGCTATATCCGTGAAACCAGCGACAACCGCATCACGCTCATTACCTGCGTCGCGGGCGATTCCTCGCAGCGTTGGTGCGTGCAGGCCATGCAGATAACGACCTGATCCTGCGCCGCTGTTGAAAAAAAACACCTTCTTCCGTATAATGCTGTTGAGAGCAAAAAAAAAGAAGGAGGTGCTCAGCATGAAAAAGACGCTTGCATCCATGCTCGCCGGCGCGGTGCTGGGTGCGGTTCTGCTCGGCGGCGCGCAGGCGGTGGCCGAGACCGTGACCGCGCAGCGCAGCTCCCAGCGCATCTACGTCAACGGGCGCGAGGTCCAAATGGAGGCGTACAACATTGCCGGCAACAACTATGTGAAGCTCCGCGACATCGGCAAGGAGGTCGGCTTCGCCGTGGATTACGACGCCGCGACGAACAGCGTCTACGTCGGCGAGCGCCCGGCGTCGGGCGACGACAACATTGAAAAGCGCCAGGATCAGTACATCCCGGAGGCGGGCGACCGTATTGTCTGCGACGACGGGTACGTCTACGAGGTCACCGACACGACGCGCTACGATTCCAACGTCTTTGCGTCGGGGCCTGTGGGCGAGCTTCCGGAGCCCACCTGCGACTGGAGCGCGTTCCCCAAGCTCGCGGACCCGGTTCTGGAAAAGCGGCACTTCAAGACCGCCACCGGCGATGACCTGTTCATCCGAAACGTGCGCGAGACCCGTCGCATGGAGTACACGCTTTACAACGCTCTCGGCAGAGAGCCGAGCGCATGGAGCGGCGGGAAACCGCTCGCCACGGTCTCGCTCACGATCCCGGCTGACAAGGAGATGTATGCCGCCGCGTTCTGGCCGTGGGATGAAACCAACATCACGGATCTCGTCCACAGCCGTCCCAACAGCCGCTACGCTGTGGAGGCGTGGGACTACTACCACAACGGCAAATTTATGTACGTCCGCTACGTCATTCTTTCCCTGTAAACTGAATACCCGGCTGACAAAGGCACGCTTTCGGGCGTGCCTTTTGTCGTGCCCTGAAAAATCAAGGAGGACATTCCATGTATAAACGCATCATTGCCATGATGCTCACGCTTGCAACCCTGCTCGGTATGCTCGCGGTTCCCGCATCCGCCGCCTCGACGCTTGAAGAAGCCATGGCGGAGGTCGATATCTACGCAAAAGGCGAGGAGCTGGTTTATCTGACCATGAACGGTCAGGTAAAGGGCCAGCACTATACCTACTA
>CACZPK010000021.1 GCA_902783035.1 Oscillospiraceae bacterium
ATCTCTGTGGTAATGTTCCTTGTACGATAGCCCCAAATAAAATGAAAGGAAGGCCATTACCATGAAGAACAGCAGAGAAATCGCGCTTGTCGCGGCGGGGATCATGCTCGGCGCGACCCTCGCGGGACCCGCGACGCAGGCGGCGGAGATGGTCGCGGCGCAGCGGTCGATGCAGGCGATCTACGTCGATGGCCAGCGGGTGCAGATGGAGGCATACGCTATCGGCGGCGCGAACTACGTCAAGCTGCGTGACGTCGGCAAGGCGGTCGGGTTCAACGTGAGCTGGGACGGGAGCGCCGTTCAGATCGACAGCAACGCGCCGTATGCCGAGGAAGCGCAGACAGCAAGCGGCAGGATCGTCACCCTGCCCACGGACGGCAGCAAGTACACCCCGCGCGTCGGCGACCTCATCCCCTGCGATGACGGGACGCTCTACGAGGTGAAAAGCGTAGACCGCTTCGAGAACAACTGCTTCGCCCCCGGCCCACTGCCAGAGCTGCCGGAGCCGACCTGTGACTGGAGCCTGTTCGAGCCGGTGGCGCTTCCCGCCCCGGAGGTGCGGCACTACGTCACCGAAGCGGGAGACAATCTTTTCGTGAGGAACCTTTACGAAACGTGCCGGATGCAGTACACGCTGTACAACGCCATCGGACGGACACCGGAATCGTGGAGAGACGGAAAACCTCTCGCAAAGGTCTACCTGACCATTCCGGCTGAGTATGAAGCATACACGCCGGTCTTCTGGCCTTGGCGAGCAAGCGAGCTGGAAAAGCACGTTGCCAATATCCCGCGAGGGGTATTCCGAATCGAAGCCTGGGATTACTACAAGGACCACGTTTTCCTTGAAACAAGGTACTATATCTGCACTGTGTAACAGAGCAACAACAGAATCACATCAGCGAAAGCGCACCGGAAACGGCGCGCTTTTTCTGTTGTAACGGCAAAAAAGGAGGACATCACTTTGAAAAAGAGAATGTTATCTATGCTTTTGGCGGTTCTGATGCTTGTCGGCATGATGCCCATGCCGCTGGCAAACGCCGCCTCGACGCTGGAGGAGGCCATGGCCGATGTCAGCGTCTACGCAAAAGACAAGTCGCTCAATTACCTGACGATGAACGGCAGCGTAAAAGAGCAGCATTACACCTATTACCTCTATCAGTCTGTGCAGACCGGTGAGAGCAAGGAGATTCCCGCGTACTGTGTGGACCCGAGGTTGTACGGAGTTCCCGCAACTGTCCCGGAGGAGACGGCGATCCATTACAGCGCGGAAAGCACTGTGAACGACCCGAAGATCTGCGGCATCATAAGCAACGGATACCCGCACATGACGCTTGATGATCTTGGCCTTCAGAGCGTGGACGAGGCATACTACGCGACGAAAACGGCTGTGTGGATTTATCTCCTTGGCGATTGGACCATCAGCGGGCTTGGCGTGAACCCCTCGCTGAGCGGTGCTGAAAAGGAAGCGGCGCAGCGCGTGCTCACCGCAACCAAGGCGATTTATCAGCGCGGCATGTACTGGACCGAGATGGTCAGCCCGAAGATGACGGCAACGCCCGACCAGACCACCGCGTATCTCACCACCATCAACGGCACCGAATACTACCAGCAAGTCTTTACGATTGATTCCAATACCTGGGCGCTGACTCCGGTCCTGCTTTCTCTGGACGAAGGCGCGCCTGCCGGTACGAAAATCATGAGTATGGACAATGACGAGATCAGTCAGGTCAAGCTGGCAACGACCCGCACTCCCGGAGCTGGGTATCAGGCTCAGGTCAAGGTCGTTTACCCGAAGTCCGTTGTTGAGGGCGAATCCGGCACCTGCCAGCTCAGACTCAGCGCGACCGTCGTTGAGTATAAGCTCTTCTACGCGCACACGCTGGAAGCGGACCGCTACGGTAAGCTCCAAAATTACATTTTGGACACTGGTGCGACTCGTTCCTAACTGAAAAGGTTAGGCACAAAGCGGAAAGGAAGGTGAAGTTATAGCTTTGTAGAACTGATAGTCCGAGG
>CACZPK010000022.1 GCA_902783035.1 Oscillospiraceae bacterium
ATCTCTGTGGTAATGTTCCTTGTACGATAGCCCCAAATAAAATGAAAGGAAGGCCATTACCATGAAGAACAGCAGAGAAATCGCGCTCGTCGCGGCGGGGATTATGCTCGGCGCGACCCTCGCGGGACCCGCGACGCAGGCGGCGGAGATGGTCGCGGCACAGCGGTCCACACAGGCGATCTACGTCGATGGTCAGCGAGTGCAGATGGAGGCATACTCTATCGGCGGCGCGAACTACGTCAGGCTCCGCGACGTCGGCAAGGCGGTTGGATTCAACGTGAGCTGGGACGGGAGCGCCGTTCAGATCGACAGCAACATGCCATATGCCGAGGAAGCGCAGACATCGAGCAGCAGGATCGTAACGCTGCCCACAGACGGCAGCAAGTACACCCCGCGCGTCGGCGACCTCATCCCCTGCGGCGACGGGACGCTCTACGAGGTGAAGAGCGTAGACCGCTTCGAGAACAACTGCTTCGCCCCCGGCCCCCTGCCGGAGCTGCCCGAACCGACCTGCGACTGGAGCCTGTTCGAGCCGGTGGCACTTCCTGCCCCGGAGGTGCGCCACTACGTCAGCGACGCGGGCGACAACATCTTCATGAGGAACCTGTACGAGACGAGGCGTATGCAGTACACGCTCTACAACGCCATCGGGCGAACGCCGGAATCCTGGCGCGACGGCAAGCCGCTCGCCAAGGTCTACCTGACCATCCCCGCCGAGTACGAAGCATATACGCCGGTGTTCTGGCCCTGGCGTGCGGCGGAGCTGGAAAAGCACGTCGCCAGCATCCCACGCGGCAGATTCCGTGCGGAAGCCTGGGACTACTACGTCGACGGCGAATTCATGGAAACAAGGTACTTCATCTGTACCGTGTGACAGACAGAAAAATCAAATCAAACGATGGAAAGCGCACCGGAAACGGTGTGCTTTTTTGCGCAAAAATCAAGGAGGAAACTGCTTTGAAAAAACGAATCCTTTCCGTTCTTCTGGCGGTGCTGATGCTCGTCGGCATGATCCCCATGCCGCCGGCGAACGCGGCCGCGACGCTGGAGGAAGCAATGGCAGACGTGAGCATCTTCGCCAAGGACGCGGAGCTCAACTACCTGACGATGAACGGCAGCGTCAAAACGCAGCACTATACCTATTACCGCTATCAGTCCGTGCAGACGGGCGAAACGAAGGAGATCCCCGCGTACTGCGTGGACCCGAGGTTGTATGGCGTCCCCGGAACCGTGCCGGAGGGTACGCCGATCCACTACAGCGCTGAGAGCACGGTCAACGATCCGAAGATCTGCGGGATCATCAGCAACGGATACCCGCACCTTACGTTTGACGATCTCGGCGTCCAGAACGTCAATGAGGCGTATTACGCGACGAAAACCGCCGTCTGGATCTATCTTCTCGGTGATTGGACCATCAGCGGCCTCGGTATCAACCCCAACCTGACGGGCGCTGACAAGGCGGCGGCGCAGCGCGTCCTGACCGCGACCAAGGCGATCTATCAGCGCGGTATGTATTGGGACGAGCTCGTCAGCCCCAGGATGACCGCGACGCCGGATCAGTCCACGGCCTACCTCACCACCATCAATGGCGAGGAATGCTACCAGCAGGTGTTCACCATCGACAGCAACACCTGGGCGCTGACGCCGGTGCTGCTTTCGCTGGACGAGGGCGCTCCCGCTGGCACCAAGATCATGAGCATGGACAACGACGAGATCAGCCAGATCAAGCTTGCAACAACCCGCACCCCCGGCGCGGGTTATCAGGCACAGGTGAAGGTCGTCTATCCGAAGTCCGTCGTCGAGGGCGAGTCCGGCACCTGCCAGCTCATCCTCAACGCTACCGTGGTTGAGTATAAGCTCTTCTACGCGAGCACGCTGGAAGCGGATCGCTACGGCAAGCTGCAAAATTATATTTTGGACACGGGTGCGACTCGTTCCTAACTGAAAAGGTTAGGCACAAAGCGGAAAGGAAGGTGAAGTTATAGCTTTGTAGAACTGATAGTCCGAGGA
>CACZPK010000023.1 GCA_902783035.1 Oscillospiraceae bacterium
ACCGCGCCGGGCGAAACGCAGACGGGCCGGGTGTCCGAAACGTCGATCGAGACGCCCGACGGCACCTCCGGCTCTCTTGCCAGAAGCGTGGAAGGATCCGGCGTATCAGAGAACCTACTTTTGCGGCGCCGCAACGGGAAAGCAGATCGTTTCTGCCCTCGTCATGGAAACACGGCGATTTGAGGCGGCGGGGCGCATTCAGCGCAGGCTGTGGGCCTGTTTTCACTCCGCCCTTATCCGTGATGGCGTTTGCTATGGAGCGCTGTTGTTTGATGAACACAGCGGAAGACTTGTCATAGAATATGCCGACGCTCTGGTAATGGCCACTGGAGGGCAAAACGGGCTGTTTGGGAAAACCACCGGTTCCACCCAATGCGATGGCTATGCAGCCGGGAAACTGTTTTTACAGGGTGCCGAGCTGAAAAATCTTGAATTTATCCAATATCATCCCACCACGATCGAGACCGCGCAAAAACGAATGCTGATTTCGGAGGCAGTGCGTGGAGAGGGCGGCAGGCTTTTCTACAGCAAAAACGGCAAAAGAGTCTACTTCATGGAAGAAAAGTACGGCCCTCGCGGGAACCTGATGACGCGTGATGTGGTAAGCCGAGAGATTGAAGCCTCTGGGCGGGAGGTGTATCTCGATATCGCATTTCTCGACCGAAAAGAGATCGACCGGAGGCTGCCGGAGGTGCGGGACCTGTGCATGAAATACAGAAATCTCGACATTTCCAGAGAACCGATCCCGGTGGCGCCCTCCGTTCATTTTTTCATGGGTGGGTTCGCCGTACACCTGAACCATGAGACGAATCTCAGAAACCTGTTTGCAGTGGGCGAATGTGCGTCTATCTATCACGGCGCAAATCGTCTGGGCGGCAATTCTCTTCTGGCCGCAATGCATTCCGGCTGGGTTGCGGCAGCGGAAATTGCGGGAAGAGCGTGTAACGGAAAAGCGCCTGATTTCTCCGCCTTTTTGGAGGAAGAAAACAAGGCGCTCCGGCGCATGTTGGACACAAAGAGCAGTTTCCCTGTGATGTATATGCGTGAGATGGCCGCCGAAACCATGAACCGAAATCTGGGGATCGTACGCAACGAGGTGTCAATCGAACACGGAATTTCGGATATCGATTATGATCTGTCAGTTGCCGGCCGCATCAGTTATGACAGCAGCGTGATGATCTATGCCAACTATTCCCTCCATGGCATCCTGACCCTTGCCAGAGCGACGCTCTCCTGCGCAAAGGAACGCCGGGAAAGCCGCGGTTCTCATTTTCGCAGCGACTACCCCGAGGCAAAAGAGGCGTACGAAGCCGCTACAATTGTCGCTTACGATCAGGGGAAATATACTGTCCGGCTGGACAAGGAGCATGCGTATGAAAGTTAAGATATTGCGGCAGCAATCGCCGGATTCTGAGCCTTATTGGGAAACCTTTGACGCTGACGTACCCTCCGAAATGTCCGTTGCGGGGCTGCTGGATCATCTCAACTATCATGATGACATCGTAGATGAAACCGGCAGGAGCACCACCCGTATCGGATGGGAATGCTCCTGCCTGCAGGGTGTCTGTGGTGCCTGTTCTATGGTGATCAACGGTGTACCGGCTCTCGCGTGCGAAACCTTTTTAAAAGACCTGAAGGGCAGTGAAATCACGATCCGCCCTCTGCGCAAATTTCCCGTGATTCACGATCTGGTTGTTGACCGGTCGGTCATTCAGGAGAATTTGAAGCAGGCCAATGTCTACATCGAGGAATATCAGCTTGAGGCCGAACGGAACGCCGCTGAGAAAGAAAAGGCGCATCTCCAGCAGTATATGGCAGCCAAATGTCTCAAGTGCGGCCTGTGTCTGGAGGTTTGCCCGAACTATGAAAACGGAATGCACTTTTTCGGAGCCATCTTCGCCAATGACTGCTATCTGGTATCGACGAGAAACCGGGCAAAAGCCGATGAAATCAGGGAACTCTATGGCGAACACTTTGGAAGCGGATGCTCAAAAGCGCTCTCATGCATGGACATATGCCCGATGCACATTCCGACAATTGCCTCCATGGCAAAGTTAAACCGGTCATAAAGCCCTGACAGAAGCATTGGATTCCGCTCAATAATACAACGGCGTATTTGCTCGCATTTGATGAAAATATATGGCATATGACACAATCACATTCAGCAAATCAGCGGTTGCCTGTGTCCATATGATGCCGCTCATGCCAAACAGGTGGTTGAGCAAAAACAGCAGCGGTATGTTGAGCGCCAGTTGCCGAATCGCGGCAAGCCAGAAAGATAGTTTTCCCTGTCCGATAGCCTGCATGAAATGGACCATGTGAAAGCTCAGAAACATAAGCGGCGTGGCAAAGCAGCGTGCCTGCAAAAACTGTGTTCCCAGCCGCACGGTATCCGTGTCCGCGATAAAAGCTTGAATGATGTCTGCGGCAAACACACGGTAGAGGACAACACAAAGCAACGAAAACGCAAGCCCGGATGTCCGCCCGGCCGAAAAAAAGGCTTTCATGCGTTTATAGTCTTTCGCGGCAAAGTTGTACGCCACCAACGGCATCATGCCGAGGCAGATACCGATACCGGTGTTCAGCGGCAGCCGCTCCACTTTCTGCACAATGCCCATTGCGGCCAGTTCAATATCACCGTGCGACGATGAGAGCCGGTTAATAACAATGTTCGTAAGGTCAAAAAGAAACAGGCTGAGAGCCGCCGGCACCCCCACGGCATATAGTGAGCGCGCAGATGCGGGACGGATCATAACCAAGCGCCGTGGCAGCTTCAGTACGGAAGATGCGCTGACGTGGCGATACACCATGATAAAGTCACAACGTTGGAAAGCATCGTGGCAAGTCCTGCGCCCATAACTTGATAGCCGTCCGGCAAAATGACAAACATAAACAGCGGGTCCAACAGCGTGTTGAGAATACCGCCCATGCTCAGGCCAAATCCCGCCTCGCGAGAAAAGCCTATGTTCCGAAGCAGGGAGCCCATTGTAACCGACAGCACGGTGGGCAGGCCACCAATGACACTGACAAGAAGAAGATATTGGCGGGCATAACCAATTGTATGATCACTGGCACCGAGAAGCCGGAGCAAAGGATCCATAAACACCAGACAAAGGAGCGAATAGAAGAGCGCACTTCCCGCCGCCATTGCAAGACTGTAGGATGCCACTCTCTCTGCCTCATCCTCCTGCTTTTGCCCCAACAGCCGCACCGTCAGGCTTCCGCCGCCTACGCCGAAGATGTTGGAGATCGCCGTTGCCAGCAAGAAAATTGTAAGAACCAGAGAGGATGCCGCGACCATATAGGGATTCTTTGTCCGGCCGATAAACCATGTGTCGGCAATGTTATAGACCAATGTGACAAGCTGACTCATGATTGTGGGCAGCGCCATGATTGCCAACGCTTTTGGAACCGGCGCGCTTTCAAATAACTCAGTACGTTTTTTCTCAGAAATGGGCGTTGCCCCCCTTCGTCAATGTCTGACCAAATGCGCTATATCCACGGTCGGGCCCCTACTCGGAAATCAGTATATCGCAGAGGCCGGCAAAAGGCAACGCAAAGCGAAGTCATGGAGTACAGCGTTTAAGCTGTGCTCCATGACTTTGAATTACTCTGCGTGGTTTGCCATTCACTTGCTCTCGATGCGCGCCGTGTTCGTCGCCTCGTCGTAGGAGACACCGTAGCCGAGGATTTCGCTCAGCTCGCGCAGGCCAAAGAAGTTGTTGCCGCCGATGTTGTACGCCGTCAGCGCAACCACCTGTCCGTCGATCTCCACGGTTTGCGGGCTGATCACCGCACTTGCCGAGCGGTCGGCAAACACGCTTCCCGCCTCGCCCGCATAAGATGCGCCTTTTGTGATGACGACCGTGTTGCGCGCGGCGTCATAGTCCACATTGAACTGCGCGCTCGTCCCTTTCAGTAGCGCCGCCAAGTCGCGCAGCTTGAAGAAGTTTGTTCCGCCGATGTTGTACGCCTCGACGTTCTGCTCCGCGTCGTTGACCGTCAGCTTCTGCGGCGAAAGCACCGCAGAGGACGGATCGGCTGGCGTGGCAGGGGCAGGCACCGTCGGCGTGGGCGCAACGGGTGCAGCCGGGGTCGCAGATGTCTGACGCGGCTCGTCATAGCCATCGTCATCGTCGCCGCTGTCATAACTCGGCACTGGCGACGGCGCAGGCGCGATCTGCTCCATGTTGCTCCGCAGCACGGGGCGAACGCCGCTTTCAAGGCTCCAAACCGTATTAAAATCCCAACCGGCAAAACTGCTCTGCACCGCGAACTGTGCCGCGGTCAGCGTGTCCTCGCCGCCCGTTTCGGACAGAACGTAGCAGCCCGTTATCTCACCGTCGACGGTGCTGCCGAAGGCTGGCAGACCGGCATAATAGCTATAGCAGTTCTTTGCCTCAGCTTTCACAACTCTGCCCGCAATGCCGCCGATATGAGTCTCGCCCGTCACCGTGCCGACATGGTAGCAGTTTTGTAGAATGCTGTTTGTCTGGCACAGCATCCCTGCGACACCGCCGATACTGCTTTCACCGGTCACACGCCCGCTGTGATAGCAATTCTGGACGGTAGCGTACTGAAGGATATACCCAACGATGCCGCCGACACATACGCTTCCGCTCACATCGCTCTGGGCAGAGCAGGTGCTGACAGTGCAGCCGTCGTTGAAACCCGTGATGCCGCCGATAAGACTGTCGCCAGCCACTGTTCCAGTCACTGTGCAGTTTTTCACCGCGGCCCAGCTTCCGTAGCCCGCGACGCCGCCAATACATTTGCCGCCCAATACCGTGCCCGCGACCGTGCAGTTCTCCACTGTGCCGAGGTAGTGATATCCCACGATCCCGCCGCAGTTCTCCTTGCCCGCAACCGTGACATAACTTGTGCAGTTGCGCACCGCGCCGCCATAGAGGAAGCCGACGAGCCCGCCGACGCTTTCCTTGCCTGTCACGCTGCCGTACACGGTCAGATTCCGGATCTCCGCGTTGCCCGAGATCTCGCCGAAAAGTCCCTGACGATTTTCGCTTGCGCTGTCGATATAAAGCCCCCGAATGGTATGACTGTCTCCGTCAAATATGCCGTTGAACGGGTTGTCGAGCGTTCCAACGGGCGTCCACGCTCTTGCCGTGCCACCGAGGTCGAGATCCACCGTCAGACGATAGCTGCCGTAAAGCGGGTAAGCGGGGTCCTTTCCGATCTTTGCAAGCTTTTCTGTGCTGTCAATGTCGATCACCTCGCGCTCCGTCGGCAGTTCCATGTTGAGCGCAGTAAAGTACCAGCGGTCATCCGCGCCTGTGATGGCGATTTTGCCGCCCGCGTCATTGCGCCAGGCGTAGGTCGTCCCGCCGCCCGCCACGGCGGTGACTCCGATATCTTGCTGAAAGAAAGCCTTGACGGCTTCGTCCACCGCACCGTCAAAGGAAAGATTTTTCCCGTAGTCCTCATGTGGGCGGAAGAACGTCAGGGGATCGACGCCATACTCTATCGGAACGACCGCGCCGCTGCCCGTGTCGGCAACCACCGCCGCCATGAACCGCACCATCCAGGCGTCTATCCCTTCGCCGGTTGTCTGGCTCAGATAGCCGTCCAGCTCCGCTGCCGTAATGCTTCCCTCCGGCGTCCGATGCGCAAGATAGTTCGTCCACAGTCTGCCGTCCGTCCGTCCCGTGGTCTCGCGCTCAACGAAACGCAGGAAGTACGGCCCCAGCGCATAAACACTATCCTTGTAGGGGAGATACTTGTTGGAAGCGCCATAAGCCCAGAGTATGCCCGGGATCATCCGCAGGCGCGAGCTTTTATCTTCGATAGCAACACGATGCTGCAGATAGGAGATGTTTTCCGGTCTGACGGTATAAATGGCGGACTGCGCAAACGACTCGCCCATCCACATGCTCCAGCGTTCGTTCTCATGGCCGATGCAGCCTTTTACGATGTAATGATTCAGCTCGTGAACCAGCGTGCCCATGAAAGAATCCTCTGCCGTCTTCCGCGCAGTTTGTGGTCTTCGGTCAGGCAAAAAGTTCGCACCGATGATCAGGCAGTCAAACCCGGCGATATCCGTATTGGTAGCACCATAGTAAGCGGTTGTATAAGGCTTGAGCACACTGAGATCCAGCGCCACATACGCAGCCTTCCCATCGCAGTCGCCGCGTGCGTCTTCCCAATGGGGGTCTCCGTAGATTTGTGCTTGCTTGGCATAGGCGTTGTCGCAGGTTTCCAAGAAGAATTGTAATTCCGCGTCGGTCAGGTTTACTGCGCCAATATAGTCGTCCGAGTCAAAGCCGCTGCGGTTGGAATATGCATTGCCGGTGTACTGCCAGACCGTGCTGTACTGCGTGACCTCGACGCACTCGATCTCCAGAAAATCCACACAGAGATGGGTCTCCCCATTTACCTTTTCCGAAGGCGTCTTGTACCATGTCACGCCGTTTTCGGTTTTCACCCAGCTGCTGTGGATCAGAAAGCGGGGCGCGCCGGCTTCGTCAAACACCTCCCGCGGGAACTTGTCCGCCGTTATCCATTCGAATCCCGCATCATCCGTGCCATCCAGGCGCCAATACGGGAAAAAGAGCTTCTGTCCCACCGTATAGGTGGTTGCGATGGTGTAGACGGGCGCAGGCACGGGCGTCACATCCGGTGAGACCTCGTAGACATGGTTGCGGAACGCCGGGCGCGTGCTGGTACCGCTCGGCGCATCGTCCCCCCAGACGAGGGTGCCCATCGTGCCAGTGGGATAGCTCACGGCCTCGTTCACGGCGTAGGGCGCCAGGTCCACGGCGATGAGCACGTTGCCCTCGCCGTAGAAATCCTGCGCCCGCGCCGTTGTGGGTAAGGCCACAGCGCACAGTACGACCGCGCAAAGCCAAACCAGTGTATGCATTTTTGTGTTGTGTCTCATCATTCTTTTTTTCATGTTCGCCTCCGGAGCCAATCTCAGCACACTGCCACAAGCACGACAAACACCATCATATAGTGAGCAGTTGGCTGAATAAACCGCCATCCGTTGAGATGTTCTCAATCTTAGCTCTGTAGATCCAACAGCGATTGATCAAATTCAAACGCATCGCATCGATCACATAGATATCGTATCGCCGCTTGCTGATACGGCAAAGCTATCACGTCCATAAACAGTCAGGTACACATTCATATCGTGATCTGCAAGAAATGCCGAAATCGTCTCGGTCGCAGCCTGAAGCGCTGCTGCCTTCGGATAACCGAAAATGCCGGAAGAAATAAGAGGAAATGCCACGGACGCGCAACCATGAAGTCCCCTGCACTCTTCGCGCAGCTCCGGCCCGGCAGCCCGGTGGATCATATCGTCCACGCCTCCGTCGCCAAGCAACGTGTTGTTCGCAGCGTTAACAATCACGTCACACTTCATTTTTGTGATGTCCTGTCGGATGATTTGAAGCGGCATTTCCTCCCCCTCCTGTGTGAATGGTCTTTATCTGCACAAGGCAGCTTCCTCCAGATCCGCCACCCGGCCGTCACGGATTATCTTGCCGCAGCGCACAGAGTCGAAATGGAAGGTTTTGTTTATAAAAGCATCTCTGCAGCCTTGTCCCAATCAAAATTGGCAGCTGCGCTGCGCAGCGCATCTATGCGTTCGCGCTCAGCATCCGGCAGGCAAAAATCCTCCAGATTGCCTATCACGGATTCCACACCCTCAGAGTCATATTCTGTCACATATTTTCGAATCAGCCCATAAGCCTTTTCCAGATCAGCGTCCGTAATAAGCGGATGCGCCCGTGTTTCCGTCTTACAATCGCCGCACATCGGTGCGAGCGCCGCCCCCAGCGCGCGGAAACGGGCAAGCATCTCCTCCAGCTCCGTGAAAACCGTCTGCCTGTCATCCGCCTTGCCCGCAAGCTCCAGCTTTTCCGCAAGCGCACCCAGCTCCTCTGCGCCAATGGCGCGGGAGGTGCTCTTGAGCGCGTGCAGTTTCAATACGACGTTTTTGATGTCACCCGCATCCCGGCAGCGTTCGATCTCGTCCGCGCTTTCAGCGGCGTTGTGTGCATAGATCTCCAACGTTTCCAGATACGCCTTGGCCGAACCGCAGAAGCAAAGGCCTCGCCGCGTATCCAGTCCCTTCACCGCACTCAACCAGCCGGGGATTTCGACAGGCAGCACATCCGGTGCCGCCTCCGGTCCCGGCTTGTGCACCTTTTCAGCGGGAAGGTAGTGTTGCAGCATTTCCTCCAGTTTTTCACCACTCACAGGTTTGGAAAGGTAATCGGAAAACCCCTCCTCCAGATACATTTCCCGAGAACCGGAGATGGCATTTGCTGTCAGTGCAATGCAGGGAATGTCCTTCATGCCGGGCATCCCGTGAAGCTCATGCAATGTCTCGATACCATCCATTTCAGGCATCATATGGTCGATGAAGATCGCGTCATAGTTTTGCCGTGCAGCCATTTCAAGCGCTTCGCGTCCGGAAAGCGCCGTATCGACCTGTACGCATGTCTTTTTGAGCAGCGAGCGGATGACATGCAGATTCACCGGCATATCGTCCACGACGAGGATGTGTGCATCCTGCGCCTGAAACAGCGAGCGGTATTCCTCGTGCATTTCGTTGCTTCTGATATGGTCGGCCAGCTTTCCGATGGGTTCCCATTGTACCACCGGCTGCGACACGGTAAACGAGAATGTTGAGCCTTCGCCGTAGGTACTTGAAACTTCAAGGCTGCTGCCCATCAGCGAAAGGAGCTGCTTGGTAATACTCATACCAAGACCCGTACCCTCGATATACCGGTTGCGTCGTTCCTCGATGCGGGCGAAGGGCGCAAACAGGCGGCTCATGTCCTCCTCTTTCATGCCGATGCCGGTATCGCTGACAGAGAACCTGAGCGCAATGCTGTTTTCCCCTGTTTTTTCATAACTGACGTTCAGCGTCACGCTGCCCTTTTCCGTGTACTTGACCGCGTTTGTCAGTATATTGAGCACACACTGGCGAAGGCGGATCTCATCGCCGACAAGTCGGCAGGGGATCGACTCGTCCAGGTGCACCTCAAAGCGCAGGCCCTTGTTGTCCGCACGCTGTTGCGTCATATTGCTCAGATCGTTAACCAGCGAGCTGAGATCGTATTGCGCGGGCAGGATCTCCATCCGCCCCTCCTCAATCTTCGTCAGATCCAAGATGTCGTTGATAATGGACAACAGCGTTTTGCCCGCAGACCGGATGTCCTCCGCATAGCTGACAATGTCCGGCTGCTCGCCTTCGCGCAGAATCATTTCATCCATGCCGAGAATGGCGTTGATGGGCGTACGAATCTCGTGCGACATATTGGCAAGGAACGCAGATTTTGCTTTGCTCGCACTGTCCGCACGCCGCGTCTGTTCCTCCAGCTGCTCCACATAGCGGATATGCTCGGTCTCATCCTCAAGGATGTAAATCGTGCCGGTCGAGCCGCGGCGGCTGATTGTGTTTGCCACCGGCTTGTAAATGCGTTCGCCAAAACGCAGCGGCTCACGGCGATCAATTGCGCCGCGCAGCGTTTCCGCCACGTTCTGCGCGTCCGTCTCCAGAGACGGAAACAGCGCCAGCGCGGGCTTGTTGTAATATCCCACTGTGCCTTGCTCATCCACGGCGACGATTCCCGCAGACAGCTCGTCCACCACATACTCTCTGGCAAGCTCTCCCGTGTCAAGCAGGTCATAGCGGAAGATGGCAACATACATAAACGCCGTGCCGATCGTATAGCCCAGCGAGGTCACATCGTAGCTCCAGCTTTTATTCAGCTTGTAGAGGGCGAAAAAGATGATGAACGCCAGAAAGGCGAAGGTCACCATGCGCAAGCGCCCTTTGACAACAGGATTGGTCTCTCTGTGCCATGCACGAACCATCTGCGCCATGGCACAGACGATGTAAAAAGCCAGCAGCGCATCGTAAAAAACATGCCATGGTCCCGATTCATGCACAATTTGCGGGAAAATGCCGGTATGTACGTAGCGGATATTTTTGTAATACCATTCGTTGTGCTTAACCAGCAGCATCAGGAGAAAGGTCACAAAATGGACAAGAGAAAGCAGCGCGCGTATCACCTTGGGCACGTTTATTTTGCACAGCATCATGCCAAAGAGAAAAAGGGAATACGGAATCCAGACCTTGCCGAGATACGCTGTCTGCAGCGCATTGATAGACGCCTCTTCCGTGACCGCACGCATCTGCATCAGATAGCCGACATTATTTACCAGCGTCGCAACGCTGCTCAAAAAGATGCACGCATGAAGCTCTCCGCGCATTTTCCTGAATACAAGCCAGCATTCTACAAACAGGGCAACAATGCTCATATATTGAATGGTAAATAATGTCAACCGCATAAACAACCTCTCGCTTTCTCACAAAGAAGGCCGCTGCGAACACATTCCGCGCTCACAGATTCTCACCGGTACTGGTAATTGAGCATGGTGTTTACGTCTTTACAATATTATTATATTATCCTCTCAATTGCAACAAAAAGCGAAATGAAGCAAGCGTGTTCTGCACTTTGACGGTCTTGGCGCAGGCGGTCCAGCCAGCATCCTCTTTGCGGAGATATGGCGCAGTGACGCAAAAAGAGGTGTCTTCCATCTGGAAGACACCTCTTTGCATGGTTATATTACTTCGCTGCTTTCTCGACAAAGCGTGCCATGATCGCCGCGAGCTGCGCGCGCGTCGCGTTGCGGTCGAAGTTGTAAAGTGCCTGCGCCAACATGCCGCGCGTCATGGAGGCGTCGGGGTCAAACATCCCATCACCCGTGCCGTTGAAGATCTCGCGCGCCGTGACAAAGGTCACGTTGTCATAGTACCAGCTGTTGGCGCTCACGTCGCGGAACGTCTTCGTGTTGTCCACGATCACGATCTCGCACGAACCGTAGACCGGCAGAATCACGCTGCCCTCATAGCAGTCCCGGACGGGAGTCAGATTGCCGTTCGCGTCTTTTTCCTCCGCAATGATGCCCGGGCCGCTCTGCGACACGCCGATCTCAACGAAAACTCTGTCCTCCTGCGCGTTGCCGCCGTGGTGACGGTGGTTTCCGTCGCCTTGGTCGTCTCGGTCGTGGAGCCGTCCTCGTTTTCCTTGATCGTGACGGCGGTGGTAGCGGTGGATTCGGTCTTGCTGCCGTCGGCATTCGTCACCGCACCGCCGTTGTCGACGCTGTTGCCGTTTCCGCCCGGTGTATTGCTGCCGCTGGAGGACGAATCGCCGCCGCGGTCATCGTCGTAGCCGCTGTCGTCGTCACTGCTGCCGCCGGTAGTCGGGGTCGGCGTGGTCACATCCTTATACGTTGCCGTTGCCGTCACGTCATGCGAGGGCATTGTAAACGAGACGGAAATGGTCTTCGTGTCGGGTGAGATGTTATACACTGCCGGCGAGAAGATCCACCCATTGAACTGTTTGCCCGCAGCGGGCGCGTTTGCCGAAATCCTGACGGTCGCGCCCTCGGCATAGTTGCCGCTGCCCGTGCCGTTCATGACCACGACGGCGCAGGTCGGCGCTTTTAACGAAATGCTCTCGGGGTAGCTGCCGTCCGCCGTCTTTACGACGGATATAATATAGGCATAGATTCCTTCGCTTTCCTCTGCGCCGATAAACGCCGCTTCAATCGCAAGCCCATCGGGCAGGAACTTGCCGAGCGTGTTCTGGTAGTACGCGGAGACGGTATCCTTCGTGTCCGCAGCGGTTCCATTGTACGTCAGAAGCACAAAGCCCGTATTTTTAGTGGAAACCTTCGACAGGTCGAACTGTGCCATGGTCAGGCTCGACGTTGCGTCCATTGTGAGCATCGCACCGCTCTCGGGCGGATACCACAGACTCATACCCTCCTCGACGTTCACGGTGCTGTCTTTGAGGACGAGCGCGCCGTTCCACATCAGAAGAACACTGAAATCTTCCAGCATTACAGACTTCAAATCAGCCTTCACGTGCTCCAGCGTCAGTGTACCTTCCGTGTAGTCACTCTCGCATACAACGGCGCCCAACAGCGTGCCGTTCTTCACCGTAGAATCGTCCGCCGCAAAGAGTGCGGCATTGAGCGTGTGGCCGTTGAGGTCGAGCACCGTGTCCGCGGGAATCCACAGCTCGGGGTACCAGAGTTTCACGGCGATGGGGTTATCATCCTCATCATAACCCGTGGCGTCGAACTGATAGCTGTCCTTCGTATAGTCATAGTCCCGCGCCAGCGTGACCGTACCGCCGTTTGCATCGAGGATCGCGTCCTACAAAGCGTCCCAATCCGTCACGGCGCGGAAGGTGAGCAGGGAGCACTCGATCCCCTTCACCGGAATCGTCGCGGCATCGTTGGCGCGCATCCCCGCCGGCGCGGCAAGCACGCAGCCGCCTGTGTAACCGGAGCCAAACACATCGGAGTTGTGGATATACTCCTTCTCGCTCTCGTCCCACTCGCCGATGCCAAGCGTACCCGCCGCGCGCGGTGCGAACTCGATGCGGCTGAGGCTCGTGTAAGTATAGCCGCTGTTGTTGCTGTAGAACGAATACTTCGCAAGGCTCGTGACCGTCGCCGGGACGGTGATCGTCCCCGTCTTCGCCGCAGGGCAGAGCAGCAGCGTGACCGGATTTCCGTTCTCCAGCGCGTACAGCACGCCGTCGATGCTCTTGTACGCTGTGTTTCCGTCCGCAACGGTTTGCGCATCGAAGCTCCACGCGGTGTCCCCGCTGACGCCCATGATCGTGCCGCTGCCGGTTGCCGAGACCGCGCCATCGCTGACGTCGATGTAGCCCTCGCCGCTGTACGTCAGCGTGTGACCGTTGAGGTCAAGCGTGACGGTTTTGCCGAGTTGGATCTTCTCGCTCAACGTCACGTCCGTGAGCAACGTAACGGTCGTGCCGTTCTGCGCGGCAGCGAGCGCGGCGGCAAGGGTGGTGTAGGTGTTGTCGCCGATCTTCGCGGGACAGGGCACGGGGGTCTTGCCGCCGATCTACGTTCCCGTCAGCGTGCCGCTGTAGACCGTCGTGCCGTCGGTGTAGGTCATGCCCGCCGCGACGGTGATGTCGCTGTTCACGGCCATATTGCCTGACCAATTTGTTGTGTCGGCGGCAATAACCGTCGGATCGTTCTCCGCCCATGCGGGCAGCACCGTCCACGGCGTCAGACCCACGATCATCGAGAGCGTCAATAAGATGGACAGGAACCTTCTTTTGTGTATGGTGATGACCTCCCAAACGCGCCATAGCGCAAAGATTACTGATTATTGTATCGTATACTGACGCAGCAGCATTTCCTTCTGCGTCAGCAGTTCCCGTTCCGGGTCCGTGCCGCCCTGATACACAAGGCCAACCGCATAGCGCGTCACAACCGCCAGCATGAGGTGCAGCGTTGTGGAGAAGATCTCCTCCTCCGGCACGTTGGTGCGCAACGTCCCGTCACGCTTTTCATAGGTGTTGTGGAACCGTTCGCGCAGCGCATTCATGATTTCCTGATAGGGCTGCATTTTCTCCTCGGAAATATGCTCCGAGCGGACATAGACGTTGAACATCTGATTGAACCGAAGCAGATCGGCGTGCTTGCGGTAGAGCGCAAGAAAACTGTCAAGAAAGAACTCGTAGTCCTCAGCAGCGGTGGTTTGCGACAAATCCTTGCGCCGCCGCTTGCGGTTCTCCGTTATGAACTTATCAAACGCCCACGACGAAACGGCAACCACCAGCTCATCTTTGGTGTTAAAATAGCGGTGGATCGTCCGCAGGCCGCAGTTGGATTTTGCGGCGATATCCCGCATCGAGACGGAATCGATGTTTTTCTTCGCAAATAGTCGGAATGCCACCCGAAGCATGGTTTGCCGGCGCTGCGCCATCTGTGCCGCGCTCAGTTTTGGTCCTCCCATATTTTTCCTCCCGTATGTAATCGGTTTGTTTTTGTAGACTGTTCGTGTCACAAGTAGATTTTATTGTAACCGGATTATTGCCACAACGCAAGAGGGGATTTACAAAAAAGCGCAGGGCGGAATGCACAAAAGAACCACAGTTCATTGAAGTGAACTGTGGTTCTTTTCGTTTTTCGATGATGCAAACGCTCGGGCACCGCATGTTGCGCCTCAGCGCCAGTTCGGCGGAAGCGAGGGGTTTTTCACGCGCACCGGAGCCGGAAACCTGTGCCCGTCCAGTTCCAGTTCCACGCGCTCAATGACCTGCGGAACAAGCGGACGGTTAATTTTCACGTCCGGAATCGGAAAATCGAGAACAGGTTGTGTTTCGACCGATTCCAGGCGACGGATCTCATCCATACCCTCCAGAACCGTTCCGAACACGGGATAGACGCCGAGATGCTCCGGACAGGGACGCAGCGGGAAAAAGAATTCGCAGCCGGCAAGGCCCGCTTCTCCGTATCCGCCCATGCAAACGCAGCCCGGCCGTGAGGGCAGCGGCACAAGCTCGGGATGGAGCGCAAATTCGTTGGGAATGAGGTACTTGCACTCCTCACGCCCAAACGCGCTGTAGCTCACGTCCACCCAGTCGCCCGGCACGATCCGCTCAATGGCATGATGATCCAGCCAGCCATGCGAGGCGGCATAGGCAAAACTTGCCACCGTGTTCGGCGCGGCATCCGGCAGCAGCCGGATCACAATGCGCGCACCGCTCGCCATGTGCAGCGTTGCAGTCGGCTCAGCCATCAATGACCTCCAGTTCCTTCGGGTAGTGGTTGAGCGGCTCAACGCCGCTGTCCGTAACCAGCACGAGATCCTCCACACGCACGCCGACATCGCCGGTCAGGTAAACGCCCGGCTCAATGGAAAAGACCATCCCCGGTTCGACCGGCCAGTCAAAGCCCGAGGAAACGTCACCGAATTCGTGTTCGTTCAGTCCGATGAAGTGACCGAGCCGGTGCGTAAACTGCTCTCCGTAGCCCTCTGCGGTAATGAGATCGCGTGCCGCCGCATCCAGCGCGCAGAGTGGGACACCCGGACGGATGATCGCCTCAGCCGCCTGATTCGCGCGGCGCACAATATCGTAGACTTTGCGGCTATGCTCCGAAACGTTGCGGAAAAAGAATGTCCGCGTCATGTCCGAACAGTAGCCGTCTTTTTTGCACCCCACGTCGAACAGCACGCAGTCGCCGTCCCGGACGACGGTGTCGTCCGGCTCATGGTGCGGATCGGCGGCATTCGCGCCAAAGGCAACCAGCGGTTCAAAAGAATAACCGTCCGCGCCGAGGTCGAGATAGATGTCAAGCATCCGCGCGGCAACCTGTTTCTCCGTAACGCCTTCGTGGACAAGTCCCTTAAACCGTGACATGGCGGCGTCGTTGATGCGCGAAGCCGCGCGCATCTTCTCCTGCTCGTCCGCATCCTTCACGCCGCGCGTCCGGTCAACGGCAAGCGAGCCGTTGAGAAAGCGCCGTGCCGCATTGCGTTCCATCAACGGCAACAAAAAGCGCGCGCTGAGGTCCTTGTCCACGCCGAGCGCCGTGCCGGGATCGACATAGTGCGCAACGATCGCGGAAACGTCGTCCGTGTCCGAATACCACACCTTTTCGACGCCGACCTCCTGTGGCACGGTAAAAAGGCGGTTGAGGAAAAACGCATGTTTGCCGTCCGCACGCAGCAGCAAACCGTAAAAACGTTCAAACGGCATAACGGAAACGCCCGTCAGATAGTAGATGGACAGGGGATCGGTAATCAGCATCTGCGTCGCGCCCATCTCACCGAGCGCTTTGAGTATCCGATTTGCCCGTTCGTTATTCATAGCAATCCCTCCGTTTTTCAAAATTGCTTGCGCAGCTTCGGATCAAGCAGGTCGCGCATCCCGTCGCCGATGAAATTGGCGCCCACCGCCATCGTAAAGATGGCAAGTCCCGGAAACCCGGCAATCCAAAACTTGTTGAAATTATCCACACCGTCGGAGACCATCATGCCCCACTCCGGCGTTGGCGGCGCAGAACCGAGGCCGAGAAAGCTGAGTGTCGAGAACATGAGGATTTGGTTGCCGATGTCGGTCGTGGCCATAATCAGCACCGAGCTGACGCTGTTGGGAATGACCTCCCTGAGCAGCACGCGAAGCCCTCCTGCGCCGAGTGCGCGCGCCGCCGAAACATACTCGTTTTCCTTTACGCTCAGTACAACGCTGCGCATCAGTCTGGCATAGTTGGGCCACGCAACGATCACGAGCGCAAACATCGTGTTGAACAGGTTGGAGCCCATAACCGTGTTGATGATCATGGCAAGAATAAGCGAGGGAAACGACATGATCATCTCGGACAGGCGCATCATGACATTGTCCACCCAGCCGCCGACATAACCGGCAATGGCGCCGTAGAGCGTACCGAGTGCGCCCGCGATCACCACGGTCAGCAGTCCCGCAAACAGCGAGTAGCGTCCGCCGAAAATAACGCGGCTGAAGATGTCCTGTCCAAAGCTGTCCGTACCGAACCAATGCTCTGCGCTCGGCGGCTTGAGCCGCACGGAAAGGTCCTGTGCGACCGGATCGTAGGGAGCGATAAGCGGCGCGAACACGGCGGCAAGAATCCAAAACAGGCAGATCACAACGCCGATGGTAAACAGCGCATTGGAGCAGAAAAGACGCTTGAGTGAATGTTTCATCACCGACACCTCACTCTCGGGTCAATCGCACCGTAAAGGATATCCACTACGGTGTTGATGACCATGTAATTGAGCGCTATCAGCAGTGAAACGCCGATAACCGAGGGGAAGTCCACCGACATGACGGACTGATAGGCGAACTGTCCGACGCCCGGCCAGTTGAAGATGGTCTCAACCAGAACCATGCCGCCGAGCAGATTGCCGAGACCGAGGCCGATCACCGTAAGCACGGGAATGAGCGCATTGCCAAGAGCGTGACGTATCACAAGCGCATGGCCCGTAAGCCCTTTTGACCGCGCTGTGCGGATGTAGTCCGTCGACATCACGTCAAGCAAGTTGGAGCGTGTCGTGCGGGTAATAAGGCCCATCGTGAACGCAGCAAGCACGAACGACGGCAAAATCAGATGGCGCAGCGCGTCCGCCGCCTTTGCGCCGTCGCCCTCCAAAAGGCTGTCGAGCACATAAAGCCCCGTAACGTGCGCCGGTGCGGAAAACGCGTTGCTCAGTCGCCCCGGCCCGGGCAGCAGGCGCAGCTTGTAGTAAAAGACAAACAACATCAGCAGCGCAAACCAAAAGCTCGGAATGCTCACGCCGGTCACAGAAATCGCGCGCACGGTCTGGTCGAGGGCGCTGTTGCGCCGCACAGCGGAAACGATGCCGAACAAAATGCCAAATACGGACGCAATCAGGATCGAGAAAAGTGCCAGCTCGATCGTTGCGGGATAGCAGCGTCCCAGCTCCTGCAGCACAGGGTTATTTGTGCGGATGGAGGTGCCAAGATCGAGTTGCAGCAGGTTGCGGATATAGTAGAGGTACTGCGTCAGCATCGGCTTGTCAAGCCCATAGCGTGCACGGTACGCCTCGACGACCGCGGGGTCGGACAGCGCGCGTTGGCTCAGGTTCGCCGTAACCGGATCGCCGGCGAGCCGCGAGAGCAGAAAGACGATCGTTGCCACGCCAAAGAGCATCAGCGCAAGATAGACCAGCCGTCGGGCAATGAATTTCAGTTGTTCCATGGGAGCACCTCGCATTTTCTCTTGTCGCACGGTTTCGTGGGCAGCCGCACAGCGGCTGTCCACGAAACCGCACAACGTATGTGCCGTCGGGCGGCGGCGGAACACTCCGCCGCCGCCTCGGGCAAGGGGGTCATTTAACGTTGATCAGCGTCAGATCGAGCGCGTACGGATCGGAAATCTCGACACCGCTCAAGCGTGTGTTGAAGCCGATGTGGGCAGGCGCCTGTGCGATAAACGCAAACGGGCCGTTCTCATACATCATGTCCTGCACCTCGCCAAGCACACGGATGCGCTCGGCATTGTCCGTCGCGGCCATTGTCTCATCATATTTGGCGCTGAGCGTGGGATCCATTGCGGCAGTCCAGCCGGCGCGCAGGCCGACGGTCTTTCCGGGCAGGAATTCAAGCTGCACATTGGGGTCGTTATAATCCGTGCCCCAGTACATAACGGTCATGCCCAGCGTACCGTCACGGTAAGCATCGCCGTAACCGGCGGCCCAGGGCTGGCTGACAATGTTGACATTGATGCCGATGGGCGCGAGATCCGCCTTGACCTTCTGTGCAAGGTCGGTCAGCGCAACGCCCTCCATGTCCAGATCGCAAACCGTAAGATCAATGTCAAAGCCGTTGGGGTAGGGAGACTTGGCAAGCTCTTCCTTCGCCGCGTCAACATTGGTGTAGCTGGCGGGACGCTCGCCCTTGCTGCCCATAAATCCGTCCTGGATCACATCGTAAGGTGTAATACATCCCTCGCCGACGATGGTCTGGATTCCGGCGTAATCAAGCGCAAGACGGATCGCCTGCTGCACGTGGGGATCGGAAACGGGACCGCCGATGCTGGAATTCATGTTCATCATCACAAAGCTGACGGTCTTTGTGGCGGAGTTCATCAGTTCCACGCCCGCAACGCCGGAAAGCTCCGCCATTGTGTCGTCGGTCATGTTCATCGCAACGTCGATATCGCCGGTGGAAAGCGTCATCATCTGCGTATTGGAATCGGGCTGGATCTTGATGATGTACTTGTCAACGTTTGTGGGCGTTCCCCAGTAGTTGGCATTCTTCTCCAGCACGATCTCCTCGTCGGGCGTATAGCTCGTCATGACATACATGCCGGAGCCTGCGCTTGTGGTGTTGAGGAAATCGGCGGCACTGTCGGCAGTCACGGCGTCAACAGCGTCTGTACCGCCGTGCTCCTTGACAACCGCGCTGTCAAGCACGGCCAGAGAGCTGTAGGTCAGCTTGGAAAGGATCGCGCTGTCCACCTGTGTCAGATGGAACACAACGGTTTTTTCGTCGGGGGTATCGATGCTGCCGATGGTATCGCAGATAAAGGACGGGTTATCCTGCAGATTGCGGCAGCGCTCGATGCTGAATTGCACATCTGCGCTCGTTACGGGGTTGCCGCTTGCAAACTTCGCGTCCTTGAGCTTGACGGTCAGTGTCAGACCATCGTCCGAAAACTCATAGCTGTCGGCAAGGCAGGGCTCCGCGCCGCCGTCGTTCGAATAGAACTTGAACAGGTTTTCATAGCAGGCGTTGACGACGAGCGGGGGATATTTCTCATACACACGGCCCGGATCAAGCGTCGAAAAGCCCGCGCCGATCGCAATGACGACCGTGTTGCCGCCCGCAGCGGATTCGGTTTCGGTGTTGCTCTTCTGCGGCTCCGCACCGCTGTTCCCGCCGCCACAGGCGACGCAGGCAAAGAGCATACATGCGCAAAGGGCAAGTGTCAATAGTTTCTTCATAGGAAAGCCTCCTCTTCATTTATGCGATATGATACACTGCACAGCAGCGGTATCTACGTTGCATCTCCCGCCAAATGGCAGGCGACAAAATGTCCCGGTTCCACCTCGGTCAGCACCGGTTCCGACACGCGGCACTTTTCGCAGGCCTTGGGGCAGCGCGTATGGAAGCGGCAGCCGGATGGCGGGTTCGCCGGATCGGGCACCTCGCCGGCAAGGTGGATGCGCTCGCCGCGTTCGCCGGCGCCAACACGCGGAACGGCAGAAAGCAGCGCCTCCGTGTAAGGATGGCAGCGCTTTTCGTAAAGCTGGGCGCAATCCGCAAGCTCCACCAGCTTGCCGAGGTACATCACGCCCACGCGGTCACTGACCTGATAGACCACATTGAGGTTATGGGAAATGAAAAAGTATGTGAGATGCAGTTTCTCCTTCAGTTCCTGCAGCAGGTTGAGCACCTGCGCCTGCACGGACACATCCAGCGCGGACACTGCTTCATCGCACACAACGATCTTCGGTTCAAGCGCCAGCGCCCGTGCAATGCCGATGCGCTGTTTCTGTCCGCCGGAAAGCTCATGCGGATAACGGCTGAGCAGATACTCGTCCAGTCCCACCAGCCGCAGCAGCTCACAGATCCGTGCGTCAACGTCCATTGTCCCTTCCATACCGTGGATACCGAACGGCTCGCGCAGGATCTGACGTACCGTGCGCCGCGGGTTCAGGCAGGCAGACGGGTCCTGAAACACGATCTGCGCCTCCCGGCGCATCTGCTTAAGCGCCGCGCCCCTGAGTCGGGAAATATCCCTGCCTTCCAGGAAGATGCTGCCTGCAACAGGTTCCTGCAATCGAAGCAGCGTGCGTCCCAGCGTACTTTTCCCGCAGCCGCTCTCACCCACGATGCCGAGCGTTTCGCCGCGCAAAATGTCGAGGCTGACGCCGTCCACCGCGCGTACAATACCGGCACCGCGCCCTTCACCTTTGAAATAGACCTTCAGGTCAACGGCGCGCATCAACACGTCTTCGCTCATGCGTTCCGCCTCCCTTCTCCGGCGCAGCGCCAGCAGCGGACATCCCGCGATTCGCTGAGCGAAACAAGCGGCGGGGTTTCGGTACGACAGCGCTCCGTTGCATAGGGACAGCGCGGCTCAAAAGCACAGCCGTCAAACTGTTCAAGCGGATTGGGTACCATGCCCTTGATCGCCTCCAGCGGGCGTCGCTCTCTGGTGATCGTCGGGATCGCGTGCAGCAGCCCCTCCGTATACGGGTGTTTCGGCGCGACGAACAGCTCATCCACCGGTGCACGCTCAACAATGCGGCCCATATACATGACGATGACCGTGTCGCACAGCTCGCTCACAACGCCAAGATCATGCGTGATAAACAGCACGCCCGTGTTCAACTCCCGGTTGAGCGAGCGGATCAGGTCGAGGATCTGCGCCTGAATGGTCACGTCCAGCGCCGTAGTCGGTTCGTCGGCGATCAGAATGTGCGGGCGGCACGCAAGTGCCATGGCAATCATAACGCGCTGCCGCATTCCGCCGGACATCTGGTGCGGATACTCCTGCGCGCGCGTCTCGGGACTGGCAATACCGACGGCACGCATCAGCTCCACCGCCGCTTCCGCCGCCTCCCGCCGTTTCATCCCTCGGTGCAGCGTCAGCACTTCCGCAATCTGCTTGCCGCATTTGTGGATCGGATTGAGCGAGGTCATCGGCTCCTGAAAGATCATGGATATCTCGTTGCCGCGAATGGCACACATCTCACGTTCGGACTTTTTGAGCAGGTCTTCGCCCCGATAGAGGATCTGTCCCTGCGTCACCCGGCCCGGCGGATCAGGGATCAGGCGCATGATCCCAAGGGAGGACACGCTCTTGCCGCTTCCACTCTCGCCCACGATGCCGAGCTTTTCGCCCGCGTGCAGCGTATAGCTGAGATCACGCACCGCACGGACGACACCCTCCGCCGTATGAAATTCCACGCTGAGATCCTTGACTTCAAGGATCGTCTCCGGGCGTTCCATCGTAACACCCCCCTTATGCTTTGATGGTTTGTGGCATTAAAGTGGTAAATTATGCGTAAAGTATACATTTCCCGCCTTGTCAAAACAAGTGGCATATCTTCTAAACCTCATGGCGCCCATGCGGGTTTTATTCGGGTAAAACAGCTAAAGACGCAAGGAAATACGTCTGTCCGCCGCTTCCATTTTTCTTGAATTCCGGCAAGGTTGTGCTAGAATGATATATCATGCTGCGCCGGCATATCCGGCGTTCAAAAAGGTGGGAAAGCTATGGAATGGACAATGACCCTCAACGAGCCGGGCAAGGTCTGCCTGATGCAGGGCAACGAGGCGATCGTGCGCGGCGCGGTGGAGGCGGGGATCAATTTTGCCGCCTCCTATCCCGGCTCTCCATCCTCCCAGATCCTCGGTATGCTGGGGAAGATAGCACGAGAGCGCGGATTTTACGCACAGTGGGCAACCAATGAGGTCTGTGCGCTGGAGGCGTGTATCGGCACCTCGCTTGCCAACGCACGCTCGATCTGCATCGTCAAGCAGAACGGGCTGTTATGCACGGCAGATGCGCTGCACTGCGGCGCACAGCACGGTGTCAAGGGCGGTCTTGTGATCGTGACCAGCGACGATCCCAGCGCACATTCGAGCACCAATGAATTTGACTCCCGTTTCATGGCAATGTCCGCGGATCTTCCCATGCTGGAGCCGACGACCATGCAGGAAGCGAAGGACATGGTGCCCTATGCGTTTGAGCTCTCGGAGCGGTACCGTCAGATGGTGCTGCTGCGCCTGACGACCCGCGTCTGCCACGGGCGAAGCAATGTGACGCTGGGGCCGCTGCCCGATGTGCCGCACACGCTCAAGCCGGTGGACGAGTGGGACCGTCTGGTGTGCGTCAGTTACCGGCACACGCCCATGCTGGAAACGCTGGACAGTTTGCAGGAGGCCTTTGAGGCGTGTCCTTACAACCATTATTCCGGTCCGGAAAAGCCGAAAAAGCTCATTGTCGCAGGCGGTACCGGACGGCTGTACGCGCAGGAGGCGCTGCATCGGCTCGGTCAGACGGACGAGGTAGGCCTTTTATCCCTCGCATCGCTCTGGCCGTTGCCGGAACGCCTGATCGTCCGCTATCTGCAACACGCGGAGGAGGTTCTGATCCTGGAGGAGGTCGATCCGTTCCTTGAGCGGAACCTGCAGGCGATCGCCGGGAAAAATCGTTTTACCGTCCGTTTCGCCGGGCGGGGTGACGGCGCGCTGCCGCGCATTGGGGAACTGACGCCGGAGCTGGTGCTTGCCGCGGTGTCTTCGTTGACGGGCAAGCGTCTGCCGGAGCGCAAAAGCGCGTCGAACGAGCCGCTTTTGGAGCGAGAACTGAACTTCTGCGCCGGCTGCCCGCACCGGGCGACCTTCCATTTGCTGCGTCGGGTACTGCGTCATGAAAAGAACCCCGGTGTCGTCATCGGCGATATCGGCTGCTACATTATGTCCAGTCAGGAAGCAGGGCATTACGCATATCAGGCCTGCAACTGCATGGGCTCCGGCATCAACCTTGCCGAGGGGCTCGGGCAGCTGACGGCCTACGGGCTGGAGCAAAAAGTTGTGACCATGTGCGGCGACTCGACCTTTTATCACTCCATACTGCCGGGGCTGGTCAACGCACGATATCACGACTCCAATATGCTGCTCATGGTGCTGGACAACTCCGCCACCGCCATGACGGGTTTCCAGCCGCATCCGGGCACCGGGCTCACCGCTATGGGCGACAACGTGGCGCCGATGGAGATCCGTCCGATCTGTGAGGCGATGGGCTGCAAGGTGGCGGAGGCAGATCCCTTCGATCTGGAGGGCACGGAAGCCCTGATGGCGGATCTTTTGCGTCAGCCGGGGCTCAAGGTGCTGATCCTGCGCCAGCCCTGTGCCACGCTCAAAAGCAAGCAGCAGCACACAAAGCCGCGGGTCTGGGTGGATCAGGACAAATGCCTTGGCGACGGCTGCGGCTGTGACAGGTTCTGTTCCCGCGTCTGGGGCTGTCCCGGCAACAGCTGGGATTTCCAGAAGAACAAGGCGGTCATTGATCCGGTCAGCTGTGTGGGCTGCGGTATTTGTGCCAAGCTCTGCCCCGCGGGGGCTATCATGGTGGAAGGCGGTGAGAAGGCATGAAGGCGTTGAAGTACGACCCGCTGAACATCGTGATCTGCGGAATCGGCGGACAGGGCAATGTGCTGGCGTCCGAGGTGCTCGGCAGCACAATGAACGATCTGGGATTCCGCGTCTCCATCGGCGAAACCTACGGTGCTTCACAGCGCGGCGGCTCGGTAATGAGCCATGTGCGCATTTCCGCAACGCAGGAACTTGGTGTGCTGATCCCCGAAGGGGAAGCGCATTTCATCATCGGGTTTGAACCGCTGGAAACCCTGCGCATCGCGCGGCACTATGCCGGCGCCGAGACCCGCATCGTTTACGATCCCCGCCCGATCTATCCGCAGGGCGTACTGCGCGGCGCGCAGGTTTACCCGGATATGGACGCACTGCAGACAGAGATCCGCTCCCTCTCCGTTTCGGCGCAGGCGATTCCCGCGGCGGACATCGCCATGCGCTGCGGTGATGCGCGCGCCGCGAATATTGCGCTGCTCGGCGCCTTCAGCCGGCTTTCGGGCGCGCCGCTGGATCGGCAGGATCTCGCCGCCGTACTCAAGCAGCGTTTCAAGGGCGCGGTGCTGGAGATGAACGAGAAGGTCTTTGCCATGGGCTGCGAGGCCATGGATGCGGAAGGAGGCGCGCAATGACAGCGGAAACCATCACGCTTCGGCTGCGTCATCCGGAAACGGACGCCGTGTTGACGCTGGCGCTGCCGGACGACACGCGTTTTGGCGCGCTCAATGCACTGCTGCGCGAGCACAACTTTGTCTATGACCAGAAACCCGGCTACGCTTTTTTGGTTGGCGGGCATTTGTGCTCGGCGAGTCACTGTCTGCGGGATTATCTGCCGGACGGCACGGATGAGCTGGACGTCCGGATCTTCGGTATTCCGCAGATCATGGTATAGGAGGTGGGAAGATGCTCAGTTCTTATGCACTGGATTCCCATGTGATCCAAAAGGAGCTTTGCACCGGATGCGGTGCCTGTCAGGGGCTTTGCCCATACTGGGGTTCTTCCCGCGGACGGACGATCTGCTACTATGACTGCGAACGCTCCGACGGGCGTTGCCAGCGTTTTTGCCCCCGGATGCCGACGGACCTCGCCGCACTGCAAAAAAAGGCGTTTCCGAGTGAGACGATCCTGCCCGAGCTTGGGCCTTACCGCGCACTGTACCTCGCCCGGGCAAAGGACCCGGAGATTCGCGGCGGCGCACAGCATGGAGGCGTGGTAAGCGCGCTGACGGAGCTGGCGCTGCGCGAGGGATTGATCGACGGTGCGCTGCTGACGCGCGCACAGGATACGTTGGACCCCTCCGGTGTGATCGTTACCGACCCCGACGATGTGCGCCGCTGTTCCGGTAGCAGTTTTCAGATCCCGCCGACGCTCGCGGTGCTCAATCAGGCGCTGCGTGAGGACAAGCTGCATCGCATCGGCGTTGTGGGAACGCCCTGCAAAACGCTCGCCGTTTATAAAATGCGCTACGACCCCTTGCCGGAAAACGACAACCACATCGGAAACATTCGTCTGGTGATCGGGCTTTTTTGCGGCTGGGGACTCGACTGGGACGGCTTGGAATCGCTGACAAAACGCAGCGCAGCAGCCGGCGCGGCGCATGTGGATATCCTGCCCAGCAAGTATCACTCGATGGAATTTGCCCTGCGCGGCGGAAGTGATGTCGTCTCCGTCAATCTGGATGAGGTGCTGCCGCTGATCCGCCCCGCCTGCCGGGCCTGTGCGGATATGACGTCGGAATTCGCCGATCTTTCTGTGGGTGGTGCCCGCAGCGCGGACGGCTGGGACACAGACAAGAAATGGAACCAGATCATCGTACGCAGCAAGACGGGCGAAGAGCTGATCGAACTGGCGCGTTCGCGCGGCATACTGGAGTTCAAGGATGTGCCGGACACCGCTCTCGACAAGCTGAAAAAGGCGTCGCTCGGAAAAAAGCGCACCGCCGTCCGCACGCTGCACGAACGCTGCGGCGGTCTCGGCTATCTTGCGCCGAACGAAAAGCTGCTGCCCGCAGTGGAGTGAACCGGGATCATTTTGCGAATGGCAGCAGATCATCCGGCTGTCTCCAAAGTCAGATGCCTGTGAGAAAACGCAATATACCCGCTGTCAACGCGGAGGTCTGTGCCGTGCGGCACAGGCCTCCGCTCTTTTCGTTCGGACTCCTGTTTTCTCCGCGAAGCGGAATCAAACGGAAATACCGCTTGAAAACAGTTGTTTTTTCGCGCTATACTGAGTACCGTGAAGCGCACGGTAAAATCTCCGTGCAGGAACGGACGGAGAAGGGGGACTGCAAAATGAGGGGAAAGAAGTGTTTGGCGTTTGCGGCGGTGCTGGCGCTCGCGTTGACGCTGTTTGGCTGCAAGCAAGAAACGGTGACGCAGGCGGAAACAGTCACCGCACCCATATCCGTGCCGGAGCAGGCCGAACGCACGGACGTGGAAAACAACGGCGGCTACTATGTCCGCGTCGGCGAGACGATCTACTTCCGCCGCTATGGCGCAAACGCACTGTCGAAATCGGCGCTGTTTGCCGAATTCACCGATGCGTGGAATCTAAACGGCGGCGAATCGGAGCTGATGGCCTACACGCCCGCCACGGGAGCATGCAAGGCACTGTTTGTTGAAAATGGCTCGGGCGTGCTGTGGTACGGCGACAGCGGCTTCTATCTCCACGAGCGTCTGGCCGGAGAGGACTACGTGGTCTGGTACGCAGCGGACGGCGGAAAGCAGGAGACACTCTGCCGCGGCGTGCCGCTGGGCATAACGGAGAGCGGACTGCTCGCGGTACTGCGTACGGACGTCACCCCGGCGGGCCACACGGTTTACTCTTTTTATCGGAACAAAGCCGCCGTCAGCGAGACAGAGTTTTCGAACGAAGACTACTTTTGCTATGCGGGTCTGACGGACGAGGGCGTCTTTCTGGTCAAAACGGAATTCACGGATGACACGGAGGGCGTGGAAGACATCAAGCTGACTTGCAGGCTGATCCAGCTCACGCCGGAGGGGAGGACGCTTGACCTCGGGGCGCTGCCGGAGGTGGACGACGAGGGCATATACGATGTCCAGGTCGACCGGTTCCTCGCATCGGGTGACAAGGTCGTCGTCGGCGTCGGCTACTATGCGGGTACGGGATTCTTTCTCAACGGATCCACCTTCGCGGAAGCAACGGTCGGGCAGGAGGACAGCCTTCGTCCGATGGATGTGAACCTCGGGCCGGAGGACTACGACCTGCCGCGCCTCACAGTGGGTGAGGGGGGCACGATCTCCACCGTTGCCACGTTGCCGGGCGAGCTGTCAACCGACTATGAAAGTGGCGACCTGCGTGTTTTTGAAAACGATAGGTGGCGCGTCGTATCGGCGGGGCTCTGCCCGCCGATTGCAGACGGCAGCGGTTACCATCGTTTCGTCCAGCACATGGACTATGTGGATGGCACGGCGTATGTGACGCTTGCATGCTCGCATGCCTCGCCGCAGGATTCCGTCGGCT
The DNA here is from genome assembly GCA_902783035.1 of Oscillospiraceae bacterium. Classification (GTDB taxonomy): domain Bacteria; phylum Bacillota; class Clostridia; order Oscillospirales; family Oscillospiraceae; genus Hominicoprocola. Next base: position 26,940 of record CACZPK010000023.1, read on the forward strand.
GGCGGGACGGCTACGCTCTGCTTGACATGGTCTATCTCGCGGCAAAGCCGGATGGGACGGAAAAAGAGCTTGATTGCGTGGACCATCATGCCAAGCTCTACGGCAATGTCTGGTTCATTGAGGGCAGCGACTCGCTGTTGTGGTGCCAGATCCCGAGTGATGACACGTACTACTACACCCCGGAATACGCCTACCTTCTCCCCATTGCAAAGGACGCAGATTGGGCCGGCGGCCGTGAGGCCGTCTGCGGCAGCGCAAAGCCTTTGGATATGAGCCGTGACGTAGGCGCGGCGGACTATAATGGCTATCCGCTGCCGGATGCTGCACCCGTGGAAGGCGTTTGTCTGACGCTCAACCGCGACGGCGAGATCACCAGTCTTGCAAACAAGGGATACAACGCGCTGCTCGCCATCGACTTCGACGTTCCGGAGTCCGAACTGACCGGAGCCGCAGAAACGCTGGATACCGAGCGCCGCGACTTTGACGAGGATCTGTCCCGGTTCTGGGCGAAACTGCGTGTGCTGGAGGACGGCGTCCGTGTCCGTGTGGAGCGCACGCCGGACGAATGCAGCGACATGGTCGAGTGCGCGTTTGAGGAAGGCGTTTTCGTCGCGGGAGAAACACTCTATGACGCCACACTCGACCGGGGCGCATTTCTTGCGCTGCGTACATCGCTGCCGTGGCATCCCGAGCTGCGCGTGAGTGTAAGCAAGGACGGCGCATGGGGAAGCTACATTTTCGGCGAAGACAACTATCTGCACCTTGAGACGGAGGAAAACGTCCACCCCGAGCTGACGCTCGCAGCGTATCCGATGACAAGCACCGATGACTTTTCGGATTCAACCATAAACCAGACACTGACGGGAACGTGGCTGTACCGCTCGCCGCAGGCAGAATATAGCGCCATCGTAAGGCTGGATGAGGAGGGCGTTGTAACCGTCGAAACCGATGAGAATTATTGGCAGCTCAACGGAAACACGGACCGGCTTTACGTCGAAAGCTGGTTCGCCCCGGATCTGCTGTGTCTGAAGTCGGAGGACGAAAGCATTACAGCCCGGATCGGTTTCGGCGGGTCCGTGGGTGATTACCTTGTTGAGATGTTCCGCGTGGATGGCAAGGAGATCCTGCACCTCACGCAGGCAAACAACGGTGACGGTGCGCTCTCTTACCTGCTGCCGGGCGCCGACAACCTGTACGAATTCACGCTGGTGCGTGACCAGGGCATCGGCGAAACGGGCGCACGGAAACGCGGCGTGACTTTTCCCGCCGAGGTCGTCCACTATGACCGTGAGCACCGCTGCCTGTGGCTCCAGGAGGCAAAGGTCGTTGATGAATACCCGGGCGGCGGTTCCCTTTGGCGCGCAGTGCCGGACGCTCCCTGCTTCGCCTATCCCATCTCCGGCGAAGATGTGATTCAGAAGCTGAACGTTTGCCGCGATCCCGAATACCCGTTGCAGGTTTTCGAAATCACCGTGGACAACGACGGTGCGGTTCAGCGGATCGCCTGAGCGAATATAACCGGACGAGACGGGTCACAGATAAAATAAAATGCGGCAACGCGCAAAAAGAGTTCCGATACGATTCCGTGCACTCGTATCGGAACTCTTTTTGGTAAAATGTTCTCCACACCGGGGCAGGGGAGCCGTCTATCCTTCCTGCGCAACGGGGTCCACGCGCTTGGCAACGATGGCAAAGACCTTGAGCGGTTCGGTCCCGTCGTTGACCAAACTATGGTTACGTCCCTGCGGGCAATAGTGGCAGCTGCCGGGCAGCATGGGCTCTTCCGTGTCCTCATAGAGCACTTTTCCGGCGCCGCTGAGCCCATAAAAAACTTCAAAAGTCGTGTCGTGCGTGTGCCGGCCGATGGACGCGCCGGGTGCAAGCTCCAAAATCATGATCCGCGCATAATCGTCCTCATGTGTGTGCTTGTGCAGATCCCCCTCGCCCTGATGCACATGGTGGATAACCTCTTCCGGAATCTCTTGAAAACGAATCTCCATGATAAGCTGGCCTCCCTCTTTATTGGCTATGCAAAAAATGATGCTGCGTCATCATCCCTGGGCAGCCGGACTTGGCGCGCAAAACTTCACGCACCGGGTTTTCCTGCGCACTTGCGCAGTGCGCCAAAGTATGCGGAGTTTTTTACGTCATTTGCCGCGTCCGCCCTCACATGACCGAGTATACCGACAGGCCCATCGCTTGTCAAGACAGGACGCGCCGCTGCGCTTTGCCGCTTTTTGCGCTCTGCCGCGCTTTATCTATGTGCAACAGCCCGTAAAAGCAACGGATTTGGTTGCGTTTTTTGTTTGAAAATGCTATAGTATAACATTATGCAGTAGGACTGTTCGTGACATAGGGGGCTGCCATTATGGAGAAGGCAAAGTTTAAACGCGATAGTATTTTCAAAATCATGGGCTGGAAACACATCCTGCTCTGCATGCTGTGTTGTCTGCTGTTTCTGGGCATGTTGCTGCTCAATCTGCGTGAGTTGATGCAGCTGGGACAGGAAAATGCCTATCGAAACTGTCAAAACAGCTATCTGATGGCCGCCAGCGAGCTGGACGATTATCTGCGTCTGACGAATGAGGCCGTCGAATCCGCCGCCCGACGCATTGAGGAAATGCGCCAGGGCAATGCGTCGGATGCCGAGATCCTTGCCTACATGACGCGGGAGTCCGGCAATCTGGACGAAAAAATTGCAAGCCCCACCACTGCGGTCTACGGCTATATTGACAGCTCGTTCCTGTACGGCGGAGACTGGGTGCCGGGCGCGGACTTTGACGCCACGACCCGTCCATGGTACAGCAAAGCCGTCCAGGAGAACGGCCGCGTCACCCACGTTCCGCCGTACACGGATGCAGTAACCGGTCTGACAACGATCACCGTATGCAAGGCGCTCTCTGACGGGGTAAGCGTGGTCTCGATGGATCTCACAACAGAGAAGCTGCAAAGCGTCGTGAATGAGATCGCGCATACAGGCGACTACTTTTCGCTCAGTGATACTTCGCGGTACGGATATGCGCAAATTTTCGTCATGGACGCCGACGGTGCGATCATCGCCCACTCCGATGAGGCAAAACAGCTGAAAAACTATGCTGCGACGGATGATCCCATCGAGCGGGAGATCGCATCGCAGATCCTTGAAAACCGGCAGCGCTTTTTCAAGATCGAGGTCAACGGGGAACCGATCATCTACTGCGGCGGAGAGGTGGAAGGCGGCTGGTACATATACTCGGGTCTGGAATACGGCGAGGTTGTCGGACGGATCATGCGCAACCTCTATATCTCCGTTGTGGCGGCGGTGCTCGGTATCGCCGGCATGGTCGTCGTGATGGTCAGCATCTCCCTGCGGCGCTATCACGAGGCCATCATTCGGGATTATGCCACGGAAGTGGAGGCGGAAAACCAGCGGTTGGAAGAAAAAGCCGCGGCAGCGCTCAAGATTGCGGAGCTGACACAGAGCGTAAGCGCACTTTTGAGCAACATGCCCGGCATGATGTTCTCCAAGGACGTTGAGACCGGCGAATACCTCGCCTGCAACCAGGCGTTCGCGGATTACGCGATGCGCGGCAGCGTTGAGGATGTTATCGGTTTGACCGACTACGATCTGTTCGGTAAGGACGCCGCGGAGAAGTATATCGCCAACGACAAGCAAGCGCTCTCCATGGATCGCCCCTACAGCTATTACGAGGAATCGACGAACGCCACCGGCCGGACATATCAGCTCCAGACGACAAAACTCAAGTTCACCGATCCGACCGGACGCCGCTGTCTGCTGGGCATGTGTCAGGATTTTACGGAGCTGGTGCGCGTCAGGCAGGAAACGGCAGAGGCACGGGCAGCCTATGAAAAGGCAAAAAGTGCCAGCGACCTCTATTCAAGCATTGCTCTGGCTCTTTCCGCAAACTATTTTGCTCTCTACTACGTTGAGATCGAGTCCGGGGACTACGTGTCCTATCAGGAGGACATGCAGGGCAACGAGAGCGGCACCGACTTTTTCGGCAACAGCAAGAAAAAGTTTGAGCCGACGATCATCGAGGAAGACCGGGACATCTTCGCCCGGGAACTGGAAAAGGAAAACGTGCTGCGCACCGTGCAAGAGCGCGGTGAGATGAACCTGAGCTATCGCATCCGGAAGGACGGCGAGACGGTCTACTGCAAAGTGCATATTTCTCCCATGCAGGGCGACGACCGTCATCTGCTCTTCGGTTTTGGATTCGACACCGGCATCGATGCGCGCAACGAGATGACCGGCCTGCGCATGGATTCGGCACTCCACATTCGCGGCAAGGAAATCCTGCGGGCACATCCCGAAGGCTGGTGCCTGATCGCGCTTGATCTGGAGCATTTCAGGCTGTTCAACGAATGGTACGGCAGAGATGCCGGCGATCAGCTGCTCGCGCAGATCGGTGAACGCCTCGTCAGCGTAGAGTCGGCCACCGACGGTCTTTGCTGTTATCTGGGGCAGGACGACTTTGCGCTCATCGTCCCCTACGATGAAGAAAGCATGGAGCGATTGTTCCAGGATGTACACGAATTTGTCATGGAGCACGGTTCCTCCGTCGGTTTCATGCCCGCCATCGGCTACTGCATGGCGGATAGCGAAAGCTCCGTTGAGGAACTGTTCGACCGCGCACTGCAAGCCTCGCAGCACGCGAAGGAAAATTACCACCAGCGCATCCGTGCCTTTGAGGAATCCATGTTCCAGAAAACGGAGCGCGATTACAAGATCCTCTCCGATTTCCAAATGGCGCTTCAGGACCACGAGCTGTTCATCATGCTCCAGCCGCAATGCGAGATCACGGGCGGCAAGGTCGTGGGCGCAGAGTCGCTCGTGCGCTGGAAAAAGGCGGACGGCACGATGGTCTCGCCGGGCGTTTTTGTTCCTGTGCTGGAGCAGTACGGCTTTGTCACCGACCTCGACCAGTTTGTGTGGGAGGAGGTATGCGTGTGGCAGAAACAGTGGATCGACAGCGGGCATACGCCGCTGCCGATATCCGTAAACGTCTCCCAGATCGACATTTTTACGATTGACGTGCCGTCATATTTTTCCCTGCTGCTGTGGAAGTACCAACTGCCCGTGGACGTCATCAAGGTCGAGATCACCGAGTCCGCCTATGTGGGTGACGACAAGGTAGCAGACACGGTCAAGCGGTTGCGTGAGATGGGTCTGCTTGTCCTGATGGACGACTTTGGAAGCGGCTATTCCTCGCTCAACATGCTGCGCAGTCTCAATGTCGACATCATCAAGCTGGATGCCAAGTTCCTGCGCATGAGCAGTGACGACCGCAAAGGCGTGCAGATCCTTGAATCCATCGTCGGCATGGCAAAGAGCATGGAGGCACCCATCATTGTCGAGGGCGTTGAAACGGAAGAGGAGACGGCGTTCATCAAAAAACTCGGCTGCCGGTATGTGCAGGGGTACCACTTCTATCGCCCGCTCCCGGTTTCGGACTTTGAGAGTCTCATAGGCAACGAAGAGAATATCGACACGAGCGGATTTACGCTTTGACATCGTCCCGGTGCGTACGGCAACTCCCGTCGTTTGAGCATGGAAAAGCGCCACAGAACGGAAAAATCGTTCTGCGGCGCTTTTTGCTTGCGCTCTCAGCGGGATATCCAGTTCAACTCGGACGCGGCCGGGAAACCGTATGCGCTTCTGGCATTCCATACGGCACGCAAAATAGCCTCGCTCATAACATCCGCCGCCAGCATGCCCACCAGATCCTGATCCGCCTGCACACTGCCGACAGATGCTGCATAGATGCTGTCGCCGTCGGCAGTCGTGTGCACGGGACGGATCGAACGGGCGTATCCGTCATGCGCCATGCCGGCAATCTTGCACAGTTGCGCCTTGGAAAAGGCCGCATTCGTCAGGATGACGCCGAGCGTCGTGTTGCCGGTGAATTTGTTCTCAACAATCTGCGTAGACCCGCACATGTAATCTACCGTGCCGCAGAAGGCGGACTTGTCGTCCGTCAGCATTCCCGCGACCTGCTTGCCGCTCTTCCAGTCAAACACGTCACCAAGGGCGTTGAGCGCCACGATCGCACCCACTTGCAATTCGCCGAGGCGGACGGCATAGCTGCCCATACCCGTTTTCATGCAGGTTGGCATACCCTTCGCTTTTCCCACCGTCGCACCGCAGCCGGCGCCGTAGTTTCCGTCCCGATAGTTGGGTGATTCCATGGCGCATTTGGCCGCCGCATAACCCATCGCGGCATCCGGCCGCGTAAAGGTGTCTCCCACGGTCAGGTCAAAAAGGTCGGATTGCACCACAAGCGGCACCTTGGTCACGCCAACATCAAAACCGATGCCGCGCTCCTCAAGGTACTGCATAACGCCGTTGGCTGCGCCCAGTCCGAACGCACTGCCGCCGGAGAGAACGATGGCGTGAAATTCCTGTGCCGCCGCCAGCGGGTTGAGCAGCTGCGAATCGCGTGAAGCCGGGCCGCCGCCCCGCACATCCAATCCGGCGCGCATGCCCTTCTCGCAAATCAGCACCGTGCAGCCCGTGGCCGCTTTTTCGTCTTCCACCTGCCCGATCTTGACCTCCGGCATGGATTGAATCAGAATCTCTTCCATAAAAACCTCCTGAAAATATCCATACAGCACCCGTTTGTTTTACCGCAAGATTGCCTTCATGACAGCCTGATAGCCATCGCAAGCGCGAAACAGTTCTTCTGTTTCCACATATTCGTCGTCCGTATGCGCAAGATTCTCACGCGAGGGGCCAAAGCCCAGCGTCGGGATACCCGCCTCCCCGGCATAGTGGCTGCCGTTGGTGCAGAAACTGTAATGCGTGACCTCGGGCGACTGTCCCGCAGCGCGCAGCTCGGCAAGAACCGCACGCACGAAGGGTTCATTTTCGTCATAGATCCAGCCGGGGAAAAAGCGTTCGCCCCGGATCACCGCGCCCGTGTAGCAGCGCTCCTCGCCCGCGGCAAAGGAAACCTGCGCGCGGATACCGGATTCCGCCGCCAGCCGTTCCACCAGCGCATGCAGCGGTGCGAGCACGCTCTCGCGCGTTTCACCCGGAAGCAGGCGGCGGTCAAATGTCGCGCGGCAGCGCGCAGGCACGACCGACGCGCCCGGATAGGGAGCCGATATCACATCCGTCAGTTCCAGGATGCCGCGTCCCAGCACCGGATGCTCCGGGCAGGGGAGCTTTCGCATCGCCTCGATCACGGTACACATGGCATATACCGCGTTAACGCCCTTTTCGGGATTCGCAGAGTGCGCAGGTACGCCGAAGGTCTCCACAACAACCTCCGCCCGCCCGCGCTGGCCGAGCTTGACGTTGCAATCAGACGCCTCACCGATAACGACCACGTCCGGGTGCACGCTCGCGCTGACGCTGCGTGACGCTACGCCCTCAAAGCACTCCTCATGCACGATACCGTCCACATAAAGCTCACCCGCAAAGTCGCGTCCTGCGTCCCGCGCAAAGCACGCTGCCGCCACGGCGTACGCTGCGACCGCGCCCTTCATGTCGGAAGTGCCGCGTCCATAGAGTTTGCCGTCGACCAGTTCTCCGGCGTAGGGGTCGTGCGTCCATGTGGCTGCATCCCGCACCGGCACGGTATCCAGATGTCCGTCGAAAAGCAGCTTCGGTCCTGGCCTGTTCCCGCGCAGTACGCCGATCACATTTCCGTACTCGTCCGTCCGAACTTCGTCGAAGCCTTGCTCCGTCAGATAATTGCGCAGCACCTGTGCGGCGCCGTCCTCATGTCCGGACTCGCTGCGCTGCGCGATCAATTTCCTTGTCAGGGACAGTACGTCGTCCCTTCGCGCCTGATCCATCATATCTGAAAATACCCTCCCCGTTATGAGCCGTGCATCAAACGCCCCCTATAGGCACAATAGGAGGCGTTTGATATCCATTATAACGCCGTGCCGGGGATCAATCTTCCTCGGGTGCGAGTTCGGTGGTCTGCTCCTTCGGTGGCATCAGCTTGGAGAAGATCAGGAAGAACACAAGTCCCACCACAAGGCCCGGAATGATCTTCTGGCTGAACTTGATGCCGAAGAGCGTACCGTCCGCAGAGATTTTTTCGAGGTAGATGACCACCACGGAACCGGAAATCACAGACGCGATGGTACCGGCGAGGGAACCACCCTTCCAATAGTGGCCCAGCACATAGGGGAAGAAGGTACCCGCCGCGTGCAGCGTGAAGGCAAAGGTGAGGATGGCGATGAGGCTTGCGGGGTTGAACAGCGCAGCCGCCATAGCGATCAGGCTCACGATCACCATGGTGATCTGCGTGACACGCATGACTTCCTTGCTCTCCGCGTTCGGCTTGAGGACCGCACGATAGATGTCGTTGGCAAAGATCGAGCCGGTGCCGAGCAAGTCGGAGTCAGAGGACGACATCGTGGCGGAAATAATGCCGGCGAACAGCAAGCCGCAGATGATTGCGGGCATGGTGCGCACCGCAAGCACGGGCAGCGCATAGCGCGCGCCGACGGAAGCGAACTCATCGGCGCTGAACACGCCCATGTTGATCAGCGCGAGCGTGATGATGCCGAGAATGGCCGGCACGAACGCGTAGATGAAGTTGATGATCGCCGTCAGGACGCCTGCGCTCTTGCCGTAGCGGCGGCGGAAATACTCAGGCACGGTCTTGACGGAGGTTGCGCGGAATTTGGGTGCAAGGAACGTCAGGATCACAAATGCAAGGCACATGGTGATGATGTACCACGCAGCAGAAATACCGTGATTCTGCATGCCCTGCTGCACCACACCCAGAGAACTGCCGCCGCCGATCTCAGTTGCGGCAAGGGTACCCGCCATAAGGAAAGGCCCCAGCCGGCGGCCCGCCAGCATGAAGTCCGTGTTGCTTGTGATCTTCTTGGAGGAATACCAACCAATCCACAGCATGAACAGCAGGTATGCGACCACGACCACGATGATGAATCCGTTTGCCTTATGATTCTCCCTTCCTGCGTTTCAAATGTTCTGTCGCGTTTGCGCCAGACGGTATAAACATAGCACAAATAATTTGCATGGTCAATATATGAAAAATTAAACGATAATCATGTTTTTGCCTGCAAAAAAGGACGGTGCAGCCGTTTGGCTGCGCCGTCCTTGCGAGAATTCTGCATATGCCGTTTTCGGACGCTGTTTGCAGAGCAGCTCCGAAAATCTTTTTCATCAGTACAGCTTGTCCAGTTCCTCGATCACATCCGCGATCGCACCGTCGGCACAGTGGGAAACAAGGCGCGCACCGGGCAGCGCCCGAACCTCGTCGATGGCGTTGGCGGGGACAAAGCGGATAGCGGAAAGCTCGATCATGGATATATCGTTGTTGTGATCGCCGAGGCAGTAGATATCCTGCCGCGCCACGCCCAGCATCTGTGCAAGGCGCAGGAGCATGCCGCCTTTGGTTGCGCCTTTTGCCGTCAGCTCCAGGAGATTGTCGCCCGAAAAGATCAGCTCATACTCCTTGCTCCAGCTCTGAGTGCGAATGAAATCATAGACCTCGTCCAGCGCCGCGCGCTCGTCCTCAAACAGCAGCTTCACCAGCGGAAGGTCAACGGCGTCAAAGCTGTCCACCGTCACCGTCTTGGCGCGCGTCAGATGCTCGTGGTTCTCGATAAAGCGGTTCGGGTGCATGGCGTGGATACGGCGGTCGGCGTGGTAAATCTCAAAGGGCAGCGCAGGAAACCGTTCCAGCAGCGCCGCAACGTGCATACGCACGGATTCGCTCAAAAACGCGGTATAGACGTATTGCTCGGTGCGAAAATCATACAGTCCCGCCCCATTGGCAATGATACAAGGCGCAGTGAGCGGCAGATCCGGCGCGTAGCGCGCAAAGGCGGGCAGTGCACGTCCTGTGGAAACCGAGAACAATCCCCCGTTTCGCGTAAAGTAGTCCAATGCCTCACGGCTGCGCGCGGGCATGGGCGGCACATCCGTCAGCCCGGCCGCAAGCGCTCCCGCGGTATAGACGAGGGTGTTGTCAAAATCGCTGGCGATCAGAACGCGGTCAAACTTTCCCATGGCGTTCAGCCCTCGGACTTGGGAGTCTCGCCGCTCTTGCGGTGGTTGCGTCCTCCACGGTGATGATTGCGGCGGCGTGAAACGGTCTTTTCGGTGTCACCCGGCGTCTCACCCGGCGCACCGCCCTGTGCGGCGCCCCGTTCGCCCTTGGGACGTTCCGTTCTGGGCGGGCGCTCACCTTTCATTTTCTCCGCGCGGGGCTTTGCCGGACGCTCGGACTTGGGCATAACGGCAACCTCGCCCGTCGGCTTCTCCTCGCTTTTGCGGCGGCCGCGGCCACCACGGCGGGAACGGCGCTTTTCGCCCGACTCCTCAGCGGCAGACGCCGCGTTCTCGCTCGTCAGGTCAGGCAGTGTCAGCATACGGCGCGGCGCGGCCTCGAAGGGGAACTCGCCGCCCTCTTCGTCCGGTGTGCGGTAGCGCATGGGGCGTTCGCGCGGAATCTCGATTCCCTCGCGGGAGCCCTTGCCGTTGCGCAGCACGTTCAGCTCACAGTTGTGGTAACGCTTCGGGCTCTCGGGCTGATCGTCCAGACGCACGACCGACTGCTCGCGCAGAATGTCGACGTTTGTGATGTTGCCGGGGCCATCCGGCGTCAACACAAAGGAGTCCTGTTTCGGGCAGCGGCGCACCGCGTCTTCATAGGCGTCCTGCTCGTATTTGAGGCAGCACATCAGTCGTCCGCAGGTACCGGAGATCTTGGTCGGATTGAGACTGAGGTTCTGCGTTTTTGCCATTTTGATCGAAACGGGGATAAAATCGTCGAGGAATTCCGCACAGCAGAACGGACGGCCGCAGATACCGATGCCGCCGAGCATCTTCGCCTCGTCGCGCACGCCGATCTGGCGCAACTCGATACGGGCACGGAACTCAGAGGCAAGATCGCGCACGAGCGCGCGGAAATCAACACGTCCCTCACTGGTGAAGTAGAACACGATCTTGCTGCCCTCGAAGTTGCTCTCCACCTTTACAAGCTTCATGTCGAGGCCATGGTTGGCAATCTTCTTCTGGCAGATGCCGAATGCGTTTTTCTCACGCTGGCGGTTGAGCTCCCATGTGCGACGGTCGTTCTCGGTGGCAACGCGCACAAGCGCACGCAGCGGCTGAACCACCGCGCTGTCCTCCACGGAACGGTTGCCGGTGACGCAGCGGGCGTATTCCTGTCCCTGTGCGGTCTCCACGATAACGAACTGCCCCGGCTCGACCGTCAGGCCGCGGGGATCAAAATAATATTCCTTTGGGCCGCCGCGAAAGCGGACGCCGATCACTTCTGTCATAACATGCCTCTTATTTCAGAACTTCTTCCCATTCTGCCGCAAAACCGCCGAGCGTAACACCCACGCCGACATTGTAATCACAGTGCCGCCGATAGGTGCCCAGCAGGTCGATGACGCGCATGAGCCGCTCGCCGGACAGGCGCTGTCCCAACGCCGCGGCAATCTCCGCATTCTCCGGCGCGACTTCCGCACCGTACCGCGTGAGCAGCGCATCCGCGCATATGAGACGCGCGCTCTCAAAAAGCGCGCCCAACTCCTCGCGCTTGCACCGGCTGTTTTCCAGTCCCACCAAAAACGAAGCGCGCGATGCGGCGTTTCCCTTTGCCGTGAGGCGGCAGAGCGTCAGCGCGTCGTCGCGCCGGTCGTCCTGGCCGGAGGTACCGTCGCTGCCGAGTTTGATCTCAACGCAGCGGGAACGGATGGTCTGCAGCAGCGCAGCACTGTTCTCCGCGCAAAAGAGAAAGGCGCAGTAAGGCGGCCCTTCCTCCACGGTTTTGAGCAAAATGTTCTGGTCACGCTCATTGAGCGCGGCACAGTCTTCGAAGATATAAACCTTACGTTCGCCCTCGTTGGGGCGGATAAACGCATCGCGCCGCATGGCGCGCACGACATCGGCGGACAGCTCCTTGTGCTCGGGATCACGCACAAAGATCACATCGGGGTGGATGCCCGCCATGATCTTACGGCAATGCGTGCATTGCAGGCACGGGCGGTCACCCTCCGCAACGCACTCAAACCCCGCGGCGGCATAAAGCGCCGCATCCGCGCGCGCAGCGTCGCCGGAAAAGATGAGCGCGTGAGACAAAGCTCCGCGACTGGCGGCGGCGCGCAGGCGCGCAGCGATATGCGATTGTGCGAATGCCGTCAGATCGGGCATTTTTGCCTCCTTATCGGGCAGTGCCCGTCACGCCGCGATTTTCCAGAACCTTCAGCAGCGGCAGGCCCAGCGCGTAGCAAACGACCAGCTCACCAGCACCGACGGTCAGCGCGTTATAGGCAAACGCGGGAAGGAAACCCGCACCGAAACCGGTCTCGCACCAGGCGATCATTCCGCCGACAAGCACCATATTGCTGATGACGGGCGGCATGGGTGCAAAAGCACGCTTGCCGCATTTGGCTGTCCAGATGGCGGCGAGCAGCGTCGCGATCGAACCGACAACGAGGTCGAGCGTCCCGTAGGGGCTCAGGATGTTGGAGATGATGCAGCCGATAAACAGGCCGGGCACCGCCTCGGGGAACAGGAACGGCAACACGGTCAGCGCCTCGGAAAAGCGGAACTGGACCGGGCCGTAAGCGAGGTTCAATATCCCTGCAAGATACGTGAGCACAACGTAGATCGCCGCGATAACGGCAGAACGGGTCAGATAACGGCTGGAGAACTTTGCAGTAGTGGTTTCCATGATAATTGTATGTCCTTTCTGTTTTGATAACGGGGGTTGCCAGACACCCCGAGCCTTGCCGGCCGGGCAAACCTGAGACAGATGCCGTGTGCTTGTCTCAGGTCTCCGACCCGGTCCGGAAGGTTTTATCAATTTTTGATGACTTTTTTGGGTTATGCCAGATCAGGCAAATTTCTGACGACCTCAGCGCAGCGCGGGCACAGGCCGTTCGCATCCGGCGTCGTGGTGTGCTTCCAGCAGCGCGGGCACTTTTCGCCGGGCGCGGGCTTAACGGAGACGGACAGTTCACCCACCACCGGCTCAACCTTGAGCTGGGAGACAATGAACAGATCTTTCAGATCCGTGGCGGGCAGATCGTCGGGATGGTCGAAGTACAGTGTGACGGCGGCCTCCAGGCTCTTGCCGATCTTCTTCTCGGCACGGGCGAGTTCCAGCTCACCGTTAACGCGGTCGCGCAGCTCGCCCACGAGGTCGTAGCGCGCCATGGTATCGGCGTCGAGCGCATAGTCGGCAAAGGGCTTGTTCATGGTGTTGAACAGCACGTTGCGCTTGTCGTCTCCACTGCGGTGCGGCATCGCAAGCCACACCTCGTCGCAGGTGAAGGCGAGAATCGGCGCAAAGAGCTTTGCCAGCGTGTCCAGCGTCAGGTACAGCGCCGTCTGCGCGCTGCGGCGGGAAACGCTGTCCGCACCGTCGCAGTACAGGCGATCCTTGACAATATCGAGGTAGAACGTGGACAACACGCCCACGCAGAAGTCGTTGACCGCATGGGTAATGATGTGGAACTCATAGTCGTTGTAGGACTGCTCCACCTTTTCCATCAGCGTTCCGAGTTTTGTGAGCAGCCAGCGGTCGAGCGTGAGCATATCCGCAGGCTTGACCAGCTGGGTCTCGGGATCAAAGTCGACCAGGTTGTCCAGCATGAACTTGCAGGTGTTGCGGAACTTCAGATAGTTCTGCGAAAGCTGCTTGAAGATGTTCTCGCCGCAGCGGACGTCGGCGTGATAGTCGGCGGACGCCGCCAACAGACGCAGCATATCCGCGCCGTAGCGGTTGAACACATCATGCGGATCGACGCCGTTGCCCAGCGACTTGTGCATCGCCTTGCCCTGCTCGTCCACCGTCCAGCCGTGGGTAACGCACTGTTTGAACGGCGCGCCCTTGCCCAGCGCGCCCACGGCGGTGAGCAGCGAGGACTGGAACCAGCCGCGATACTGGTCGAGACCTTCGAGGTACATGTCCGCCGGCCAGAAGCCCTGATCCTTCTGCATGGAGGCAAAATGCGTGGAGCCGGAGTCAAACCAGCCGTCCAGCGTGTCGCCTTCTTTTTCGAACGGTCCCTTGCTCCCGCACTCGGGGCAGGTAAAGCCGGCGGGCAGGAAGTCGGCGGCATCCTTTTCGAACCACGCGTTCGAACCTTCCTTCGCAAACAGCGCGGAGATCGCCTTGATGCTCTCTTCCGTGCAGATGGGCTTGCCGCAGTCGGGGCAGTACACGACCGGGATCGGCAGGCCCCACTTGCGCTGGCGGGAGATGCACCAGTCGTTGCGCTCGCGCACCATGGACTTCATGCGGTCAATGCCCCAATCGGGCACCCAGCGCACATCGTCCGCCGCGGCGCAGGCATCGTCCTTGAACGCCTCGACCGAGCAGAACCACTGCGGCGTCGCGCGGAAGATGATGGGGCCTTTGCAGCGCCAGCAGTGCGGATAGGAGTGGGTGATATCCTCGGACGCAAACAGGGAACCGTTCGCTTTCATGTCCGCAAGGATAACCGGATTGGACTCGTCGGTGGTCATGCCGGCATACTTGCCGGCATAGTCGGTGTGGCGGCCGCGATCGTCCACGGGCACGACCATCTCCATGCCGTAACGCTTGCAGGTCTCATAGTCGTCCGCGCCGAAGCCGGGAGCGGTGTGGACGCAGCCCGTGCCGCTGTCCATCGTGACGTAATCCGCCGTGACGAGGCGGGAGGTCTTGTCCAGGAACGGGTGCATGGCAAGCATGTTCTCGTAGAAATTGCCCGGATGGGTCTCCACGATCTCATAATCCGCAACGCCGCCGATCTTCATGACCTTGTTCACCAGCGCTTCGGCAAGAATATACAGCTCGCCGTTAGCCTGATTGCGCACGACGGCATAGCTCTCATCCGGGTGCATGGCAATGGCAAGGTTGCCGGGCAGCGTCCAGATGGTCGTCGTCCAGATCACGAAGAAGAGTTTGCTGTGGTCGAGGTGGCCGAGCTTGCCCTGATCGTCATGCATCGGGAACTTGACGTACACGGTCGTAACGGGATCGTCCTGATACTCGATCTCCGCCTCGGCCAGCGCCGTTTCGTCCTTCGGGCACCAGTACACGGGTTTGAATCCCTTGTAGATGTAGCGTTTGCGGAACATTGCGCCGAAAACCTTGACCTCTTCCGCTTCAAAGCCGGGGTCCATGGTCTTATACGGATGCTCCCAATCGCCGACGACGCCCATACGCTTGAAGCCCTCGCGCTGCACGTCGATGTAGTGGTCGGCAAACTCATGGCAGGCGGAGCGGAACTCCGGCACGCTCATGGCCTTGCGGTTGAGCTTATTCTTCTTGATGATCGCGCTTTCGATGGGCATACCGTGGTTGTCCCAGCCGGGGATATAGGGCGTATAGTAGCCCCGCATGGCATAGGAGCGCACAATGAAGTCCTTGAGCGCCTTGTTCAGCGCATGGCCCATGTGCAGATCGCCGTTGGAGAACGGCGGGCCGTCGTGGAGGGCAAAACGGGGCTTGCCCTCGTTCTTTTTGAGCAGCTCGTGATAGAGATCGAGCTCTTCCCACTTCTTGAGCATTTCCGGCTCACGCTGCGGCAAACCTGCGCGCATGGGGAAGCCGGATTTTGGCATGTTAAGCGTCTGTTTGTATTCCATGATGTTGTCTCCTCAAAAAATTTGCATAACAACCACATATAATATGGGATAATCCCCCGTTTGTCAAGGTTGTAAAGCAGCCTTTTCCCTGATAAAATAAGGGAAATCGAAAAGGAGAGCTTTCCCATGATGATACAGGACATCGCACCCAAGCATCTGGACAACCACTACGATCCCGCCGCGCGTCCCGCGTCGGGGGACGCCGCGCTCCATTTTCTCGGAAAACAGCTGCTTTGCCGCACGGAAAACGGCGTTCTGCGGTTTCCCACCGTCGCGGAGCTGGGCGAGGGAGACTATACCTACCTGTTCCGCATCGACGGCACGGCGTTCTTTCTCCGCCGGGATGCGTCGGAACTGACCGCGCCGGGTTACGCCTATCAGAGCATCATGCTGTTCCGCACGGCACGCCCGCAGGAAAACGCCTTCGCAGCCGTGACGGCGTTCCATCTCGCAAGCTGGTACGCCGAGGCGCGGTTCTGCGGCAAATGCGGTGCAGAAACGGTACATGACACCGCCGAGCGCATGATGAAATGCCCCAAGTGCGGGCATATGATCTTCCCGAAGATCATGCCGTCGGTCATCGTGGCGGTGACAGAGGGAGACAAGCTGCTGCTCACCAAATATGCCAATCGTCCGGATACGAACCGCTTCGCGCTGGTGGCCGGCTTCACCGAGATCGGCGAAACGGCGGAGGAAACCGTTGCGCGTGAGGTCATGGAGGAAGTCGGCCTGCGCGTGAAGAACATCCGCTACTATAAGTCCCAGCCCTGGGGCATCAGCGCGGGCGGTCTGCTGCTGGGCTACTGGTGCGAGGTGGACGGCACGGATGAGATCCATCTCGACCGCATGGAGCTTGCGGAAGGCGCGTGGGTGTCGCGCGACGAGCTGCGGCGCGTGTATGAAGACCGCGGTGTAAGCCTGACAAACGAAATGGTCATGGAATTCATTCGGGGGAACAACGAGGCAGACTGCTGAACGGCAGTGTAAATTTCATCCCCCCAGGGGGCTTGTGCCCCGTCCGCGCCCACCTTATCATTGTACTGAGATTAAATGTGAGGTGGATTTTATGCATATGGCAGATGCGCTGCTGGCCCCTGCGGTCGCGGCAACAATGTACGCGGCGTCCGGCGTCGCCGCAGGATGGTCCGTGCGGCAACTCAGGCGGGAGGACGAACCGCAGCAGCTCCCCACGATGGCGGTTGCCTCCGCGCTGGTGTTCGCAGGACAAATGATCAACTATACCATCCCCGGCACAGGTTCCTCCGGGCATCTGTGCGGCGGCATGCTGCTCTCCGCTCTGTTGGGGCCGCAGGCAGGTTTCCTGTCGATGATCGCGGTGCTGACGATCCAATGCCTGTTTTTTGCTGACGGGGGATTGATGGCTCTGGGCGCCAACATCTGGAATATGGCGTTTTACGGCTGCTTTGTAGGCTATTATCTGCTCTGGCGGCCAATCCTGCGCAGTAAGCGCAACATATCCATGCCACGCAAAATAATAGCAGCGTCTCTGCTCGGCTGTGTGCTGACGCTCCAGCTCGGTGCGTTTTCGGTCGTGCTGGAAACGACGCTATCCGGTATCACGGAACTGCCTTTCGGTGCGTTTCTCGCGCTGATGCAGCCCATCCACCTCGCCATTGGACTGGTGGAGGGCGCCGTGACGGCGGCGGTGCTGGTGTTTGTATACCGCTCCCGTCCGGAACTGCTGCGCGATGTGGACGCCGCCGATGGAACGGGAACACGTTCGGTGCGCGCAACGCTCATCATTCTGGCAACGCTGGTCGTTTTTGTGGGCGGCGGGCTTTCTTTGCTGGCAAGCTCGAATCCGGACGGTCTCGAATGGTCTCTGTTTGGCAATGAGGAGGCCGGCTACAGCGCAAACATGGGTTTGGATGAAGATGATTACGGCGTTGCGAGCAACGCCGCGGAAACCGCCGCAGCCGTACAGGAGGCAACCGCCATCCTGCCGGATTATGCTTTTGCAGGCAGCGACAGCCCGGCGGGCACAACGGTGTCCGGACTGGTCGGCTCAGTCATGGTGGCGGCGCTGGCGGCGCTGATCTGTCTGGTCGGCAGGACACTGCGCGAAAAGAAAGCGGCAAAGCACAGCGCGTAAGCAGCGCAGCGATTCGGAGCGGGGACGTCTGCGGACGCCCCCCGTTCTTTACGGAGGATGTCAATATATGAACCGTGCGGAACAGGCGCTGCGCGAACTGCATGAGAT
Source organism: Oscillospiraceae bacterium (assembly GCA_902783035.1). Classification (GTDB taxonomy): domain Bacteria; phylum Bacillota; class Clostridia; order Oscillospirales; family Oscillospiraceae; genus Hominicoprocola. The sequence goes on from CACZPK010000023.1 coordinate 44,747, forward strand.
GGACGTATTGGCGGCGGGCAGTTCCCCCGTCCACGCGCTCTGTCCGGCGGCAAAGTTTTTCACGACGGTCCTTTACATTGTGCTCGTCGTCTCGTTCGGAAAGTACGATCTGGCGGGGCTTGTGCCGATGGCGCTCTTTCCTGTGCTGCTGTTTCAATGCAGCGGCATCCCGATGGGCACATGTTTCCACAAGCTGCGTTTCATGCTGCCGCTTGTGCTGACGGTAGGACTGTTCAATCCTTTCTTTGACCGCGCGCCTTATCTGATGCTCGGCGGTCTGACCGTTTCGGGCGGCGTGGTGTCGATGGTAACGTTGCTGCTCAAGGGGACACTGTGTCTGACGGCGTCGTTCCTGCTGATGGCAACCACGCGTATCGACGCCCTGTGCGCCGCGCTGCGAAAGCTGCATGTGCCCGGTCGTTTCCTGACGCTGCTGCTCCTCACATACCGCTATGTCGGCGTCCTGACAGAGGAGGCCGCGGTGATGAGCGACGCTTACGCGCTGCGCGCACCGGGCCAGCGGGGCGTGCACCATCGGGCGTGGGGGCCGTTTCTCGGTCAGCTGCTGCTGCGGAGCATGGACCGCGCGGAAGAATTGTACGCCGCCATGCGCCTGCGCGGCTACCACAGCCATTTCCACTATGCGCTCGCCGCACCCTGTACGGTACGGGATGCAGCGTATCTGATCGTCTGCGCCGCAGCATTTCTGCTGCTGCGTTTTGTCCCCGTCAGCGAGCTGCTGGGCGGGTTGCTTGTGAGGTAGCACATGATCATATGTGATAATGTATCCTTTGCCTATGAGCCGGAACGGCCGGTGCTGCAAAACCTGTCGTTTCACGTGGAGCGCGGCGAAACAGTGGGCCTGATCGGCGCAAACGGTGCCGGGAAATCCACCGTAATGAAGATCCTGCTCGGGCTGTTGCCCTGTGACGGGCGCGTGCTGGTAGACGGCACGGAGGTCAAAAAGGCAACGCTCGGCAACATTCGCCGCAAGCTGGGTTTCGTGCTGCAAAACGCCGACCACCAGATGTTCATGCCGACCGTGTTTGAGGATATGCTGTTCGGCCCGATGAATTACGGGGCAACGCGAGCGGAGGCGGAGGCACGCGCAGACGCGGCGCTGGAGCAGCTTGGCATCACCGCGCTGAAGCACCGTCAGAACCACCGCCTCTCCGGTGGCGAGAAGCGCATGGCGGCGATCGCAACCATCCTCGCCATGGAGCCGGAGGCGGTGCTGATGGACGAGCCGAGCGCCGCACTCGACCCCTTTAACCGCCGTCTTGTGATCCAAACCATCCGCGGCATGACACAAACGAAGCTCATTGCCTCCCATGATCTGGATCTGATCCTGGAAACCTGTTCCCGCGTCATTCTGCTCTCCGGCGGCAAAAAAGCGGCAGAGGGCGCGGCGGGTGATATTCTGCGTGACCGTACACTGCTGGAGGCACACCGTCTGGAGCTGCCTCTTTGTCTGGCCGGATATCCTAACGCAAACGATCCGTAAAGCGGTTGTACTTTACGGATCGTTTTTCCTGTTTACCATCGCCGGCAGCCGGCGCAGCAGCGCGCAAAAAAACAGGGCGCACCCGAAACATATCATCCCTTATGTTCCGGGGGCGCCCATGGAATGGAGGCAAATAAACCAGTTACACCAGCGCTGTCCACAGCGCTGAGATCACAAAGGCAAGCGGGAGGCCGGGCAGCAGATTGAGTACCTTGATATCTGTCTTGATGCGGCTCAGTCGCAATCCCGCCGTCAGCGTAACGATGCCGCCCATGGCGGAAAAATCGGCGATCATGTCCGGCGTAATGTAGGGGGAAACCAGACCGGACACCAGAAACAACAGCATAAACACGCACAGCTGCGGCAGGCCGAGGCAGGGAATGATCTTCCCCAGCAGCGCGCCGAAGATGCAGGCGGTAATGCCGTCCAGAATTGCCTTGGTGACGAGGATGCTGCCGTCGCCGGTCATCCCCTCGTAAAGCGAACCGTACCAGCCTGTGCCGCTGAAGCAGAAGAGGACGACGACGGTCGTTACCTGCATCAGATACGTTTCATCGGCATTGGCGCCGCTCATGAGCTTTTTGGTCACCGCCGTGACAAGTTGGTTGACCCGCTGTTCCAGCTGCAGTGCCTCGCCCAGAAGCGCGCCGACAATCATCGACAGCACCGCTGCGGAGAGTGTGTGCACCCGCAGGATCAGCACGATCCCCATCACGATCGCCGCCATACCCAGCATGTTGTTGAGCAGGGACTTCCAGCGTTCGGACAGCCGGCTTCCCAGCAGGCAGCCCAGAACGCCTCCCACAATCACGGAAGAAACGTCCGTCAGAATTCCGATTGGCATACTCTTTCTCCTCCATCTGCGCCCGATGCATTTTCTCTTGCACCATGCCCTTTGCAAAGGGTCTTTGCACTGAGCCGCTTGCACGAAAAAATCCCTTGCAGAAGCGTGCAATGCTTGATATAATGTATAAAATTATGACGTTTCGGAGGTAGATCACATGTGGGTCTATGACTACCAGTCGGAACAGGACAACCCTTATCGCCAGCAGCCGTTCGTCCGCATCACGCACCTGTCCTTTGTGGACAATCTGCCCATCTGGACATATCCCTGGCACAAGCACAACGAATACGAGGTCGCTTTCATCACCAGCGGCGCGGGGCTGTTGGATATCGGGGAACACTCCTTCTCGCTGCAGGCCGGCTCCATCGTGGTGATCCTGCCCGGTGTCTCGCACCGCTTCAATTCAGACAGCACGATCGGCATGGAGTATTACACGATGCGCTTCGACGCTGCGGAAGAGGATGGGGAACTGCAAGCGTTTTTTCGCGGGATCGGTACCGCCGTCACCTCCGGCATCAACTATCTGCCGTACATCACGAGCACCATGCACGTGTTGTTCAGCGTCTATCACGCAAGCGACGGCTCCGGAAGCGGTACGTTCCAGACGGTCGCGCTCGCGCTGCTGCAGTTGACACGCACACTGTTTGCCAACCACGCGCTGACGCTCCGTTTTGACTCCAAGTACTCCATGAGCGATGTGCTGGACTATCTCTCGGAGAATCTGGATCAGAAGATCACGCTCAAGACACTTGCCCAGCGCTTCAACATCAGCGAATCACATCTCAACCGCCTGTTCCAGCAGGCGTATCACATCTCGCCGATCGATTACCTGATCCAGAGCCGGATCGTCATGTCGACGGAATACCTCGCCAAGACCGATTTCCCCGTAGCGGAGATCGCGGAAAAGGTCGGTTACTCCAACAGCGCGCATTTTACAAACATGTTCATCAAGCGCATCGGCTGCACCCCCGGCGAATACCGGGAGAAGGTCTCTCAGGGGCCGGATCGCCACCGCGCAAACTGAATACTTTAATAAAGAGGAGCCTGCTGCGGCAGGCTCCTCTTCCGTTTGTCTCAGAAACCGAGGGCAGCCATCATCTTGCTGAACTGCTCGTCGCCGATTGCGGACTTCACGATGCTGTCGGCGTCGGTGGCGTTCGCACGCATCTTGGCGTAATCGTCTTCCGTCAGCGCAATGTAGGTCATGCCGGCGTCTTCAAGCTTCTGGCGGTTTGCCGCGGAGCTGTCCTGCGCATCCTGATAGGTGTAGGCGCAGACTTCCTCAGCGACCTTGTCGAGGATCGCCTTGTAGTTGTCGGGCTGGCTGTCATAGAACGCCTTGTTCATCATAAGCGCGGTGTAGAACATGACGTGGTTGGTCTGGATCAGGTACTTCTGGACTTCCTGCAGGTTGGAGGCAATGATGGAGTCATAGGGGTTCTCCTGCGCCTCGAACATATTCTGCTGCAGCGCCATGTAGACCTCGCTCCAGGCGAGCGGGCCGGGGTTGGCGCCCCACTGCTTCCAGTAGGCCATCGGGACAGGGCTGTCCATCAGGCGGATGCGCAGACCGGCAAGCTCTTCATAGCTGTTGACCGGGCGGTTGGAGGTCAGCATACGGAAGTCGCACGGCTCGATGCCCTGCAGGCGGACGCCCACATCTTCAAACACGCTGTTGAGAAGATTGCGGAAATCGGTGCCGGGCTGCATGACCTCATGCGCCTGCTCGATGGAGTTGACAAGGTTGGGCAATTCAAGGATGCCAATGGCATCGGACATCATGCCGCCGGGGGAGCCGACGATCATCTGGACGCTGCCGTCCTTGATGGCCTCGTTCATCTCAGCAACGCTGATCAGCGTGCCGTTGGGATAGACGTCGACCGTGATCTTGCCGTTGCTATACGCCTCAGCGAGCTCCTTGTACTTGAGGCAGGCGCGGTTGAGCACGGTGTCCTCGCCGGAGCTGTGGGCGATCATGATGGTCACGTTGGGGTCGCTGTCGTTGACGGTGATATCGCCGCTTGCGGCAGGGGCGGACGGCGTATCGCTGGATGCGGGGGCACTGGGTGCAGTCTGACCGCCGGTGCTGCCCGAACCGCCGCACGCGACGAGGGCAAAGACCATAACGGCCGCCAAAGCAAGAGCTAACAGTTTCTTCATGTTCAAAGTTCCTCCTTCAAATGGTTTCAATTCTTGGTTATCATAGTCCGTCGCCGTCACGCGGCGGTTACTACCTTTATATGGCAAGCAACAGCGAAAGCTGCGGGACAAACACGATCAGCAGCAACGCCAGAAGGAAGCTGAGGATAAACGGGATGGCGGCCTTGCCGATGGTCATGGGCTGTTCTTCGACCAGCGGCGCACCGACGAAGAGGTTGAGGCCGAACGGCGGCGTAACCAGGCCGACGGCGAGGCAGCAGATCAGGATGATGCCGAAGTGTACCGGGTGCACGCCCAGCGCCTGCGCAGAGGGCAGCAGGATCGGGGAGAGGATCGCGATAGCGGGGCCGCCGTCGATGAACATGCCGATGATGAGCATGGCAGTCACGACCGCAACCAGGAACACATAGCGGCTGGAGATGCTCGTGGAAATGTAATTTGCCAGCAGCGTCGGCGCCTTGAGGAGCGTCAGCGTTTTGGCAAACGCCATGGAGACGCTGATCATCATGCACAAGCCCGCATAGCTGTTGATGGCTTCCAGCATGTAGGTGAAGATGTCCTTCGGTTTCATCGTGCGATAGATGAACAGCGAAACGAACAACGCATACCAAACGGAGATGCACGCCGACTGGGTCGGGGAGCAAAGTCCGGTATAAATGCTGCCGAGGATGATGACCGGGCACAGCAGAGCCCAGAAGCCTTCCTTCAGCACGGCCAGATAACCGCGTTCCATCAGCTTATCATGGTTCGCGGAGATCTTCTCCTTGTCCTCGCCGTTGCGACGGCAGTACCCCCAGGCATAGACCATCAGCGCCGCTGCAATCAGCACGCCGGGGATCACGCCGCCGGTAAACATCGCGCCGATGGACGTACCTGTCATGATGCCGTATGTAACCATCGGGATACTCGGCGGAATGATGACGCCGAGCGAACCGGCAACCGCCACCAGCGAGCAGGAAAAGATCTTATCATAGCCCAGCTCGACGAGGATGGGGATGCACATGACGCCGACTGCGGCAACCGTCGCGGGACCGGAGCCGGAGATCGCGCCATAGAACAGGCAGGTCACGATGACCGCACAGGGAATACCCGCCGTGCGCTTGCCGATAAAGATGGCAAACACGTCGAACAGCTTTTTGGAAATGCCGCCCTTCGCCATGATCGCGCCGGAGAGCATGAACAGCGGGATCGCCAGCAGCGTGGTGGAATCCAGCGCGTTGATGAGGCCGCGCATGATAAAAACGGGGTTTGCCGCAAACGTGTGATTCATCAGCCACGGCGTCAGAGACGAAAGCCCCAGCGAGACCGCCATAGGCAGGCCGAGGAAGGTCAAAACGACCATAACGAGAATAACGGTTGCGATCATGCCTGCTCACCTTCCTTTCGATGCATCAGGAAACGAACGAATTGCTCCACCGAGCGGAATGCCGCAAGCCCCATGCCCAGTGTGAGTGCAAAATACTCGATCACCAGCGGGATCTGCAGCGCCGAAGTCTTGCCGCCGTTGGCGGCGGTGGTCTGCAACAGTCCGATGGACTCCGTGAACAGGAATACGTAGAACGCAAACATCGTGATCTGGCCGAGCACGTCGATCACCTTGTGCACTGGCTTGGGGAACATGTTGAGCAACACGTCGATCCGGATCGCCGCTTTGCGCTTCTGACAATAGGCAAAGCAGATGAAACCGGAGTACACGAAACAAATGCGGCAGAATTCCTCAGGCCAGGTCAGCGGATTGCGTGCGATCTGCATGATGATCTGCAGGAACATGACGATGGAGATGGCCGCCAGCAGGATCATCAGCATGATGGCTTCCAGATTTTCGTCGAGATACTTGATGGCTTTCTTCACGCTTGGAAACACTCCTTCCCAAAATACACCTGACGGGTGCGCCGCCTTACTTGACGTTTTCCGGCCGGAACGTAATGCGTTTGCCGTTATACCAGTGGATGCGCCCCCAAATTGGCTCGTTGCGGGACACGATCATCGGATACGGTTCGCCCTGCTCGCCCGCCACGATCTCCTCGGCGCACCGCAGCACGTCCTTGACGTCTTCGCGGCTGAAAGCGTAGAGCCTGTGCCCGACATAGAACCGCTCAACGTCCTCCGTCAGAGAGAGGAACCGCTCCAGCGCGTCGCGATAGGTCTGAACGGTCGGACTGCCGGGGAACATGCCAATGCTGCTGCGCGGGTTGACTGCGTCTCCGCAAAACGCGCTCTTGTCCGCACGGTTCACATAGACCATGCTGCCCCTCGTATGTCCGGGCACGTGAATAGCTTCAAGTGTCACGCCGCCGAGGTCAATCTTCTCTCCGTCCGCAACGGAACCGATCGGATACTCTGTATGATACTCCAAAATATGCTCGCGTGCAAATTTCAAAAGTTCTTCCGCCTCGGCGTCATACATCGTCTTGAGTTCAATGAACTCCAGACGGCGGTCGATCGGGAACCCGGCGCGCGCGCCCGCAATCTCATCCGGGTGCATGAACACACTCTCAAACTCATTGTTGCCCGCCGCGTGGTCGATATGGGCGTGGGTGTTGTAGACCGAAACCGGGACGGAGGTGATTTCCGCCGTAGTCGCGCGCAGATTGCCGAGCCCCATGCCGGTGTCGATCAGGGCGGCGCGTTCCGTCCCCACGATCAGATACATTGGCAGCGCCGCAGGCAGGTGGTAAACTTCCGCGATCTGCCAGGTGTGGTCGTTGACCTGCGTTACAGTATACGGATGCATTGGACATCCCTCCCAAAAGTCATTGGCGATTACGGGTCAATTATATGCAATCAATATATCATTCGCAATTCCTAATCCGACCATTCGCTTGAAATATCTTTGCATCTTTTGGGCTAAGGGTGGTGTCGTTTTCACGTTTTTGGGGCCTTTTTAAAAATATCTTCTCATTTGCCGAAAAATTTCCTCTTGTTTCTCGTCCGTATCCTCTCCGCCCCCCGCTTTTTTGCAGTCGTGGCAAGCATTGCGTGCCGGAAGGGGATACAGGAGCGCAAAACCTCTGTCCGTTTACGCCCGGCAGGGGAAATCAGCGGTTGATTTCCCCCGTCGCCTTTGTTATAATGTATCAAAATGGTGCCAGAATGCCCACCTCGCTTTGCGAAACGCACGAAAAGGCGTACACCTACCGGTCGAAAGACCGATCCGCCCGCCCCGCGCGGGCCACGGCAAGTCGAAGCGAAGCCATATGGAAACCAGAACGGAAACGATGCGATCGGAGGCACAAGGATATGGCAAACGGACAGAATATCATGCAAAAGCGGCGTACCGTCCTCGTGGTCGAGGACAACGAAATGAACCGCGAGATTCTCTGCGAGTTGCTGGCGGACGAGTACAATGTGCTGGAAGCGGAGAACGGTCTGACGGGTCTGGAGCAAATGGAAAAGCACAGCGGTGAAATCGCGCTGGTCATGTTGGATGTGTATATGCCGGAGTGCGACGGTTTTGCGTTTCTGGAGCGCAAGTGCCGCGACCCGCGGTTTGACACCATACCGGTTATCATGATGACGGCCAGCAACACCGTGGAGGATGAGATCCGTTGTCTGGAGCTGGGCGCGAGCGACTTTATCACAAAGCCGTACAACGTCGAGATCATGAAAAATCGCATGAAGAGCCTCATCCGCCTGCGCGAATCCTCCGCCATGCTGGGTCGTCTGGAATCCGACAGTCTGACCGGGCTGTTCAGCAAGGAATTCTTCTATCATTCGCTCGAAGAGCTGCTCAAGGTCGATGCCGATGCGCATTATGACCTTGTGTGCAGCGACATCGAAAACTTCCGCGTCATGAACGACCGTTACGGCACGGCATACTGCGACCGTTTCCTGCGCTCCATCGCGGACGAGATCTCGGGCAGCCTGCCAAACCTGCTGTTCGGCGGACGCATCGGGCCGGACGTCTATGCCTTTCTGATCGGCCATCAGGAGCAAAACGGCTGGACGGAGCACCTGCTGCCCGATGGGTGGCAGGAGAATCACGGCAAAATCACCATCAAGTTCGGCATTTACACCGATGTCGATCATGAGCTGACCGCTGCCGGTATCTGCGACCGCGCGACGCTGGCGATCGCAAAAATCAAGAAGAAATTCGGCACGGACGTTGCATGGTACGACGACGAGATGCGCAACATGCAGCTGCGCGAGCACCAGATCGAGCAGACGATGGAGCGCGCGCTTTCCGAGCGGCAGTTTGTTGTCTACTACCAGCCCAAGCACGACCTGCACACCGATACGACCGGTGGTGCGGAGGCACTGGTGCGATGGATCAGCCCGGAAATGGGCTTCATCAGTCCGGGGCAGTTCATTCCGCTTTTTGAACGCAACGGATTCATCATCAATCTGGACTTCTACATCTGGGAAGAGGTCTGCAAAGAGCTGCGCCACTGCATGGACGAGGGTCTGCCCGTGATCCCCATCTCCGTCAACGTCTCACGCGTGGACTTCGAGGTACCCGATCTTGCCGCGGATATCGCGGTGCTGGCAGACCGGTACGGGATCGACCATGCACTGCTGCACATTGAGCTGACCGAATCCATGTATAGCGACAACCCCGGGCAGATCGCCCGCACGTTGGCGGCGCTGCACAGCAACGGCTTTTATATCGAACTGGACGACTTTGGCGCGGGCTACTCCAGCCTGACGAGCCTCAACACCCTGACGCTGGATATCATGAAGATCGACATGAGCCTCATCCGACAGGCTGCGGCCACCAACGACTACAGCATTCTGCGTTTCGCAACGCTTTTGGCGGACGGCATGCGCCTCAAGACCGTCGTCGAGGGCGTGGAGACCGCCGAGCAGGTGGCAGCGCTCAAGGTGCTCGGCTGCGACTACATTCAGGGCTACTACTTCTCCAAGCCGCTCCCGCCGAAGGAGTATGAGGAATATCTGGCGGCGCACTGCGGCAAGGAAAGCGCATGACGAGGGGGTAATACGGTGACGGTACAAGAGCTTTACGCCAGCATCGGCGGCAACTACGACAGCGCAAAACGCATCTTGCAAATGGATAAGCTCATCAGCAAGTTCATCCTTAAATTTTTGAATGATGCCTCCTTTGATAAACTCGCCACAGCTTGGGAGGCCAAGGACGGGGCCGGTATTTTCGACGGCGCGCACGCGCTTAAGGGCGTGTGTGCCAACCTTGGTCTGGACGCGCTCTCCGCGTCTTCCAGCGAGATTTGCGAGGAATTCCGTCCCGGAACCGCGCGCAAGCTGAGCGACGAGGCGCTTTCTGCGCGTATGGACAAACTCAAGGCGGATTATGCCCGCACGATTGAGGGAATCCGCGCTTTTGAGGCGGAACAGTGAAAGGGTACTTGCAAAATGGCGCATAAGCGCATATAATACCACTTACTTTTGAAACAAAGGTGGAATCGTATCATGGAACGTATGAGGATCGCAGCGCTCTTTGCAGATGCCGCAGATATGGGTGGCAAGGAAGTCACCGTCATGGGCTGGGTCAAGAGCGTGCGCGATATGAAGGAAATTGCCTTCGTGACGCTCAACGACGGCTCCTGTTTCCGCAGCCTGCAAGTGGTCATGGACGTCAAGACGTTGGCAAACTACAAGGAAATTGCGGCGCAGAACGTCGGCGCGGCACTGGTCGTGCGCGGCACGGTGGAGCTGACGCCCGAAGCAAAGCAGCCGCTGGAGCTGAAGGCTAGCTCGATCGAGATCGAAGGCGCGTCCGATCCGGACTTCCCCGTGCAGAAGAAGGGGCTTTCCCGCGAGTATCTGCGCACCATTCAGCATCTTCGTCCGCGCACGAATCTGTTTTCGGCGGTGTTCCGTGTGCGCTCCGTTGCTGCTTACGCCGTGCATGAGTTTTTCCAGAACCGCGGCTTTGTCTATGTCAACACCCCCATCATCACCGGTTCTGACGCCGAGGGTGCCGGCGAGATGTTTCAGGTCACAACGCTCGATCTGGACAACCTGCCCCGCACCGCCGACGGAAAGGTCGACTATTCGAAGGACTTCTTCGGCAAGAAGACGAGCCTGACCGTTTCCGGCCAACTCAACGCCGAGAACTTTGCCACGGCGTTCGGAGATGTCTACACCTTCGGTCCCACGTTCCGCGCAGAGAACTCCAACACCGCGCGCCATGCGGCCGAATTCTGGATGATCGAGCCGGAGATGGCGTTTTGTGATCTGGAAGGCGATCTGGAAGTGATGGAGGCGATGGTCAAGCACATCATCCGCCGCGTCATGGAGCGTTGCCCGGACGACCTCGCGTTTTTCAACAGCTTTGTGGACAAGGGACTCATTGAGCGCCTTGAGCATGTTGCGTCCAGCGATTTCGGCCGCATCACCTACACCGAGGCGGTTGAGATCCTCAAGAAGCACAACGATCGCTTCGACTATAAGGTGGACTGGGGCACCGACTTGCAGACCGAGCATGAGCGCTTCCTGACCGAAGAGATTTTCAAGCGCCCCGTTTTCGTCACCGACTATCCGCGTGAGATCAAGGCGTTTTATATGCGCCTTAACGAGGACGGCAAGACGGTCGCCGCGGCGGATTGCCTGGTGCCGGGCATCGGCGAGATCATCGGCGGCTCCCAGCGCGAGGAGCGCCTTGAAATCCTTGAGGCGCGCATCAAGGAGCTTGGCATGAACCCCGAGGATTACTGGTGGTACTGCGACCTGCGCCGCTGGGGTTCCTGCCGCCACGCAGGTTTCGGCCTCGGTTTTGAGCGCATGGTGATGTACCTCACGGGTGTGAGCAACATCCGCGACGTGGAGCTGCACCCCCGCACCGTCGGCAACGCAGACTTCTGAATCAAAAAAGCAACGCCACGCAGGGCGTTGCTTTTTTCTTTCTTCGGGCATTTCATACTACTCTGCAATTAAAACCGGAAGTTTTCATTGCAGCCGCCGCATGCTTTCTCACAGGACGCGCAGTCCGAACAGCAACCGTGGCGCCCGCGGCGAATGCAGCGCCGTATGGCACAAAACACCGCAACCGCCAGCAGCACCGCGAGTATCACATCCAAAGCATTCATTCAGCCCACCCCCAACAGAATGAGAACGGCACGCACAAGCAGCGCTGCGATCCACGCAAGCGCGCATTGCCATACCACGACCCCCGCCGCCCATACGGTGCCCAGTTCGCGGCGGATTGCCGCGATCGCCGCCACGCAGGGCGTGTAAAGCAGTGAAAACACCAGAAGCGCCGCAGCGGAAAGCGTGTCCAGCGCACCGGAAACGTTGCCGCCGAAGAGCACCTTCAGGGTGGACACGACGCTCTCCTTCGCCAGAAAGCCCGTGATGAGCGAGGTGCACATGCGCCAATCGCCCAGGCCCAGCGGACGCAGCAGCGGCACGATACCCCCCGCAAGCTGTGCAAGTATGCTGTCCTGCGGATTTGTCACCATGTCAAAATGCGCGTCAAAGCTCTTGAGAAACCAGACCACGACCGTCGCGACCAAAATCACGGAGAAGGCACGCTCCAGGAAATCCTTCGCCTTTTCCCACAGCAGCTGTGCGACATTTTTCATGCCGGGCAGGCGGTAGTTCGGCAGTTCCATGACGAAAGGCGCCGGCTCGCCGCGGAAAAAGGTGTCCTTATACAGGTACGCAGCAAGGATGCCGAACAGAACGCCCAACAGATACAGGCCTGTCATGATCCAGCCCCCTTTGCCCGGGAAGAACGCGCTGACAAAAAAGCCATAGACGGGCAACTTCGCCGTGCAGCTCATAAATGGTGTAAGCAGGATCGTCATGCGGCGATCGCGCTCGCTGGGAAGCGTGCGCGTCGACATGACAGCGGGCACCGTACAGCCGAAGCCAATGAGCAGCGGCACGATGCTCCGCCCGGAAAGGCCGATGCGCCGCAGCAGTTTGTCCATAAAAAATGCAACGCGGGCAATGTAACCGCTGTCCTCAAGGATCGAAAGGAAGAAGAACAGCGTCACAATGACGGGCAAAAAGCTCAGCACACTGCCGACACCCGTGAGCACTCCCTCCACAAGCAGGTTGTGGAGCGTAGCGTTGACTTGCGCGGCGTCCAGCGCGCGATCCGTCCAGGCACTCAGTGCGCCCACACCGCTTTCCAGCAGGCCTTGCAGCCATGCGCCGATGACATTGAACGTCAGATGGAACACCACCGCCATGATGGCAATGAACATGGGGATCGCGGTATACTTGCCCGTCAGCACGCGGTCGATCCGTTCGCTTCTGGCGCGCTCGCGGCTCTCACGGGGCTTCTTGACCGTGCCCGCGCAGACACGGCGGATAAACGCAAAGCGCATATCCGCTATGGCAGCGCTGCGATCCAGCGCCCGTTCCGCCTCCATCTGCAGCACGATGTGCTCGATCATCTCCCGCTCGTTGCGATCCAGCTCCAGCTGGGAGAGAATGAGCGAATCGCCCTCGACGATCTTACTCGCCGCAAAGCGCAGCGGCAGCCCCGCCGCAAGAGCGTGATCCTCGATCAGATGGCTGATGGCGTGCAGGCAGCGGTGCACTGCGCCGCCGCAGTCGTTCTCGTCGCAGAAATCCTGACGCAGCGGACGTTCCTGATAGTGCGCAACGTGGATGGCGTGATCGATCAGCTCGTCGACGCCGGCGTTTTTTGCCGCTGAGATCGGCACCACCGGCACACCAAGCGCCGCTTCCATGGCGTTGACATCAATAGAGCCGCCGTTTTCCGTGACTTCGTCCATCATATTCAGCGCCACCACCATCGGCAGGTGCATCTCCAGAAGCTGCATCGTCAAATAGAGATTGCGCTCGATGTTCGTCGCATCCACGATGTTGATGATGGCGCGCGGCTTTTCATTCAGCACAAAGTTGCGCGAGACGATCTCTTCGCTGCTGTAGGGTGACATGGAGTAGATACCCGGCAGATCCGTCACCAGCGTGTTCGGATGCCCCTGAATGGGTCCGTCCTTGCGATCCACGGTCACGCCGGGGAAATTCCCGACATGTTGATTCGAGCCGGTCAATCGGTTGAACAACGTCGTTTTCCCGCTGTTTTGGTTCCCCACCAGCGCGAAGGTCAACGTCGTGTCGTCCGGCAGGGGATCGCCGCTGCCCTTGGGATGGAACTTACCGCCCTCGCCCAGACCCGGATGGACGGTGAGGGGCGCAAATGCCGCGCTTTCCTCCACGTGCGGCGCCTGCTCGGCAGGGATCACCTCAATATGCGCCGCATCCGCGAGGCGCAGCGTCAGCTCATAGCCGTGCAGGCGGAACTCCGCAGGGTCGCCCATAGGCGCAAACTTGACGAGCGTGATCTCCGCGCCGGGAATCACCCCCATATCCAGAAAATGCTGGCGCAGTGCGCCCTCGCCGCCAACCGCGCCTACGACGCAAGTGTGGCCGATTTGCAGTTGATCAAGTGTCATCGTTTCATCCCCCGCTCCGCCTGTGCTATAATCGCTCGCGGCTATTTAGCACAGGCGCACAGCACCATTTTGTTAAAAGTACGGTTTAATCAGTATAGCAGCTGCTTGCAGCTATTTAGCACAGGCGCACAGCGCCTTTTTGCTAAAAGTACAGTTTAATCAGTATAGCAGCTGCTTGCAGCTATTTAGCACAGGCGCACAGCGCCGTTGTGCTAAATGCAGTTTAATCCATATAATAGCTGCTTGCAGCTATTATAGCACAGGTAGAAAGTCGATGCAAAAGCCCTTTTGCCATTTGTGTGGCAAAAGGGCTTCTGCGGCAGATGTTTCGTGAACTTGCACAAAGGGCTTTATGCATACGGTCAAAGCGACCCGAAAAATCATTTCGGTCACGCCTCCCGCATCCCGGGCACCGCGCCGGTCAGTTATCTCCCCGGCCTTTTACCTGCCTGTAACAGCGGACGGCAACGACCACATCTGCGCAGAACACAAAGGACAGAATACAATAGCAGATCATCCGGTCTTTGTTGATCAGCTCGTTTTTGTAAAGCGACGTATACACCGGTATGGAGAACAGTCCCGTAATCAGGATGGACGCGGAACCCAAAATGACAAAATAGATTGAAAAGCCCATCGTAAAGATAAAGAAGCCACAAAGGCAAAAACAAATCCGGGTATCTGTGCAAGCCTCATGATCATCTGCGTTTTCATCAATGCAACGCTTTTCGGGCGGGAAATGGGCGGTCTCTTTACGGAAAAAGCGGCAAAAAAGGTTCCCGCCGTCAGCAGCGTCAAAGTCAAAACGAAAAAGCAGGAAACGGCAGCAACCAGATAATTTGCATTGAACCACGCATCAACCTCTGACGGGAGAGAGACGCCCGTCTGGCTGATGAGCATGGGGAACATGGCCGTCAAAAGTTCAAAATACAGGTACAGTGCGGGAACAATGACCCAGCATTTTTTCATCGAACCCACCTCCAGAGGGTATTCTATACGAAAGAAAATCCGAAGGTCAAGTCATAATTCCCGGTTATTCGTGGTTTTGCCGTGAACCGCAAAATCGAAAAGCCCGTTTCTTTGGTGACAGCACCGAAAGGCTTTGCCCTCCGGCATCGGGGATTACCGCGTGATCCGGAACAGTCCGTGGTGATTGCAGCAAGCATACAGGTAGCGCACACGGCTCCTCTGGAACCGGGCTTCGGCGGCGCCCTCCGGATAGAGCTTGACCAGTTGCATACCCTGATCCGAAACGGCGGCCAAAAACGAAATGTAATGATCCTTTGTCATGGGATGATCGACCCGGACATAGTATTCATCTTCCACCATATCGCAGTGTATTTCATGTGCCTCGTCCGCAGTCTCCGGTTCCAGCGGCGGCAGCGTCAAACCACAACAGCTGATGATCGCGTCTCCTGTTGTCCGGATCACATTGCCGCAAACCGGGCAGACATAGAATTTGCTCCGGAGCATATTCGAGGCCCGGTTCCGGTTTCGGATATCCTCTCCGGAAAGCAGCTCGATCACCGAAATGTTCAGCGCCCGGGCCAACGGCTCCAGCAGACTGATATCCGGGAACCCCTGTGCCGTTTCCCATTTGCTCACAGCCTTGCCGCTGACATGGATACGCTCCGCCAGCTCCTCCTGTGTCATCTTTTTGTCTTCGCGGAGCCGTCGGATCACGGCTCCAGTCACATATTTATCCATGGCTTTCGCCTCCTTCCGAAGTGAGTCTATCACACCAGAGGTGCGGATGCTACCTACGCAGCGTGGAGTCCGGAGCGCTTCGACGGCTCCAAGGCGCAGATACATCCCCGCACTGCGCCGGGCACCCGCCCGAACAACCCCGCATGGCCGCCTGACAGCACTTGACAAGCGCGGTCGCGTTTCATATAATATTTAGTCAGTCAAAATAGCGTATTATACGCTTGAAGAAAGGATTATCCGCCATGGCCATGAAAAAAGAGTACAAGATGAGCGAAGAGCGCCATCAGGAACTCAAGGACGAACTCAACTACCTCAAAACCGTACGCGAAAAGGAAGTCGCAGAGCTGATCAAAGAAGCCCGCGGTTTCGGCGACCTGAGCGAAAACAGCGAGTACGATGAGGCGAAAAACGAGCAGGGCAAGCTCTACTCCCGCATTGCCGAAATCGAGGACATCCTCCTCCACGCCGTCGTCATTTCCGAGAGCGAAGATCACGGCAATTCCGTCACCATCGGTTGCCGCGTCGTCGTTGCCGAACTCAAGGACGGCAAGGTCGGCAAGACTCTGCCGGAGTACAAAGTCGTCGGTTCGCAGGAAGCCGACCCCATGAACCGCGCCATCAGCGAGGATTCCCCCTTCGGTCACGCCCTCATGGGTGCAAAAGAAGGTGACGATATCGCTGTCGAAGCACCCGTGGGTGAGGTCCACTACCGCGTGGTCAAGATCGAGAGATAAAGAGGGGATACCGATGGCAGAAGAGAAGAACAACGTTCCGCAGGAACAGGATATTTCCGAGATTTTGAAGGTGCGCCGCGAAAAGCTCAAGGCGCTGCAGGATGCTGGGCACGACCCCTTCACCGTAACCAAATTTGACGTCACCCACCATACGCAGGAAATCAAGGACAACTTTGACGCGTTGGAGGGGCAGGCGGTGTCCGTTGCGGGCCGTTTGATGTCCAAGCGCGGCATGGGCAAGGTCAGTTTCTGCGATATGCAGGATAAGACCGGACGCATCCAGCTCTATGCCCGCAAGGACGAGATGGACGAGACCAACTACAACGAGTTTAAGAAGTACGACATCGGTGATATTGTCGGTGTCAAGGGTGAAGTGTTCCGTACCCAGCGCGGCGAAATGAGCGTGCGCTGCAAGGAGGTCACACTGCTCTCCAAGTCCCTGCAGCCCCTGCCTGAGAAGTTCCACGGTCTGCAGGACAAGGAGATCCGCTACCGTCAGCGCTACGTCGACCTGATCGTCAACCCGGAGAGCAAGCGCAACTTCGAAATCCGCAGCAAGTTTGTTTCGTACCTGCGCCGCTATCTGGACGGTCTCGGCTTTATGGAGGTTGAGACCCCGGTGCTCAGCCCCATTGCGGGTGGCGCAAACGCGCGTCCGTTCATCACGCACCACAATGCGCTGGACATCGACATGTATATGCGCATTGCGACCGAATTGCACCTCAAGCGTCTGATCGTCGGCGGTATGGAGCGCGTGTATGAGGTGGGCCGCATCTTCCGCAACGAAGGTATGGACACCAAGCACAACCCCGAGTTCACCACCTGCGAGCTGTATCAGGCGTACACCAACCTCGACGGCATGATGGACATTCTTGAGAACATTCTCTCCGGCGCTGCGAAAGAGATCCACGGCGGCTACAAGGTGACGTGGCTCGGCAACGAGGTCGATCTGACCCCCGGTTTCCGCCGCCTGACGATGGCAGACGCGGTCAAGGAGTACGTCGGCGTCGACTTCATGGCGTGCGAGGGCGACGCGGAGAAGGGCGTCGCGCTGGCAAAGAGCGCGGGCGTGGATATGGACGGCGTAGACAAGACCTGGGGCAATGCGCTCTATGAAACCTTCGATCAGAAGGTCGAAGAAAAGCTCGTCCAGCCGACATTTATCACGATGTACCCGGTGGAGGTCTCGCCGCTGGCAAAGCGCTCTCCCTCCGACCATTTCCTGACCGAGCGCTATGAACTTTTCATCTGCGGCTGTGAGATGGGCAACGCCTTTAGCGAGCTGAACGACCCCATCGACCAGTATGAGCGTTTCCGCGCGCAGGCGATCAAGCGCGCCAACGGCGATGAAGAGGCAGATATGATGGATGAGGACTTCGTCCTCGCGCTGGAGTACGGCATGCCCCCGACGGGCGGCCTCGGCTTCGGCATCGACCGCTGCTCGATGATGCTCTGCGGCACCGATTCCATCCGCGATGTGATCCTCTTCCCGACGATGAAGCCGCTGGATTAAAGACACGGCGTATTTATCGGGATTGCGGGCAATGGGTACGAAGAATTTACCAAAGATTTACCCATTTTTACCGAATCCGCCTGTAACAATAAAAGGAGCGTCCGCCGATCGGCGGACGCTCCTTTTGCGGTTACAGCGTTGTTTTGCCGCTTTGCCGTTTGCGTTCTTCCATCGCTGCGTCAAGCGGCTTGCCGCAGCGGCGAAACTGATGCACGGCAGCGCATTACCCTTTCCGCACATGCTTTGATTAACTTAACGGCATTGGGCAGTTGCCCCGTCCTTTTGCTTTATGCAATGCGGTTGCGCACCGCCAAGGAAAGCGCTTATTTGTGGATGTAGCTCACGTGCAGCAGCTCGTGTGCCTTTTCCTCGCCCATCTCGCGCAGCATGTCGATCACCAGCGGATTGCGCTCCGCGCGTTTGAACGTTGCGGAGTGGTCGGCCGCAGCCAGTCCGTCGCGGCGCTCGTTCTTGATGGCACGGAAGCTCTGGGGCTGTCCGCCGCCGCCGACGCAGCCGCCCTGGCAGGTCATGACCTCAACCAGATGATAAAACGCCTTGCCCTCGTCGATGTCCTTGAGGAGCTTGCGCGCATTGGCAAGCCCGTTGACCACGGCGAGACGGATCTCCTGATCACCCAGATGCAGCGATGCCTCTTTGATGGCACCCTCGCCGCGCAGGCCCATGAACTCAATCTCACGCAGGGCGTTTTTGCTCTTGTCGGGAACGCAATGACGCACCACCGCCTCGGCAACGCCGCCGGTCGCGCCATAGATCATCGCCGCACCGGAGCCCAGGCCGAAGGGCAGGTCCGGAGACTCCAGCTCCAGCTCGGAGAGCTTGATGCCGGTCTCGCGCAGCATGTCAATGATCTCGCGGGTCGTGAGCACAAGATCGACGTCCGGTTTGCCGTCGTGCTGGAACTCAGGGCGCGCCGCCTCCGCCTTTTTCGCCGTGCAGGGCATGATGGCGATGTGATAAGTTGTGCGTCCGTCTGCCGCATCCTTGGCGGCGTAACGGTCGCGCAGCACCGCGGCAAACATTTCCATCGGGGACTTGCAGGTGGAAATGTTTTTCAGATACTTCGGATTTTCAAACTCCAGGAACTTGACCCATGCGGGGCAGCATGAGGTAAACATCGGGAACGGGCCGCCCGCGGAAAGGCGCTGTTTGAACTCCTCCGCCTCAGACACAGTGGTAAGATCCGCGCCGAAAATCGTATCATACACCTCGTCCACGCCAATGAGCTTGAGGGCGGTGACAAACTTGTCCAGCGAGTTTTCGCCCGCAGGGATGCCAAACGCCTCGCCCACGGCAACGCGCACAGCCGGCGCGATCTGGACGACGACGCGCTTGCTGGGATCGTGGAGCGCATCCCACGCCTTGCCGATCTGGTTGTTGACGAGGATCGCGCCTGTTGTGCACACGGCGGCGCACTGGCCGCAGCCAACGCACTTCGTCTCGCTGAGCTTACGCTCGAACGCGGGAGCAACCTGCATCCGCGCACCGCGGCCCACGAATTCAAGGATGTTCATACCCTGAATCTCCTCGCAGACGCGCACACAGTCGCCGCAGAGGATGCACTTGTTGGGATCGCGCCACACTGCCTTGCTGCTATCGTCGATCTCATAGCGGTCGCGGGTATCTTTGAACCGGACGCGGCGCACACCGAACTGCTGCGCCAGTTCCTGCAAGCGGCATTTGCCGCTCTTGGGACATACGGTACAGTCACAGTCGTGGGAGGCCAGCATCAGCTCCAGAATGGTGCGGCGATGCTTGAGCAGGCGCATGCTGTTGGTTTTGATAACCAGCCCATCCCGGGGCTCCATGGAGCAAGCGGCGTCGATTTTGCCACGCTCGTCCTCCACGATACACATACGACATGCACCATAGGTGGACAGATCGGAGTGGTAGCAGAAGGTCGGCATCTCAATGCCCGCTTTGCGCACCACGGACAGAACATTTTTCTCTCCGTCGAAGGCGACGCGCTGGCCGTCGACGATCATGATTCCTTTTGCCATAGCCCTTACGCCTCCTCACTGATCGCGCCGAACGGGCAATTGCTTTCGCAGGCGCCGCATCGGATGCATTTGTCGATGTCGATGGTATGGGGCTTACGAACCTCGCCGGAGATTGCCTCCATCGGGCAGTTCTTGCGGCACTTGCCGCAGCCCTTGCACTTCTCGGGGTCGATGACAAGCCCCTTCTTTTTGCCGTTGCAGTGCGGGCAATGCTTGTCCACAACGTGGGCAAGATACTCGTCACGAAAATATTTGAGCGTGCTCTTCACCGGATTGCACGCCGCCTGGCCAAGGCCGCAGAGCGCTGCTTCGCTGATGGTGTCGGACAGACTCTCCAGCAGGTCCAGATCCGCCATCGTACCTTCGTTGTTCACAATGCGCGTGAGGATTTCCAGCATGCGTTTCGTTCCCTCGCGGCAGGGCACACACTTGCCGCAGGACTCGTTTTGCGTAAAGCTCATGAAGAAACGCGCGGTTTCCACCATGCAGGTGTCCTCGTCCATGACAACAAGGCCGCCGGAGCCGATGATCGCGCCAACGCTCTTGAGCGAGTCAAAGTCAAGCGGCATATCGAGATGCTCTTCTGTCAGGCAGCCGCCCGCCGGGCCGCCGATCTGCACCGCCTTGAATTTCTTGCCGTCCTTGATGCCGCCGCCGATATCAAAAATGATCTCGCGCAGCGTCGTCCCCATCGGGACCTCAATCAAGCCGGTATTGACCACGTTGCCCGTCAGCGCAAACGCCTTGGTGCCGCTGCTCTTTTCGGTGCCGATGGAGCGGAACCATTGCGCCCCCTTGCGGATGATAAGCGGAACATTGGCGTAGGTTTCCACATTGTTGAGCACCGTAGGACGGCTCCACAGGCCGTGCTCCACCGTGCGCGGCGGCTTAACGCGCGGCATACCGCGTTTGCCCTCAATGGATGCGGTCAGGGCACTGCCCTCGCCGCAGACGAAGGCGCCTGCGCCGCGGTTGATGTGCAGCCGGAAAGAGAACGAGGTGCCCATGATCTTTTCACCCAGCAGTCCCAGTTCTTCCGCTTTCGCGATGGCAGTGCGCAAGCGATCCACCGCAAGCGGATACTCGGCGCGCACATAGATGTAACCCTCGTCACTGCCGGCAGCGAGCGCCGCGATCAGCATGCCCTCGATGATCGAGTGGGGATTGCCCTCCATGATGGAACGGTCCATAAATGCGCCGGGGTCGCCCTCGTCGCCGTTGCACACGACGTACTTCTTGCCCTCCGGCTGCTTGCGGACACTGTCCCACTTGCGTCCGGCAGGGAAGCCTGCGCCGCCGCGGCCGCGCAGGCCGGAGTCCAGAATCTCCCGGCAGATCTCCTCGCTGTCCATTTCAAAGAGCGCCTTTTCAAAAGCGGCATAGCCGTCGCGCGCGATGTACTCCGTCAGGTCTTCCGCATCGGTAGCACCGCAGTTTTCCAGTACAACACGCGTCTGCCGCTGGTAGAAGGGGATCTCGGCGTCCTTGGGGTACTTGACGCCGTCGAGCTCATAGAGCAGGCGCTCCACCACTTTGCCGCCGATGATGGTTTTCTCCAGAATTTCCTCGCAGTCCTCCACCTTGACGTGGGTGTAAAGGATGCCGTCCGGCTCGATCTGGAGCAGGGGCCCCATTTCACAGAAGCCGTGGCAGCCCGTTTTCTTGAAGTGGAGTGCATCCGCATCGTTTTCTTCGCGGCGCAGGGATACGCGGGTATGAAGGCCGCGCTCCTCGCACAGCGCCTTCAGACGATCATAGATGTTCAGAGAACCGCCGGCAATGCAGCCGGTTCCGGCACAGATCAGCACTTCACGCGAATCGGCGGCGAGCAGGGTCTTCGCCTCCGCGCGGAGCGCGTCGAGGCGTTCGCGGGTCAGTTTACGCTTGGGCACGGCTCTCCCCCTCCTTTTCACGCAGCGATTCCAGAAGCGCGATTGCGCTCTCCGGCGTCATTTTCGGATAGACCTCGTCATTCACCGTCATAACCGGCGAGAGACCGCAGGCGCCGAGACATGCGACAGTCTCCAGCGTAAACAGTCCGTCGCCGGAGGTCTTCTGCTTGCCCTTGAGCCCCAGATACTCCCGCAGGCCGTCGTAGATCGGCTGCGATTTACGCACATGGCAGGCCGTTCCGCAGCAGACCTTGACAATATACTTGCCTTTGGCCTCCAGAGAAAAGTTCTCGTAGAACGTGGCAACGCTGTAGACCTTTGCCACGCCGATGCCGAGCTTGTCCGCGACCAGCTCCAGTGCCTCGGTACTCAGGTACTTGTATTCGTTCTGAATGTCCTGCAAGATCGCGATGAGAGCTTCGCGGCGGCAGTCATAGCCGTCAACAATCTCCGCGACGTGTTTCAGAACGTCCGGGTTGGCCATAAGGTAATCCTCCCTTGATAGAGTTTGGTGCATTAGCACAGTATCACAACGTGCGATATAGTATACAAAATATTGAAAAATGTCAATGGTAATTTGTGCGTTCGTTCCCCAAAAAACGGTGAAAGCGCCGCTCAACGCGGCGCTTTCGGCTCTGTTTTTTCATCTTAGGATCGGCGGTATTTTATCCATCAGCGGTGCGTATTTCATCTCGCCTTTGCATGCGCCGACGAACGCGATAACCCAGATCACAAATACGCCGACGCCGAGGATACTGCCGATGGAACTGAGCCCCCGCATACCACTCAGCGTTCCCGTGACAATCCCGGCGATTCAAAGGATCAGGGATTGGTTGAGATGGAAACGGAGATAGGGGTCCTTACTGTCTGCGGCAAGATAGCTGATGAGCCAGCCGATGAACGAAAACCAGTAGCAAAGCAGTGACGCTGTACGGATCTTCATTTTGCCCTGCGTTTGCTGATAGGACGATTGGTACGCAGGCTGCTGATACTGGGGCTGTCCGTATGGCGGTTGCTGCCATTGCGGCTGCTGCGGCGCCGCTCCGGCCGTATCCGTTTTCGTACCGCAAGCGGGGCAGAATTGCGCGCCGTCGTCAATCCGGTTTCCGCAATTGGGACAAAACATAACTGTACTCCTTCCTCTTTTCCGCAGTGCGCTACGCCTTTGCGCCGCAGGCGCAGGGGCAGGTATTGCCGCAGGCGCAGGGGCAGGTATTGCCGCACTTCGTGTACGGTGTTTACCTCTTCCGTTTCCTTCTTGCAGTCGGTAAAGAGGCCGCAAACCATGACCAGGCACAATGCAAGAAGCAAAACGCGTTTTACCGTCGGTTTCATCATGAGTCCTCCTTATGCTATCACAGTTTCCCGTCCTTCACGGGGGAGCGCTCACAGGCGCTCCCCCCTCTGATCACGTTTAATACCGGAATCCGGTAATCTCGATGGTGGAGTCCTCTCCATCAATGGTACCGCTGAAGGTCTCCGAACGGCCGCCCACACTGAGTCGGACGATGTAGTTTGTGCTGCCGGAGGAACGATCCTCACAATTATAGATGTAGACCCAGTACTCGCCGGAAACGGGATCGGCAAAATAGATGTTCTCCACGGGAGAAGAGCTGACCGAATCCGAAGAACGGTTGGCATCGATATCGAGAATACCGCCGTCCGCCTCGGTGTTATCCCAGTAGATCTCACCGCCGTTCGGCGTAAAGACGTGCAGGTCGAGGTCATCCGCGCTGTCCCACGCGCAGGACACCGTGATGTCGCCCTGTCCCGCACCCGCCTGATTGAGCCAGTCGGTCAGCGTCTCGTTGGCCAGCGGCTGGGGCTCGGGCGGGGTCTCGGGGCCGACATAGTCGAACTCAAAAATGACGATCTCCGTACCCGTGGTGTCGATGTCACCCTCAAACAGTCGTTCTTGTCCGTTTACGATGACACGCACCAGATAATGCGACGCCTGGCCGTCGGTGCGGTCGCGGAAGTTGCGGATGTAGACCTTGTAATGTCCGTCTTCGGGCGCGGGGAAGTAAATGTTCTCAACCGGGGAAGTGCTCAGATTGGACGAGCTGGCGTTCATATCCACGTCCAGCGTACCGCCGCCAGCGCTCTTGTTGCTGTAGTAGATGTGGTGGTCGCCGACGGAAGAATCACCCTCGGGCAGGCTGTTCGCGATGTCATCGCGGTTCATCGAAACGCCGTTGCCCTGGCCCATAACGATGGTCGCGCCATTTTCGCCGACGTCAACCACGATGTCGGTGTTGTCCAGCACAAGGCCACCCGGTTTCATACCGCTGGAGACCGTGCGCACGCTGTGCGCACAGCTGGACGAGACGGTGTTCGTGTCCCGGTTGATCTCGCCAGCCAGGAACACGACGGCGCCGAAGCCGTTCGCGTTGGTATTCGCCGCTTCCCGCCAATCGGCGACGGGGGTCGTGCGGCCGCGGAACGTGCGCTGGATGAACTGGTATCCCGCCCGCCGTTCTCACCGGCGGAGAAGAAGTTCCCGCCCAGGCCCTGCAGCGCATCCGAGAACCGCCCGGCAATGTCCTCGCTCCCGTCGGTCGATTCCGCCACGCTGTGGAAAATACTCTCAAATGTGTTTGTCAGGCTGCTGCCGCCGCCCGAACGGCTGCTGCCGGACTTGCTGCCGCTGCTTGGTGATCTGTTGACTGCCATGGCTGCTCCCTCCCTTTTTATCAGGTATAACGTTTCAGGGTTTCCTTCAACGTGCGTTGATCCATATCGTACTGTTCCTCCAGCCGCAGCGCAAAATTGACCAGCGTTAGGTATAGCAAGCCGCCTGCTCACAGCCCGTCACAAAACTTGTCGAGATGCAGGCACCCTCCGGCTCCAAAAACAGCGTATGGAAAAACCGGTCGCCGCTCCGCTTGGTGCAGTATCAGCTTTCGACCCCTCCCGAGACATAGAGCGGCAACCAGGCGCGGATCGCGGCAAGCAATTCCTCCGCCCCGCGCTCGACATTGTGGATGATTTGGATCTTGCGCCGCAAGCCGCATAAGCGACCATGAGCGAGATCCAGCGAACGGTATAATCGCAATCTCCGACCATCCATCCCATATTCTGGTCGGAGTAAAGCAGCAGGCGTGGTTTTTTATCCCGGATCGCGGCATACAGAAATCGCAGCACCGCACGGCGAAGCCCGCCAATTCCCACATACTCCGTATTCGTGTCATTTGCAGCGTCGCCGGCCGCCTCCTCCGGCGGAAGGATGGCCACACTGCCCGGCAAGTAGTTGTCCATTTCATTGAGAAAGCTCTCAAGCAGTGCGTTGTCCGTTGTTTTGAACTCGCGCAGCCATGTCTCCAGATATCGGGCGCAGACGCTTTCATCGCCCAGCTCCTCCTCCGATACGCCAATAAGCTGCGAGAGAGATTCAATGCGTCCCAGCGCCAGAATACGCGGCGCAAGCACGGCGCTGATCTCGGTGATGCGCGGACTGTCGGCATGCAGAGAGCGCAGTCCGCTGCGGTACTTGCTGGTTACGGGCGAATCCACACGCAGTTCCTTGGCAAGCCTTTGGTTGGAGATATCGGCAAGTTCCATGACCGAGATCAATTTTTCCGCAAACAGTTCCCCGCCTTCCGGAACGCTCTCGGTTTGCGGATAGTCGGACAGCGGCTGCGTCGCGAAGAGCCACGCATGGATCACTCCGCAGATGCGTGCCTCGCCCGCAGGAAAAGGCACTGTTCTGGCATATTGCAGAGAATTATTCCATTATGATGGATCTGGCAGCAGCGCCAGCGCCTGCGCCGCCACAGCGTGGATGCATGTGCCGCCGGAGATTTGGTGACATATCCGGTTGCCGCTCTGCCGGCACAGTCGGTCACAGATTAGGCAACATTGACACAGTGCCTGCATACAACTGACACGCTGCTTTTTTACCCACGCAAAAACACAGCAGCTCACCGCTGTGCATAGCGTCTTCTGCCGCGCATCATGCGCAGTGCAAAAAGCAGGGTCGGGAACCCTTTCGGATTCCCGACCCTGCTTTATTTATTCCGTGTACGGTCTCTTACAAAGGCGCCGCTCTTCAGGTGTTATCTGCCATATACAAGGCAAACGCGGCAAGCGTAAATCCGTCCGAAATCGCGCCGGCGCGAATTTTGTCGGACAGTTCGCTCTGACTCAGAAGTTCCAGCGATTCGATCCCCTCATAACCCTTTCGGCTGCACAAACAGTCCACTTCGCAGCAAAAGACCTCCGCCTTTGTGCCGAGGATACCGCTGTCTGCCGCAACCGTACCGAGCCGTTTGATGTTTTTGACCTCTTGCGCGCCAATCTCCTCATGCAGTTCTTTGCAAAGGTTGTCCCGCCCGGATATGCCGACTTCACCAAAACCGCGTGGAAAGCTCAACATATACTCCCGCAGTGCATGACGGTACTGCCGCAGCAGCACAAAACGACCCTGATAAACGGGAATCGCTACCACCGCACCGCTTGCGACCGCGGGCAGCATGCGTTCATAGGAAAAGGGTTTTCCGGAACCGGCAGCGTCCCCCTCGGCAACCTGCCGGACAAGATCGACGACCAGCAGATGATAGGGACTTTCGTAAAGCACCCCAAGTCGTTTTCCGGTCGTTTCGCAATAGGCGTCCACTGTGTCGGGATCTGTGATGATTTCCAGCATGCCCTGTTGAAAGGCTGCCGGACGCTGCTCGCGCAGTTCCATATAGCGCACCCATGCATGTGTTTCGTGATACCGCATCAGTTAGTCCCTCCATTTTGTGCACGGTCTTCCTTTTTCAGCTCGAAAAGAATCTTGTTTTCATAAACGCCGTCGACGATCTGCCCGACGGTTTCCAGAATATCCGGCAGAGAGAAACGGGAGAACAAGTCCGAAGAAATGAGTCCAAAAAAGACAATGGAAAGGAAATTCAGCAGCAGCTTTCCGGCAATTCCGACCTCTGCCCCCAGCCATCCGGTCACAAACTCCTGCACTTCATTGAGGATATAGCTGATAACCACAAACTCGGCCGCATACATTCCCGCCAGCAGCAGGTTATAGCGCATGCTGCGATCGGAGAGCTTCAGCCAGCTCTTCCGCTGACGCATGACTCGCTCCTCACGGGTCTTTCCCTGTATATCCGGTGCAGCCTTTTGGCTGTGCTTCCGGGCAAATTTGACATTCCTGCGCACCAGATTGAGCGCCGTTGTCCAATCGGGCAGGTGTGCGGGCACGGAGATTTCGGTCTGGGCATTCTTTCGCGCGTCATCCTGCCGGTGAAAAATATGTCTGCCTTTTAAAGCGTCATCCCAATAGCGCTCCATGTCCGTGCAAAACTGCCGGCGGAAATCATCCGGGTCATCACTCGCATAACGTTTTTCCACACCGGAAACGCTGTCTTCGACGGCGTAGTTGTAACACAGGTCAATAATGGCCTCCGCCGCATTCGTCTCTTCCGAATCAGGTTCCGCATTCAACAGATCATACCAGACGCTTCGCCGCTGCAGCTCTTTCCGGCTCACCCCCGCGGATACGCGTTGCAGCACGGCCATGCCGCGTGCCAGAACCTTCTCCGTCTCGGTTGCTTCCTGTGCGTCCGCCTGCATTCGCCCGACCTGCTCCCAGTAGTCCATAAGGCTCCTCATATCGTCCTTCTTTTGTTGATGATTGGACGTCTCGCTCCGGCTGAGCAGAAGAATCAATTCAACATACCGGTACAAAAAAGTATATTTTTCGGCATACGCAGGCTTCGCCAGCGCCTTTTCTTTGAACAATTGGACATCGCTGTATTGAATGGCGTGGTAAACATCCTCCAGTACCGCTCCATCGTAATCGTCCAGCGGGGCCAAAGAGAAATAGAAGGTCTGATTTGTCGAATGCTTTCCGCTTTTCCATTCCGCAAACTGATGCATACAGCCTTCAAGGTGTTTCAATACGTATTGCGCCGCCGTGCGTTGTCCAGCGTACAAAGATACCTGGATCCGCCCCAGCCGGCACAATTCCATAATGGCCTTGCAGGTCGCTTCGTCTTTCAGTCCCGCCCAAAACGCCGCGGAATCCGAAATCTGGTTATACGCTAAAATCACGGTGTTTCCGTTTAAGACGATCTCACGAAACAACGCGTTTTGTCCTGCCGCGATTTCCTGTTCGGAATTACGTACGGAATCCAGTTCAAACAGGTAGATGTTCATTTCATTTTACTCCCATAGGTTGATTAAAGATAGGAGATATGCGGTCGGGCCGCTCTCGGGCCGGTGCAATGCGTCAGATCCCTTTGCGATAGAGGAGATAGGAGTAAATGCACGGCGCGAAAATCATGATGACAACCAACGTCAGAAACAGGCCCGTGCTCCACCAGTGCATCAGAGAAAAGCATACGATCGCCACACCGCTGAGCACCCACAGAAAACCCGCGACACGATGTGTCCGGTTCCAGTTTTCCTCGCTTGCAAGCGTCCAGGGCAGCCGGATTCCCATTGTGTAGCTTTGCTTGGTTTTGGGCAGATAGTTGCCGATCACAAGAAACAGCAAGCCGGTCAGCAGCGGAGCGGCGGTCTCGATGTGCATATCATAGCCCAGTGCATGGCCCAGCAAGGCCGCGCTGACCAAAACGGAGAGCAGCGGGGTGACCCAAATGGAAATCGTGCGCAGCACCGGACTCATGTTCTTCTTTTTGGGATCGGTGGAAAGCGCGAGCTGCACCAGCAGGTTAGCTCCCGCCATGATACCGGGTATTCCGAACACGGCAAAGGCGCGGCTGGACCAGCCGTTTTCCTCCCCATTCACTCCGAAGTGCGTCGCAATGGTTTCCGGCAGGGCATCATACAGCGCAACACCCGCCAGAATGGGCAGCAGACAGATAAATGTGGTGAGCAGCAGCTCTTTCTTAGCTTTCATGATTATGATCCCCCTTCAGTTCCTGCAGCCAGAGCAGAACCTCTTCCAAAACAGAGGCATTCAGGCTGTAATAAATATAGTTTTTCTCACGCTTTTCAAAAATAAGCCCCGCGTTTTTCAGCTGCGAAAGGTGATATGAAACAGATGCTCCCGCCATGTCGAAATGCGCGGCAATATCACCGGCGGTCATGCTCCCGTTCTTGAGCATATTCAATATTTCGCGCCGCGCAGGGTCGCCGAGCGCTTTCATGGTTTCGCTGAATCCCATGCCGTTTCCCGCCTCCTTGGTATTTAGAATTTTTTCTAAATACTTTCTAGCACAGCAGAAAGCATCTGTCAAGAGGAATTTAGAAATTTATCTAAATTCTATGCAGGGCAAAAAGGCCCGGCGCCTGTGTGATACAGGCGCCGGGTACGGGATCGTTGGTTTTAGCCGCAGGCGGAGGGCTTGCCGCCCGCCTCAGGAGAGCAGCACGGAGTCCGTCTCCTCCTGCACGCCGGCGAGCGCGGCAAAGCGGTCGAGCAAGTCGCGCTTGGTGAGGTGCTTTTTCTCCTCTCCGGCAATGTCGAGAATGATCTTGCCCTGGTGCATCATAATGAGACGGTTGCCGTGTTTGATGGCGTCGCTCATGTTATGCGTGATCATCAGGGCGGTGAGGTTGTTTTCCGTCACAAGTCTGTCGGACAGTTCCAGCACCTTTGCCGCCGTAGCGGGATCGAGCGCCGCCGTATGCTCGTCGAGCAGCAGCAGCTTCGGCTTGCGCAGCGTTGCCATCAGCAGTGTCACGGCCTGTCGCTGTCCGCCGGAGAGCAGGCCGACTTTAACGCTCAGTCGGTCCTCCAACCCAAGACCCAGCGTCGCGAGCTTCTCACGGTATATCTCCCGCTCATCCTTGGCAATGCCCCAGCGCAACGCGCGCTTTTGT
This sequence comes from Oscillospiraceae bacterium, assembly GCA_902783035.1. Classification (GTDB taxonomy): domain Bacteria; phylum Bacillota; class Clostridia; order Oscillospirales; family Oscillospiraceae; genus Hominicoprocola. The sequence goes on from CACZPK010000023.1 coordinate 74,254, forward strand.
CCTCTGCGCAACGCAAGGGCGAGGTTCTCTTCCAACCACATGTCCGGCGCGGTGCCGAGCATCGGATCCTGAAACACCCTGCCGATGAAGGGGGCGCGCTGATAATCGGGCAGGGCGGTCACGTCGGTTCCGTCGATGGTGATGCGTCCCTCATCCACCGGCCATGTGCCGGCGATGGCATTGAGCATTGTCGATTTGCCGGCGCCGTTGCCGCCGATGACCGTGACAAACTCGCCGGGTGCGAGGTGCAGGCTTAACCGGTCGAGCGCCTTCTTCTCGTTGATGGTGCCGGGGTTAAATGTCTTGGAGATGTGTTCGACGCGCAGCATCAGCCCTCGCCTCCTTCTTTTTTCGCCAAAGCACCCGCATGATGGAAGGAATTTCTGCGTTTCTGTCGCAGATACGGCACGGCAAGAAATGCCGCAACCACAATGGCAGTGAGCAGCTTCATATCGTTCGCGGGGAACTTAAGCCACAGCACGAACACATACACAAGGTAGTAAACAATGCCGCCGATGACCGTGAACAGCAGTCGCAGATAGAAGTTCAGATGCTTGCCGCCCACCAATTCGCCCAGCACCTCGCCGATGATAACGGCAGCCAGGCCGATGACGATGGCACCGCGGCCCATATTGACGTCGGCAAAGCCCTGATACTGCGCAAGCATCCCGCCGGAGAGGGCGACCAGCGCGTTGGAATACGCCAACCCGAGGATCTTCATACGGTCGGTGTTGATGCCGAGCGCGCGGCTCATCGCAGCGTTGTTGCCCGTGGCACGGAACGCACAGCCGATCTCGGTGCCGAAGTACCAGTAGAGCACGAGCGGCAACAGCACACAGAACACAGCCATGATGCCAATGGTTCGCCACAGGAGCATGGCATTCGAAGTAATGCGCAGCGCTGTCTGATTGACGTTGATCGCCTGATTCGCCTTGCCCATGATATTGAGGTTGACGGAGTACAACGATATTTGCGTCAGGATACCGGCAAGGATGGCAGGGATGCCGAGTTTGGTGTGCAGAATGCCCGTCACCCATCCGGCGATCAGGCCGGAGACCAGCGCAACCAGCAGCGTAAGCTCCGGATTCCAGCCGTGCAGGATCAGCATGATGCTCACCGCGCCGCCGGTTGCAAATGAACCGTCCACGCTCAGATCGGCGAGATCCAGAATGCGGAACGTGCAGTAGACGCCCAGCGCCATCACGCCCCAGATAAGCCCCTGTGCAATGCCGCCGGGGCAAGCGCGCAGCAGCGCCGCGGGATTGAGGGATGCAAAGTAAGTCAACATGGGAACCTCCGTTTCAAAAAAGCGCTTACACTTTTTTGAAGTTACTGAATCGGCTCATAGCCCTCCGGCATGGTAAAGCCGATGGCAGCAGCATAGTTCGCGTTGTACTTTTTCACCGGGTTGCTGGCAAAGGCCACGGGCATGGTCGAAACATCCGCGCCGTCACGCAGGATCTGCACAGCCTGCTCGCCGCAGACGCGGCCGATGTCGTAGTAGCTGATGGAAACGGTGGCAAGGCCGCCGCCCGCGCACATACCCTCTTCGCCGCAGATGATGGGGATACCGGCCGGGACGCAGACGTTCTGGACGATGGTGATGTTGGACGCCGCAGTGTTGTCGGTGGGAATGTAAAGGGCGTCACAATCCGCGATGGCGGCGTTTGTAACGGACTGGATATCGTTGGAATCGGCGAAAGTGAAAACCGAGCACACGACATCGGAAGCGGTCGCTTCCATCGCGGCAATGAACTCATCACTCTGCATGACGGAGTTCGCCTCGGCGGAGCAGTAAAGGATGGAAACCTTCTTCGCGTCGGGCACCAGCTCCAGCACCAGGTCAACATAGAGCTGACCGGGCACATAGTCGGAGGAGCCGGAAACGTTGATGCCGGTGGTGCCGTCGGCGCCAAGCTCCATATCCAGCGCGCTGCCGTAATCGGTAACGGAGGTGCCGAGCACGGGGATGGTGTTCGTGGCGGAAACCGCAGCCTGCAGTGCGGGCGTGGCGTTCGCCATGATGAGGTCACAGTTGTTGGCAACGAAACCGCCGACAATGGTGGAGCAGGTCGCGGAGTCGCCCTGCGCGTTCTGCTCGTCAAAGGTGACAGCGTCGCCGAGCGCCTCCGTCAGCGCATCGCGGAAACCGCGCGTCGCGGCGTCAAGCGCGTCGTGCTGGATCAGCTGGCAAATACCGACGGTGTAGGTTGCACCGGAGGCAGGCGCCGCAGACGGCTGCGCGGCCGGTGCGGCGGGCGTGGTCTGCGCGGCGCCGGAAGCATCGCTGCCGGAGGCGGCGGAAGGCGTGGATGCGGTGTTGCCGCCGCAGGCGGCGAGGCCAAGGCACATGATCAGTGCCAGCACAAAAGAGACTAACTTCTTCATAATTCAGATCTCCTTTTGGTCGTTTTGATCGTTGATGATGCTTTTATTATCCTCCCGGCGGGTCCTCCGGGAAAAGAATATGAAAAAAAGCACGGTCCCGCCCGAACTGGACGAGACCGTAATCCTGCCTTCCGCGGGGTCAACGGCTCACATTTCCAAATCGGGCATGACAAAGTGACGGCTATATCCATAGCCGTATGTAAAGCTGAAAGCCTTGTCGTTTGCCAGCGGACTCATTGCCATGCTCCTTTCCTGTTTTCTGCATCATAACGCTTTAATGCGTCAAAGTCAATTGGCAAGGATGTCAAAATGTATTTCCGCCGCTCATCCGGAATTGTCGCTCCTTCACAACGATTTGTGTATCTGAGCCGCTTTTCCCGACATTCTCCACGTCTAAATCAGGTTTTGCTATTGAAATTCCGCCCGATCAATTTTATTATTTTAATGTATAGACACCCATACCGCCATATTTTCCAATATCTGACGCAATCATCACACATGCAGGTTGCTGCAAAAGTTGAATAAGGACGGTACGCCTATGAAAACGCCGAAATGGATGATAAAGAACAACACAGTCAGGCTCACGGTGGCTGGCGGCATCATCATTGCCGTTATTCTGGTCTTCAGCACCGCACTGGCAGGCAGCAGTGCGCGCAAAAGCACGGATGACGCGGTGCGCCTGATCAGTGATTTCTATTTGCAGGAGCTTTCCGGACGCCGTGAGCAGGTCGTCGCATCCAATCTGAAAAACTGCATCACCAGCATGAACACCGCGATCAGCCTGATGGATCAGAGCGTTCTTTCCGACATGGAGCATCTGCAAGCGTTTCAGGCACGCATGAAAAAACTTTACGTGCTGGAAAAGTTTGCCTTTGTCGACGAAAAGGGACTGATCTACACCTCTCTGGGCACACAGACAAATATCGGCGAATACGCCTTTGACTACCGTACAATCAGCGGGCCGGAAATATCCATCAAGGATCTGCACAGCCCGAACAAGAAGGTCATCATCGCCATTCCGGTCGACCGCATTCCCTTCCGGGGAGAAACGCTGGTTGCCTGCTTTATGGAGATCGACATTCGCCGCATGCTGGACGGTTTGTCCCTTCAGGCCGGCGACAACTCCAAGACCTTCTGCAATCTCTATTATGAGGACGGCACCTCGCTCACGAACATCGTGCTCGGCGGCCAGTCCGCGGACAACAGCCTTCTGACCTCTTTGCGCAGCGCCACGTTTAAGAGCGGCTCATCCCTTGCGCAGATCGAGGAGGATTTCCGCGCAGGCCGCAACGGCGAGATCGCCTTCGTCTATCAGGGCACTTCGGAAAACATGTACTACACGCCCGTGAAGGGCACCAACTGGATGCTGACTTATCTGATCCGGGACAGCATCATCAGTGAGCAGATCAACACGATCTCGTCGGGTATTATCCGGCGCAACCTGATCCAGACGCTTCTCACCGCAGCTATCATGCTTATTGTTTTTGCGGTGATCATCCGTCAGAACCGGCGCAACAGCCGCCTGATTCTGGAAAAGGAAACCACCGAAGCGGAAAACCGCGTGGTTCAGCAGGAGATGGAGGAGCGCCTGGCATTGCAGGATCAGCTGCTCGCGGAGGAGCGCCAGCGCCAGCGTTCGGATGAAATGATCAACGCACTGGCTTCGGATTACCGCAGCGTTTACTATCTGGATCTGGATACGGGGGAGGCTATCTGCTATCGGGCGGACAGGCAGGCGTCCGGCGGCATACGCACGGGGGACCATTTCTATTATGAGGAAAAGCTGCGGGCATACGCCGACAAATACGTCGCCGCGTCGGACCGCCCCGCCTTGCTGCAATTTATCACCCCCGAGAGTATCCGATCCGGGCTTGCCGATCAGAAAATGATCGCTCACCGCTTTCTGGCGATCCGGGACGGCAAGGAGCATTACGAAATGCTCCGCATCGCCGGCGTGCGCGAGATCGAAGGCCGGACGGATCACACCGTCCATGCGGTTGCGGTGGGCTTCTCGGACGTGGACGAGGAGACCAGAAACGCCATGGCAAAGCGGCGCGCCCTCTCCGACGCGCTGGATCAGGCGGAAGCCGCCAACGCGGCAAAAACATCTTTCCTCAGTTCCGTGAGCCATGAGATCCGCACGCCGATGAACGCCATCATCGGTCTGAACAGCATCGCACTGAAGGACCCGGAGCTTCCGGAACGCACCAGGGGATATCTGGAGAAAATCGGCGGGAGTGCCAAGCATCTGCTCAGCCTTATCAACGATATTCTCGACATGAGCCGCATCGAAAGCGGGCGCATGAACATCCGCAACGAGGAATTCTCCTTCCGCGAAATGCTGGAGCAGATCAACACCATGATCCACGGCCAGTGTCAGGAGAAGGGACTGCAATATGAGTGCCAGCTTTTGGGCCATGTAGACGATTACTACATCGGCGACAACATGAAGCTCAAGCAGGTCATCCTCAACATCCTCGGCAATGCCGTGAAATTCACCCCCGCGGGCGGCAAGGTATCCTTCCTGGTCGAACCGATGGCACAGTTTGAGGGCAACGCCACCATGCGCTTTACGATGAAGGATACCGGCATCGGCATGGACAAAGGCTATCTGCCCCGGATCTTTGAGGCATTCTCACAGGAGTACGAAAACAAGGCAAACAAATACGGCAGCACCGGTCTCGGCATGGCAATCACGAAGAATATCGTGGACATGATGAACGGCAAGATCGAAGTGGACAGTGAAAAGGGCGTCGGTTCCACCTTTGCCGTCACCGTAACGCTGAAGACCTCCGACAAGACGGGGCATGAGGAAAGCAGCGGCACGCTCCGTCCGCAAGACATGCGCGTTCTCATCATCGACGACGACCCCGTTGCATGTGAGCACGCACAGCTGGTACTCGACGAGGTCGGTATCATATCGGACGCCTGCAACAGCGGGCATGAGGCGTATGAGCTGTTGAAACTTGCACAGGCGCGGCAGCAATCCTACAATCTGATTCTTGTCGACCTGAAAATGCCGGATCAGGACGGCGTGCAGGTTACGCGGGAGATTCGGGAGCAGTACGACAACCGTTCCGCCATCATCATTCTCACCGCCTACAGCTGGGACGACATCATCGAGGAGGCGCTGGATGCCGGCGTCGACAGCTTCATGTCGAAACCGCTGTTTGCCTCCGGCGTGTTGCAGGAATTCAAGCGGGCGATCCAGAACAAGGCTGGCAATGCGGACGCGGTGCAGAAAGCAGATCTCAACGGCAAGCACATCCTCTTGGCGGAAGACATGGAGATCAACGCGGAGATCATGGCTGAGCTGCTGGATATGCGCGGCATGACGGTGGATCACGCAGAGAACGGGCAGGTCGCCGTGGACATGTTCACACGGAGCGCTCCGTTTACCTACGACGCTGTTTTGATGGACGTACGCATGCCGGTCATGACGGGTCTTGAGGCAACGGAGGCCATCCGCGCGCTCGACCGTCCCGACGCGAAAACGGTGCCCATCATCGCCATGACCGCAAATGCCTTTGATGAGGACGTTCAACGCTCGCTGCAATCCGGCATGAACGCACACCTGAGCAAGCCCGTCGAACCCGAGCGTCTGTTCAAAACGCTGGAAACGCTGATCCGCGAAGACTGATACGATTCTCCTGTAAAGGGAACATTGCGTTTTTCCGCTCGGTTTGCTATGATATGGTAAGAGAATGAACGATGGTCAGGCAGGTGAGGAGCATGGGCGCATCAAAACGAAATAACGGCTTTACGCTGGCTGAGCTGCTGATCGTCGTTGCGATCATCGGCGTGCTGGTGGCAATTGCCGTGCCCGTTTTCGGTGCGCAGCGGGAGCGGGCGAACATCGCCGTCGATCAGGCAACGATGCGCAACGCCTACGCCCAGTTTGTCTCGGAACAGCTCAGCGGCAACGTCGAGAGCGGAAAGGAATACTTCTACAACGCCGCCGCGCAAACCTTCGTCCCCAAAAACTCCGTCACAAAAATCACAGGCTATGGCAAGGCGAAGACAGACGTGAGCACCTGGTGGACAGGCGTCGGAACCGCCTCCGGCATTCCGAACAACGGCATTGGCCTGGCGCTGGTGCTGACGATGGAAACGGACGGCTCGGTGAATCTGCACTGGGGCAATGACACCTATGCGGGGATGAAGGTGACCGAGTCCTCCGAGTACAAGGAGCTATCCCATGCGGAGAAGGTGGCGCGCGACAAGCTTCTGCTCGACAGCCTGCAAAACGTGGCGCAGGGCATGACCTACGGCCAGCTGTACGATCTGTTCTATGATGGCTCGGGCGAGCTGCGCGAAGCCTTTCAGGGCAACTCCAAAACGGGCGGGAGCAACCAGCCGCTGGTACAGACCATCAAATCCGGCGGGAGAGACATCCTATACATCACGATCGCGGAAAGCACGATTGAAAATACCGGCGAAATTGCGGCCGGCGGTGAAAAACGCAATCAGGTGCTGGCGGATTCGCTGTTTACCGCCGCCGGATACAACGTTTCCGACACCTCGGCGGAAAACTACCTGATCACGTCGGTTTCCGGCAAGGCCAACGCAAGGATCTGGCTCTGTCTCGGCATGACCAAGGAGGAACTGCAGAGCAACCGCGACCACGCGGCGGACAAGGCGTACACTTATATCAAAGGCGCCGGTGCCATAACCGATCCCTCCATCAGCATGAGCACGCGCAAGATCAACTGAGTGCAAAAAGGGCGCGTTGCAGATTTTCATTCTGCAACGCGCCCTTTTCTTTATCCTTTTGCGTTCGCTCAGGCAACGCCGATCGTGATGAGGATGTTCGCAAAGGTGCGCTTTTCTCCCGTGGAGATTGCAAGGCGCACACAGTCCTTGCAGCACTCGTCGTAGAAATCAAACCGGCCGATCTTGCCAAGCTCCATACCGCCGAGCATCTGCTTGAATTCGCCGAAAATCTCCGGCGTCGAACCGTCGCCCGGCTCCATGACCTCCGCCTTTTCGATCTCGACCGCGCTCTGTACCGCCGCAAGCACATCGGTAACGGTGGGTAGACCGGGCGTCAGGCCAAGATAGACTTTCTCCGCGTTGCCGCTCTTGGCGTCAAGCGGATAGTTGCCGTCCGCGATGAGCACCTTGTCGCCGTGTCCGCACAGCGCAAGCGCCGCCATAATGTCGGGATGGATCAATTTACCTTTGAGCATGATAAGTGCCTCCTCACTTTTCGTTCTCGCGCAGCGCGCCCAGCTTGCCGCCGGGATGGCAGCGCACATACTTGATGGGGTCCCAGTCCTTTTCGACCTGCAGGGCAACGGAAAGCGCCTGCAGCGTCAGCAGCTCCGCAAGCACGGAGTTGCGCGGCGCACGGTTGAGCGGGCCGCCCTCGGCGTTCACGCCGGCAATCAGGAACGCGTCGCTCTCGTGTGCCAGCCAGCTGTCCGGATTGCCGGACACGCCGATCACCTTGCAGCCGTTGTTCTTGACGGCGAGCACGGTTGCCTTGAGCTCGCCGGTCTCTCCTGAGTTGGAAATGGCGATCACCACGTCGCCCGCAGCAAGCTGGCCGCAGGAGCCGTGCACCGCCTCGGTGCCGTGCAGATAGTAGGCGGGGTTGCCAGTCGAGGAGAGCAGCGACGCGACATAGGTCGCCACATGGCTGCACTTGCCGATGCCGGTGACATGAATACGTCCGCCGTTTGCCTCAGAATCCAGGATCAGCCGCGCCGCCGCCTCATAATCGTCGGCGCTGCGCGCTTTGAGAAATGCGTTGAACTCGCGGTCCACGTTTTCAAAAAATGTTGTAACCGCCTGCTTGCTTTCGTTTTTGAGCATGTGTCCGTCCTCCTTATTTCAATGCGTCCAGTTCTGCGGCGTCGAAGCCCTTATAACCGCGCTCACGCAGCAGCGCCTGCACCTCGTCAACGGTGGGCAAGCTGGGCATCGCGCCCATGCGAGAGACTGTGATGGCGGCCGTGTGGCTTGCGAACGCAAGCGCCTCGCCCTGCGGCAGGCCTGCGGTCAGGCCGGTGCAAAACGCCGCGACAAACGAATCTCCCGCAGCGGTCGGGTCGGCAACATGCGGCATCTTGACACACTGCGTGTGGTGCACGCCGTCCTTGCCCGCAACGATGGAGCCGTTCTCGCCCATCGTGATGATGAGGTTCTCAACGCCGCGCGCCGCAAACGCCTTGGATACCGCCTCGACATCGTCGAAATGAATGCCGCCCTCGACGCTGAGCGGATGGTTTGCGATCTCCGCCGCCTCATGCTCGTTGGGGGAGAGATAGGTCGCGCAGGCAAGCAGCTTGTCCGACAGCGGCGCGGCAGGCGCCGGGTTTATCATGACGATGACGCCCGCGTCGTGCGCCCACTGGGCAACCGCCTCGATCACCGGCATGGGCAATTCGAACTGCATCATGACGAGGTCAAACTTCCCGATCTCGTCCTTGAGCCACGCCACGTCGTCCACGGTCAGCGTAAAGTTTGCGCCGGGGCAGACCGTAATGCGGTTCTGCGCGCCGTGCTCCGTGACCTCCAGCACGATGTGGCCCACGCCGGAAGACTCGTTTTTATCCACCGTGACGTGGCTGACATCCACGCCCGCCTTAGCGGCGGTCTCGGTCATAATCTTTCCGAAGGAATCGTCTCCGACCTGACCGACCATCGTGACATGCGCGCCGAGGCGCGCGCACTGCACCGCCTGATTCGCTCCCTTGCCGCCCGGCGCGGTCTGGAACTTGAGCCCGATGACCGTCTCGCCGGACTGCGGCGCACGTTTGGTGGAAGCAATGAGATCCATCATAAAGCTGCCAACCACCAGAATATTCGGTTTTTTCAGCATAGTGATCCTCCTGAGCACTGCCGCCCCCGGAGCGGACAAACCCGCCCCGGAGGCGCTCATTGTTTTAAATTACTGCGGGAGACCCAGCTCATTGCGGAGCCATTTCTCCAGATTGATGAGGCTCTCGACCTCGCCCTTGGCGTTCTTGTCGAGCTTGGAGCAATCCGCGCTGCGCGCGAAGACGTTCATCGGCACGTCCACCAGGTTCTGGTGATACTTCGCGTTGCACGGATAGATGCGCATTTCGATCATCGCCGCGGTGGTGAGGAAGTCCGCCACGAGGCGCGCCTTCTCATAGTCGGTGTCCTTGTGGTCATAGCACCACTTATACAGGTCGGGATGGAAGTTCGCCATCACGCCGTTGTAACCGGCGGAACCGTGGCAATAGCTGTCAAACCAGGACTGGGCGTTTGCGTTGAAAATCTTGAGCGGGGAACCCTCGACCGCCTTGAGGCGCTCGCGGATCAGCTCATAATCGCAGCAGGTATCCTTGAGGAAGACCATGCGGCCGCCCTTTGCGGCGTGCTTGAGGAAGTCCAGACTGACCAGACGCTTCCAGGGCATCGGGCACTCATAGATGCCGAAGTCGATCTCCGGGAAGCGGTCGAAAATCTCCTGCGCGTTCGCCTCAAACACGGCCTCGCCCTCGTTCTTCTGGTCGAGACGGTTGGACACCAGCACATACGCGCCGATGCCGGGGATCTTCATCATGTTCTCGATCTCACGGAACTGCGTCGCCTTGTCGTCAGCGGTGTGGCCGGATGCGACCACCTGAATGCGGCCGTCCACCGCCTCAGCAACCGCGCGGGCGATGTCGAGCTTCTCCTGTTCCGTCAGGTATGCCATCTCGCTGGACTGGCAGACGGAGAAAATGCCGGTGCAGCCCTTTTCGATATACCAGTTGCAAAGACCTTCGATCGCCTTAAAGTCGGGCTTGTTGTCGTCCGTCCACGGGGTGATCATCACCGGCCATACGCCGGGTGCGATAGAAAAAGCCATTGTGTTTTTCTCCTTATAGTTAATAGATGATAGCCCAGCCGACGCGCAGCGCCGTGTGACGCGCAGCCATGGCAGCGTCACATCATATGGAACATCTGCGGCAGGAACAGCACGGACTGCGGAATGAACGTGATGATCAGCAGCACGATCAGCATAACAACGATCGGCCACCAGATCTCCTTGATGACATCCTTGAGCGGCGTACCCGAAATACCGGAGGTGATAAACAGGCACATGCCGAACGGCGGCGTGGACAGTCCGAGCATCATGTTGAAGATGATGATCAGGCCGAAGTGGATGATGTTCACGCCGAACGCCTCGGCCACCGGCCAAAGGATCGGGATCATCACGAGCTGGATGACGGAGGTGTCCACAAACATGCCGAGAATCAGAATGATCACGTTGACCATCAGCAGGAACACGACCTTGCTGCTGGTAAAGCTCATGATCCACGCGCCCAGACGCACGCCGATCTGCTCCTTCGCAAAAATGAAGGAGATGGCGGACGCCGCACCGATCATGATGGAGACGGAACCGGTGCCGCGCACGGTGTCGATCAGCACCTGCTTGAGTCCCGCCCAGTCAAGGATACGATAGGCAAGGATCGCGATGAGCAGGGAATAGAAGCCCGCAATGGCGCCCGCCTCGGTCGGGGTCATGATGCCGGTGTAAATGCCGACGAGCAGGATGACCGGGGTAAGGATCGCCCAGATCGCCTTGGCGAGGTAGCGCATATAGGCGCCGAACTTCGGGGGATCGGACTTCGGATACTTGCGCTTTTTGGAAATGATCGCAACATAGATGCACAGCGCGATCGCAAGGATGACGCCGGGCATCATGCCCGCCATAAACAGCGCACCAACGGAGGCGCCGGTGAGCATGGCGTAAATCACGGCGGGAATGGACGGCGGGAAGATGGGACCGATGGTGGCGCTCGCCGCGGTGATGCCGCAGGAAAAGCCGTCGTCATAGCCCTCGGCGCGCATGGCGTCGATCTCCATCTTGCCAAGGCCGGAGGCATCTGCCACAGCCGAGCCGGTCATGCCGGAGAAGACGAGGGAGGCGAGGACATTGACGTGGGCAAGACCACCGGGGAAACGTCCGACGAGACCCTTGCAGACGCCGAAAACGTATTCCGTGATCTTGCCGGCGTTCATCACGTTGGCCGCAAAGATAAACAGCGGCACGGCAATAATCGTTGTATTGGTAAATATTGCTTCAATGGATTTCTGTGCGACCAGATGCAGCTGGCCTTCATTGCCCAGTACCATGCCGATAAAGCTGTAGCCTTTGACCAGGCCGTCCGTCAGGAAATACATGACGCAGGCCACAACCATGCCGGCAGGGATCGGCATACGCAGCAGGAACATCAGGACAAAACAGATCAAAAAGATAATCAGAGGAAGGTGCGCCACTTATTTGTCCTCCTTTCCGCCGTAATCAATGTTGTTGAGATCCAACTGCTCCTGCGCAAGCGAGGCTTCGATCGCCTGCTCCGCCTCGGACTTGGATTCTCTGAGCATTTTCTCCGTGTACTTTGCGTCTCCACGGAGGACCTGGATCTCCTCATAGATCTCTATGAGCGCATAGAGGCAGATAAAGAGCAGAAAAACGACATAGGGAAAATAAACGATGGTCTTGGGCCACTTCAAAAGCGTCGTGACCTGCTGGCGCTCAGCAAGGCCGATGATGTAATGGAACGACGGCAGGAACGAAACAAGCGTGGCAAACGTGATGAGGATATTGCCGAGCATGGCGGTAAACGCCTTGCCCTTAACGCCGAGATTATCATAGAGCAGTGTGAACGTAACATGTGCCTTTTCCCGCTGCGCGTAGCACGCGCCCAGCATAACGAGCCAGAGGAAGCAGGACTGCTCGACCTCTGTCGTCCAGGCCTGCGGCGCTCTGACAACATAGCGCATGAAGACCTGAAAAACAAAAATGACGAACAGCGTAACAAATGCAATGGTCGGTATATACTTCTCGATGCAGTCCCGGATAAAACCGACTGCTTTCTTCATATCTGTTCTCCTTTCCCGAACACGATTAACAGGATCTGAACGAAGGACAAGCAACGGGGGCCGGGACTGCTCCCAGCCCCCGTTGGGGTTTGCACGGATCGTGTATGGTCCGGGATTACGCCTGCTTCTGGATCTCAGCAAGCAGATCCTTGTCCCAGGTGTCGGAGATCGGGTCATTCAGATACGCGTCGAGCACGTGATCGGCAAACGCGGCAACGTCAGCCTCATAGATGGTCAGGCCCTGCTCCTTGAGGAAATCCTGAACCTCGGACTCGACCTTCAGGTTCTGCTCGTCGCAGGTCTTGCGGCCGGCCTCGACAGCCTCGAGCACCCATGCCTTCTGCTGGTCGGTGAGCTTGTTCCAGGTGTTGACGTTGATAGTCGGCCACACGGAGTCGACAAGGTGGTTGGTCAGGGAGATGGACTTCTGAACCTCATAGAACTTGGCGTTCTTGACGGTGGGCAGGGGGTTGTCCTGGCCGTCGACCGTGCCGGTCTGGAGCGCAAGATACAGGTCGTTGAACGCGATCGCGGTGGGGTTGGCGCCCATGGCCTTGCCGAGGAAGACCCACGCGTCGGAGTTGGGCATACGCAGGTTCACGCCGTTGAGGTCCTCAGGGGTCTTGATCTGCTTATCGGCGCTCAGGGAAACCTGACGGGTGCCGAGGTAATAGCAGCCCAGCGGGAGGATGCCCTGCTCTTCGGCAACGCGTGCGAACACCTTCTTGCCGATATCGCCGTTCATGACCTTGGTCATGTGATCATAGCTCTGGAAGATGTAACCGGCCGTGAACATGGAGATCCACGGGGAACCGTCGGTCAGCCAGGAAGCGGAGGAGTAGATCATGTCAACGTCGCCGTTCTTGAGGGCGTCGTGCTCGGTATCCTGGCCATAGAGCGTACCGGAGTCATAGCACTCGACGGTGATGTTGCCGCCGGAGATGGACTCAAGGGTCTCCTTAAAGGTCTTCTGCGCCATGCCGTGCGCATCGGTGGGGACGGCAGCGATGGAGAAGACCAGCGTAACGGGATCACCCACGTCGCCGGAAGCGGTGTCAGCCGGAGCGGCAGGAGCAGCGGGCGTGCTGGGCGTCTCGGTGGTAGCCGCGGGCGCAGCGGGTGTTTCGGTGGTCGTGGTGCTGCCACCGCCGCAGGCGGTCAGCAGGCTCAGTACCATAACGGCACTCAGTACAAGGGCAAAGAGCTTCTTCATGGGGGAATCCTCCTGTTAAAATAATATATTTCGCCGGTTCACACCGTTGAAATCTCAATAGATCCTGCTGCGCATCTTCAGCGCGGCGTTTTGCAAAATGCCGGCACACTCCAGCAGCTTTCTGTCCGTCATCGTCACCGCCGGTCCGGACACACTGATACCCGCGACGAGCTTTCCGACCGCGCTGAACACTGGCACACCGACACAGCGCACATTGGGATCGCGCTCGGAATTGTCGATGGCGTAGCCACGGCTGCGCGTGAGCCGAAGCTCCTTGCAGATCTCGTCCACATCGGTCAGCGTGTTCGGCTGGTATTGGGGCCGCTCGTTGCCGATGCGCTCGCGCCATTCTTCCTCCGGCATGGCGGCAAGCATCGCCTTGCCGATGCCGGTGCAGTAGAAATAAGCCGTCTCGCCGAGAATATCCCGATACGGGCGGACATTCATCCTGTCCGTAGGATGGACAACGTAAAGGTACAGCACTTTCGTCCCATAGGGAATGCCAAAGTAGACGATCTCGCCCACCTGCTGGGACGTCTCCATCAGGATATCGTAAACCGCGCGGGGATAACCGAGGTTCTGGTTGATGATAAACGCATATTCCAGCATCTTCAGCCCCAGCGTGTAGCGCCCGTCGGGCAGGCGTTTCAAATATCCCATCGCGCAGAAGGTGGAGACGATGTTGTGGATGTTCGACTTGGTCACGCCGAAGTGCTCCGCCATCTCCGTGATGCCCCAAACCGGCTTATCCTTGGTGAAGCAGGCCAGCACCTCCATCGCCTTGGCAAGGGACTTTACCTTGGGGGTATTGTCTTCCATCTCAGCACCGTTCCCGTTCTCTATTAGAGAACACTCTTTCAAATTCTGTGCTTTTATTATATCAATCCATCGTTTTTTCGCAAGAGGCTGCCCCTATTTTCGTTAGAATTACAACAGGGGGCGGCATTTTGCCGTCCCCTGTTCTCTATAGAAGAACCGCTGCGCTTGCGCATGCACCAATCGTGCAATCTTGTCAAGCTCTTAACAATGGTTTACACCGGGTCCACCAGCACTTTGACCACGCATTTGCGCACCGGCGCGGGTCCGTTGACCGCGATACACGGGGCATGGGCGTCCTCCGGGAACAACACCAGAAAGCGCCCCTTGCCAATGCGAACGGGCTCAGTTGCACCGTGATAGAACCAGATGTCGCGCTCGGGATGCGCCTCAACTTCCTCGTCCATCGTCTCCAGCGGAGCAACGCCGATGTACTCCTCGCCCTCGATCAGGTACTGGATATCAGCATAACGGCGGTGCGCCTCCGGCCTGTCGTTTGTCTCCTTCGTGTCATACTCCTGCACGAAGGCGTAGACAGTTTTCCCGTCGATTTCCAGATCGCCCGCGCCAATGTTTGTGAAATCCGTGTCCCGCAAAAAGCGCAGACCCTTTATGAGGTTGGGGTCCAACTGCGCGTACCGCTCCAAATGCTCCAAAGTACCGTAAATCATAACCGTCTCTCCTTATCGCGCCACCAGCTCGCGCATGACCGCGCGGGCGTCTTCGTTCAGCGGCCGGAACGGCGCGCGGCAGAAACCGCAGTCGATACCGCGCAGTGTCCAGCCATACTTCATGGCGTTGAAAATACCGATGCTGACCGTTTTTTCCACGCGCAGGTTGATCTCGTGCTGCCAGCGCAGCGCCTCGGCCATGTTGCCGCTCTCATAGGCGTCGCGCACCTTGTGGAACAGCGGCGCAAACAGGTTGACCGTCGTGCCGATCGTGGCAACGGAACCCATCGCGAGCGCGCCGAGAAACTGCTCGTCAAAGCCGTTGATGAGCGCCTTGCCCGGGAAGGCGTCACCCATCCGCTCCAGACTGTACAGGTTCGTGGAAGTGTGCTTGATACCGACGATGTTCTCGTTCGACAGCAGGCGGGACGCATTGCTCTTGCTGAACTCGATGCCCGTGAACTGCGGAATATTGTAGACAATGGCGGGCACGTCCGGCAGCGCGCGGATCACATCTTCATAGTAGCCCGTGATCTCGTCCATGGAGAACTTGTAGTAGTACGGCGGGATCATCGAGACCGCCAGCGCGCCCGCCGACATGGCGTGCCGCGCAAGGTCGATCACATCGCGCGTGCGGATTGTCCCGACATGGGAGATCACCGGCACACGGCCGTCCGCCGCCTTGAGCACATGTTCGAGCACCTGCTTGCGCTCGTCCAGCGTCAGCAAAAGCCCCTCACCCGAGGAACCGCAGCAGTAAAATCCCTCTGCGCCGTCTTCAATCTGGCGTTTGACCACCTGCTCCAGCGCATCGTAGTTAACGCTCTCGTCCTCATGCGTCGGCGTGATCAGCGCGGACCAGATACGCCGGAATTGCTCCGGCTTCACGCTTACCATGCCGTCCAGCCTCCGTCGATAATGAGGTTGGAGCCGGTCATGAAGGACGATGCCTTCGACGCGAGGAAGATCAGCGCGCCATTGTATTCATTCTCCTGCGACATACGACCCATCGGCATACGGGCGGTGAAGTTTGCGATAAACGTCTCATCCTGCGTGTCGCGCCAGACACCCGCGGGCGTGAGCGTATTGACGCGGATGCCCTCCTTGCCCCAGTAAGTCGCAAGGTAGCGGGTCAGGTTGTAGATGCCGGACTTGGCTGCAGAGTAGGCAACGGGCTTGATAAACGGAATACCGGTGCGCTCCTTCTTGTAGGCGTAAATGTCCTGAATGGGGGAAACCATACCGTAGATCGAACCGACATTGATGATGGAGCCGCCCTTGCCGGACTTGACCATACGCGCGCCCACCGCCTGGCAAGCGAGGAAGGTACCGACAAGGTTGACGTTCACGACCTCGCGGAAAACCTCTTCGGGGAAGTTCTCAAACGGGCCGGAAACCTCTGGCGGCGCGGAGGGCTGCGTGTCGATGCCGGCGTTGTTCACCAGCACGTCGGGCGCGGCGCCCCACGCGGCCTCCATATCGTCGAGCACCTCGTTCATGCGCTCCTTATTGGTAATGTCCACCGAATAAAAGCGGAGGTTGGCGTCGGTGAGCGCCTGTTCGCCCAGCGTTTTGGCGATGCGCTCGTTGTTGACGGTGCGGCCCCAGACCGCGACCTTCGCGCCGCGCTTGTTGAGCTCCTGCACAAAGTTCTTGCCGATCTGGCCGAGACCGCCGGTCACGATACAGATCTTGTTTTCTACATTGAACAGTTCGTCAGTCATAAGAATCACTCCTATTATATAATAGCATAGCGGTTGAAATCAACCCAGCAGGGCATTGGGCAGCGCCGTAACGATGCCGGGGAAGTAGGTGCAGAGGAAAAGCGTCAGAATAAGCGGAATCAGGAACGGAAGCACCGCTTTGTAGAGGCGTTCCAGTTTCAGCTTGTTGACGTCCGAAATAACGAACAGGCAAACGCCGAAGGGCGGCGTGACCTGACCGATCATGAGGTTCAGCACAACCATCACGCCAAAGTGGACAAGGTCGAGGCCGAGGCCGTTCGCAATCGGCAGCAGCACAGGGAGCATCAGCGTCAGAATCGCACCCGGCTCCATGACCATGCCGAGCAGAAGCAGCAGCACGTTGATGACCAGCAGCACAACCATCTGGTTGGTGCTGATGCCGAGGATGAAGTCGGCAAAGCTGCGGGAGATACCCTCCATCGCCATGATATAGGTAAACAGCGTCGAGGTGCCGATGATGAACAGGGTGTTTGCGGAGGAGATGGCGGAATCGCGAAGGCACTTCTTGAAACTCTCCCACGTTAGCGTCTTATACACGAACAAGGCGATGAGCAGCGAGTAGATGACCGCGACGGAGGAAGCCTCCGTCGGAGTAAACCATCCGCCGACAAAGCCGAGCAAAATGATAACCGGCGTAATCAGGGCGAGGATCGAGTGCGCGAACTGGTAAGCAAGCGCCTTCAGGTTGAAGGGGTGGCGCTCATACTTGCGGCGGATCGCAAAAAACAGGATCATGAGCATCAGCAGTCCGCCCATCAGCAGTCCCGGAACAACGCCGCCCATGAACAGCTTATCCACGCTGACGCTGGCAACGCTGCCGTAGATGATCAGCGGGATGGAGGGCGGAAAAATCGGGCCGATGACGGAGGACGCCGCGGTGACGGCGCCGGAGAAGTCCTCGTCGTAGCCGTTGGACTTCATCGCCTCCATCTCAATGGCGCCGAGGCCGCCCGCGTCGGCAACCGCGGAACCGGACATGCCGGCGAAGATGATGCTCGCCACCACGTTTGCGTGGCCGAGGCCGCCGGGAATCCAGCCCACCAGCTCCTTCGCGGTATCAAAGATGCGCTCCGTGATCTTGCCGGCGTTCATCAGATTGCCGGCGAGGATAAACAGCGGAACGGCAATGAGCAGGAACGAATCGATACCACTGACCATCTTCTGGCCGATGACGACCAGCGGATACCCCAGGTACAGACAGCCAAGCACGGCGGAGGCGCCGATGGAAATGCTGATCGGTACGCCGATGACCAGCAGAAGAACAAACGCAATCAAAAATACGGTCATGTGCGCACCTCCTTACGCCTGCTCCGGCTTTTTATCGCCGCGCGTCATGATGTGCTCGACGACCTGGCGCAGCGATTCGAGCGCAATGTAGCAGCCCGCCAGCGCCATCGGGACGTACTGCACGGTATAGGGGATCTGCGTTTTGAACGTAGAATAGAAACGCGTGCTGACATAGGGATACTGTGCAACAAACGCAACCACCATCACGACGCCCAGCACAAGGCTCACCGCCTTGTCGACCAGGTAGAATGCCTCATGCACCCCGCCCTTGGTGCGGGAGAGCAAGAAGTCCAGACGCATCAGACCGCCGTCGTGGTAGAGCGGGATCAGGCCGATAAACGCCATCCACAGGAAAGCGATGCCGCAGACCTCGATCGTGCCGCGGAAGGATTGATTAAACAGATTGCGCCTGAGCAGTTCCACCACGATGACCAGAACCAGCAGGGCAACCGAAACCATGCAAATGATCTCGCCCAGTCTGGCGATCAAATCATTGAGTTTCTTGATGGATTTCATACTTGTTCCCTCTTCCAGAAAGAAAGCTGCACAGCGGACCCGTGCAGCTTTCCTCACTTTTTCTTTTGGAGCGATCAGCGCACGACGGCAAGGATGCTGTTGAGCAGATCCTGATCGAACCAACTCTCGTTGGCGTAGCGCGCATAGTAATCGTCGCCGCCGAGCTTATCCTTGAAGGACTGGACATCAGGCTCGAAGTCAAACTCCACGCCGGCGTCCTGCAGGACCTTCGTCGCGGTCTTGTTGTCCTCGGCAATGGTGTCAAAGCTGTACTTGGCAGCAGCCTTCGCCTGCTCCTTGAGGATTTCCTGAACCTCGGGAGCGAGCTTGTTCCACGTCACACTGTTGACGGCCATCGTGCAGCCCATCCACATGTAGTTGATGTTGGAGAAGTACTTGATGTCGTCATAAGTGGCGTTGGCAACCAGATGGTAGGTCGCGTTGTCCTGACCCTCGGCAGTGCCGTTGGACAGGGCGAGCGCCAGCTCAGGCAGAGCAAGCGCCACGGGCGTGGCACCCAGAGCCTCCCAAACGTCCAGATACAGCTGGCTGGTCGGAACGCGGATCTTCAGACCCTCGACATCGGCAGCGGTGTGGATCGGACGGTTGGTGGTGGAGATGTGGCGCATACCGTTGTCGCCCTCGGCCAGATAGATCAGGCCGAACTGCGGGAAGTTGGCGAAGATCTTCTCGCCGACTTCGCTGTTGGTGACCTCATAGGCCTGCTCGGCGCTCTCAAAGAGGAACGGCAGGTCGAGGACCTTGGCCGGCTCATAGAAGGACGTAAAGCCCGAGGTGCCGGCGAAGATGATATCAATGGTGCCCATACGCGTGGACTCGATTGCCTCGGCGTCGTTGCCAAGCTCGTTGGAATGGTGAACATCCAGCGTGATCGCGCCGTTGGAGGCCTCGTTCACAAGGCGGGCGTACTCAATGATGGTCTTGGTCGGAACGGAGTTCTCATTGCCGGGGGAGTAGATGCGCAGGGTGACCGGCTCGATCGCCGGTTCCGCGGGGGTGTTATCCGCGGGTGCCGCAGGCGTCGTCGCGGCGGGTGTTTCGGCCGCAGGCGCGGGGGTAGAGGTGCTGTTGTTGCCGCAGGCGGCCAGGGCGAACACCATGGTCAGAGCCAGCAGCGCAGAGACAATTTTCTTCATGATCTGCACTCCTTAGAAAGTATTGACGCACTCCCAAAATTGTATGACGTCATGCAATTATTCTAGCAAATAATCCCGCAAAGTCAATCTGTCAGAGTGTATAAAGTTTGCCGGGTTTTTTGTAAGTATTGGCAGAAACCGATCTTTACGGCGACAATTTTACGCTTGTCAGGGGGAGTCTATCAGCGGTCGTTTTGTCCCGCGACCTGCGTCACATTTTGCTGCAGGTCCGCCTCGACCATGTCCAGGTGGGTTCTCATTTCGTTCTCGGCGCGCTCGCCGTCCCGTTCGCGAATGGCGGCCATGATGCGCGTGTGCGGCTCCACGGCATTGCGGACGTTCTGCGGAACCTGAAAGGTCTTCGCGCGAAAGCCTTTCATACCCTGCGTGATCTGCTGGTTGATGGATTGCAGCAGCTGGTTCCCGCTTCCCGCCACGATGGCGCTGTGGAATTCCTCGTCCAGCTGTCCGCAAAGTGCGGTGTCACCCCTTTGCAGGGCGTCCATCAGGCATTCATACAGCTCATCGAGCTTGCGGATCTCGGCACTGCTGCCGCGCTCCGCCATCCGCCGTGCAGCGAGCGGTTCCAGCGCCCGGCGCACCTCAATGGCATTTCGCAGCTCCTTTTCGTTCTGGATCAGCCACTCGACCGCGCCCATGTCGTCTCCGACGGGCTTGGCAGCGAAGGCGCCGCGTCCGGGCTTGATCTCGACATAGCCCTGCGCCTCCAGCAGCCGGAACGCCTCGCGAATGGTTCCGCGACCCACATGGAGGGCACTGCACAACTCCATTTCGGGGGGCAGCTTTTCCCCGGGCGGATAGGTGCCGTCGGCGATGGTTGTCCGTATCCTGTCCGAGACCTGTTGGACGATGGGGACTCGTTTGATCGGTTCCATGTTTCATCCCTTCTCTGTCAAAATGTTGGTATATCATAGCGCGTTTTCCCAAATCGGTCAACTCTGTTTTTCGGAAAATTGCCACAAAGCGTCTGCATGCACTTGCCAAATATCCGCTCTGTTGTGCCTGGTTGCGCTTGATTTGGGCCTGTTTGTATTGTATAATACCTGTATACACAACGCGGTATCGGAACAGGGGGCGCATAAAATATGTGGAATTACAACTATATTCTGACCGGCTTACTGGTCCTGCTTGTCCTGCTGTGCCATTACCTTGCCATGCCGCGCGCCAACATCCGGATCAACCGGACTTTCATCCAGTTGGTGAACGTACAGCTGGGAACGTTACTGTTCGACCTGTTCTCCAGCCGTGTGGACGAGGATTTCGCCTTCATTCCCGTATACTGGCTGTATATCCTCAACATGGCGTTTTTCGTGTTCTATCTGGCGCGCGCCTTCTGGTTCTACCGCATTACCTGCGACATTTTGCACATCCGTCCGGAAAAAGAGCCGCGCAAGGGTCTTTTGGTTGCATCGGTCGTCGGTGTCTCCGAGCTGATCGCACTGTCCAGCTTCTTTACCGGAGCGGTCTTCCGTATCGGTGAAATGGGTTATGAGCGCGGGCCGGCATATTCCGTCCTGTATGTGTGCTGGTATTTCTATCTGGCGCTGTCCTTCGTGCTCATCTTCCGGTACCGCTCACGGCTGAGCGGATATGAACTGTTCAGCGTGCTGGGCTATAACCTGATTCTGGTCATCGGCAACATCGTACGCGTCCTTTTGCCGCGCTACCTCATCATGGATACGTTCTGCACGCTCTCGATCCTGGTCATCTACCTTGCGTTTGAAAATCCGGACCTGTATCTTGCCAATCGGCGCATTGCGTTCAATATGGCCGCTTTGCGGGAAGAGGTAACGGATCTGTTTGCAAAGAAACGCCCCTTCCATATTCTCGCCTTCGTGGTGCAGGACTATGTCGAAACCCGAGGCATTTACGGTGGAACACAGATGGATCGCGGCGTCGACATGATCGCGCAATACCTGACACTGGAATTCCCGAGCTGCCGGATCTTCTATCTGCGCAACGGCTGCTTTGCCATGCTCGGACCGCAGCGCATGCCGTGGGATTTGATCCACGAAAAGGTCAACGCGCGTTTTCAGGAACCGTGGATCGCGGGCGACGCGGAACTGTACCTGTCCGCCTCCTACGCGCAGGTCGGTTCGGATTCCGGCATGGAAAGCGCGGACAAAACCATCAACAACCTTGTCAGAGCACTCAATCGCGCCTCGCAGTCAGCGGGCGGCATGATCAATCTGGATACCACGCGGGAACTGGATCGGGAAGCGGAGATCAAGCGCGCGCTGGAGCAGGCGTTGGATCAAGGCAAGCTGGAGGTCTTTTTGCAGCCGCTCATCGACAGCCGTTCCCGCACGCTCGTCGGAGCGGAAGCGCTCTCGCGCATCCGCGGCACCGACGGCCGCATGATTCCGCCCAGCCTTTTCGTACCGGTCGCGGAGCAAAGCGGCAAAATCAATTCGTTGGGCGAGCAGGTGTTTGAGCAGGTCTGCCACTTCATCCGGGACAACGACCTCAACGCGCTGGGCCTGTCGTGGATCAACGTCAACCTCTCTCCCGTCCAGTGCATGAAAAAGGATCTGAGCGACTGCTTCCTGTCAATTCTCACCGAAAGCGGCGTCTCTCCCGATCTGATCCGGCTGGAGATCACCGAACAGGCAGTGGCCGACATTCCGCTGCTGGAAACGCACATCGAGACGCTGCGTCAAAACGGGTTCCGCTTCTCACTGGACGATTACGGCAGCGGCTATTCCAACCTCAGCCGCGTCAAGCACTATCCCTTCATCAACATCAAGCTGGATATGGAGGTGGTCTGGGACTACTTCCACGATCAGGACCAGCTCCTGCCGAGCATCGTGCAGGCGTTCAAACAGATGGGATACAGCGTCACCGCAGAGGGGATCGAGTCGGAAGAAATGGCCGAGTCCCTGTCCGCGATCGGCTGCGATTACCTGCAGGGCTTCTATTTCTCCAAGCCGCTGCCTCTCGGGGAATTCGTCAGCAAATACAGCCGCGCATAAAATCCGTTTGCAAAAAGGTCAAAAGGCGTTTGCGCCTTTTGACCTTTTTTGTTTTGTCACGGCATTACTCCCATGTTTTCCACACATCCGGGCAGTAACCCACCGTTGCCTGTCTGCCGTTGCGTACCACCGGCGTACGGATCACCTGCTGGTTTTCCAAAACCTTATCCAGCTTGTCCGCGTCCACAAGATACTGGATCAGCGCCAGCGTCTGCCGATCCTTCGCGTTTGGATCGAGCAAATTGTCGAGTCCTTTCACCGCCTGCACGACGCTCGTCAGCTCGCCGCGGCTCATTCCCTTATCCATGAGGTCGATCATCTGGTAGCGGACTCGGCGCTCCTTGAAATATCGTTCGGCCTTTTTCGTATCAAAGCACTTTTTCGTGCCGAAAATCTGAATGTTCATTCGCTTTTTCCCCTCCGTCAGGTTTGTCACCGTTTTTTGCATGGGGCGTCAGTCGTGCGTGCGGCACCCGCGGGACGCCACATCCGCACGCCGCCGGATTCCCGCCTTGCCTATCGGCTCAGCTTCTCCAACAGCGCCGTGAACTCATCCGGCAAGGGGCAGGACAGCTCCACCGCCTCTCCTGTGCGGGGGTGCAGGAAACGCAGCCCCACTGCGTGAAGGCACTGTCCCGTCAGACCGGGCACGGGTTTTTTCGCCCCATATACCGTATCGCCGAGGATCGGATGCCCGATATACGCCATATGGACGCGGATCTGATGCGTGCGTCCCGTCTCCAGACGGCAGCAGACATGGGTATGGCCCGGATAGCGCGCCACGACCTCCCAGTGCGTCACCGCCTCCCGTCCGCCGGGAACGACCGCCATGCGTTTGCGGTCGCGCGCATCGCGGGCAATGGGTGCATCCACCGTACCACGGTCGTCGCGCAGGTTACCCACCACAACACATTCGTAGGTGCGTGCAAGCGTATGGTCCTTGAGTTGCGCGGCAAGCCCCTGATGTGCCGCGTCGTTCTTCGCCGCGATGATCAACCCGCTGGTATCACGGTCGATGCGGTGTACGATGCCGGGGCGCAGCGCACCGCCGACACCCGAGAGCGAGTCGCCGCAGTGATAGAGCAGCGCATTGACCAGCGTACCGTCGGGATGCCCGGGCGCAGGGTGGACAACCAGTCCCGCAGGCTTGTTTACCACGATCACGTCCGCGTCCTCATACACCACATCCAGCGGGATATTTTGCGGCTCTGCGTCGATCGGCTCCGGCTCCGGCAACGTCACGGCAAGCGTCTCCGTGCCCGTGAGCTTGCAGCTTTTCGCCGCGGCCTTGCCGTCCACCAGCACGTTTCCGCCCTCAACGAGCCGCGCCGCCTCCGAACGCGAAACACCGGAAATGCTTTCCGCAATAAAAGCGTCAAGCCGTTTCCCTTTACCGTTTTCCGTTGTCAGCAGGATCGGCTCCATCGTTCTTTTTCTTCTCCCAGTTCTTCGCGTCGTTCTTTTCGTAGTATTTGAGGTAATAAATTGCCGCAGCAGCAGTGCCGCAGGTCACAAAGATGTCCGCCACGTTGAACACCGGAAAGTCCATAAACTCGGTGGCGAACATATCGACCACATAGCCGAGGCGTACGCGGTCGATCAGATTGCCGATACCGCCGCCGACCACCAGCCACAGCGACCAGATACCCAGCGGGTGCCGTACAATGGCATTCAACAGCCAGATGATCACGCCCAGTCCCACGGCTGTAACGCCGATGAGCAGCCAACGCGCGCCGGACAGGCTCGACCACGCCGCGCCATAGTTGTGGACGCGCTGTAAACGGAGCAGGCCGGGCAGCAGCTCAGCTGTTTCGCCCGGCTCCAGCGTCCATGTAATGAGCATTTTGACCCACTGGTCGATGATAACGACCCACGCCGCGCCCATAACGGCGTAAAAGCGGTGCATACCGTGTTTTTGCCGTGCGAGAAAGCTCGCCAGCGCAAGCACGACGATCAGGATCGTAAAGTAGAGCAGTACCGACTGCCCCACGGCGTTCCCATTCGTCACATAAATTACGGTGGGGCCGTCAGCTCCGCCGATAATGCCTATTGATTCGTTCATTGCGCCGCCTCCGTTTCCGTGATCACGGGCAGCAGCCCTTCCGCATCCGGCGGCACGATGCCCTCCAGCGCAAGACCCTCCGGCAGCTCCGCAAGCGCGTCTGCCGGAACCATCCAGCAGGCGGTGGTTTCGTTCCAGGTCCCGTTCTCCGCCAGCCAGTCCGCCGCACCCTCTCCGGAAAGCGTCAGCATGGCGTCGCTTTGCTGAACATTCATTTCGATTTCGCCGTCCGATGGCGCGACATCTTCCGCAGGGCCTTCCGTCACCAACGTGACGCCGTTTGTCACCGTGCCGCTCTCTGCGCCTTTCGGTGTCTCCGGTTCCGTGCCGCCGATTCCCATCAGACGCTCGCTCGCGCTGCCTGTCGCTTCATCCGCGGCAGCATAGATCTTAGACTCTGCGGTGCTGTCAGCCTCGCCCATGTCCTGCGCCGGAGCTTCCGCGATCATCATGTTCTCCATCGGCGGCGCCATCGGGGCAGCCTCCTCCGTAGACGCTTCGGCTGCCATGGTCATCTGGTCCGCACTGCTGCTCGCAGATCCCATACGCAAGTTTGTCACCGTCGACGCCGCCAGCACGACCACCGCCGCACATGCCGCCATTGCGGCAAAACCGCGCCACGGGGTATGTTTTTTAACTTTTCGGGGCATGCTCTCCTCATGCAGCCGCGCCATCACACCCGCGGAAAAACCCGCAGGCACCTCGATCGGCTCCGGCTCGCGAAGGACATCGCGCATCGCGTTGAGCTCCGCAAAATACGTCCGGCACGCCGCACAGCCGTCCAAATGTGCCAGCGTCTGTGTACGTTCCGTTTCGTCCAGTTCACCGTCCAGCAGGGCGGAGAGCAACTCTCTATACGCGCTGTGATCCATTTGTCTCCGCCTCCTTTCGGCTTCGTTCTGTTTGCTTTGACGCGACGCGCTCAAAAAAGTTCCCGCCCGCCGCAAGATAATTACGGAGCGCCAGCCGTGCGCGGCTGATGCGCGACTTGACCGTTCCCAGTTCCAGGCCAGTGGCGGAAGCAATCTCCTGATACGAAAGCTGCTCCGTCTCGCGCAGCAGAAGTACCTGCCGATAGTCGTCCGGCAGGGCGTAGAGCGCTTCTCGCACCATGCGCTGCGTTTCCGCACGCTCCACGGCCTCTTCGGGCAGCGGCGCGGCGTCCACGGGATCGACAGCCGCGTCCTCGTCATCAAGGGACACATCGCCTCCGCGCTTTTTCTCCCGCCGCAGCAGGTCGAGGCAGGCATTCGTCGCAAGACGGTACAGCCATGTTGAAAACGCGGCATCTGCGCGGAAATTACCAATGCCGCGCCAGACGGCGAGGAACGCATCCTGCGCCGCTTCCAGCGCGTCGTCCTCGTCCCGGCACATACGGCGGCAGAGGGCGTAGATCTTCTTCTCATGCAGATGGATCAGCGTTTCAAATGCCGCCTCGTCCCCCTGCTGACATCGCCGGATCAATTCTTGTTCTTCCATCTCTTATCCCTCAATCGTGCAAATCGCGCATGACACCCGCCGCGACCCGGTGCAGGTCATCGAGCGTCTCCATTTTCACGATCTGTTCCTTATAATAATTGGCATAGGGTACACCCTTGAGATACCAGCAGCAGTGGCGCCGCGCTTCGAGCAGCGCCGTGCGTTCGTTGCGATAGGCTGCGCTGAGCTCAATCTGCCGCACCGCCGTGGCAAATCGCTCCGCAACCGGCGGCAGGGGAGGCACCGGCTCACCCGCAAGCGCCGCCTTTGCCTGTTCAAAGAGAAACGGATTGCCGAATGCGCCGCGTCCGATCATGGCCATATCTGCGCCCGTAAAGTGCAGAATACGCACCGCGTCCTCCGCGGAAAACACATCGCCGTTGGCAATAACAGGAATGGACACAGCCTCCTTGACCTGCCGGATCGTTGTCCAGTCCGCCTGTCCGCCGTACATTTGCACACGCGTACGCCCATGCACCGCGACGGCGGCAACGCCGACCGACTCCAGCCGCTGCGCCAGCTCCACGGCATTGATGCTGCCCTTGTCCCAGCCGCGGCGCATCTTCACCGTCACGGGAACGTCAACGGCGTTCACTACCGCCTCCGCAATGGCGGCCGCCTTGTCCGGGTCACGCATCAGGGCCGCGCCGCTGCCGTGAGCGGCAACCTTGTGCACGGGACAGCCCATGTTGATGTCCAGAATATCCGCGCCGGAGACCTCCACTGCGACTTTCGCCGCCCGTGCCATCTCCTCCGGCACGTTGCCGAATATCTGCACAACGCCCGGCTTTTCGTTTGGCGCGAGGAAAAGCAGTTTCTTGCTCTTTTCGTCGTTATAACACAGCGCCTTTGCGCTCACCAGTTCGGTGCAGCTCAAGCCCGCGCCGTGTTCGCGGCAGATCTGCCGGAAAGCCGCGTCGGTCACGCCTGCCATCGGCGCGAGATACAGCTTTGAGTCGACCTCTACCGTTCCGATGCGCATGGGACACCCCCTTCTCATTTCACGTCTCTCCAAGCACGCCGCAGCGGTGACCCCGGTATGGCGGCGGGCGGATTGCGGTCAGTATAACATACAACCTCCCTCCGCAACAAGCCAAAAACGCAACTTTTCCATGAGAATGCCGCGGTTTTTATATTACGTTTTCTCATATAAGTTTAATGCTTTGTGCGAATTTAACAGATGAAAGCGTGAAATGCAATCTATCATTTGTTTTAGCCGTCTATTGACTTTAGGGCATCAGCGTGGCAAAATAATCACATCTTCCAAGAAAGGAGCCTACCGCCATGACGATGCCGCGTAACGCCAAGGTCATTACGATTGCTTCCGCCCGTCCGGCAGAGGCTCTTTTGTCGATTTCGATTCTGTCGGTAGGCGTAGTAGGCAAGATTGCCAAGACACCCTTTTGAGGCCGGACGTATGGAATCGTAACGCACAGTGAAACGATCGTCAGCTCCGTCTCCAAAAGGGGAGGCGGAGTTTTTTCGTTCAAGACGCCGGCTCCGGCGATTTGAAATATACCGTCCCATCAAACCATCAGATTTATAAAAGGAGAAGAAGAACATGAAAAAAGCAATGTCTCTTGTGCTGGCGCTTGCCATGATGCTGGCGCTCGCCGCGTGCGGCGGCGGTTCGACCACCACCACCGAAACCCCCGCATCCAACACTCCCGCTTCCACCACCGAAGCTCCCGCAGCCAGCGGTGCTGCCAGTGGCAGCTTCAAGTTCGGCGCTTCCGGCCCGCTGACCGGCGACGCGGCGATCTACGGCAAGGCCGCGATGAACGGCGCGCAGATCGCGGTTGACGAGATCAATGCCAAGGGCGGCATCCAGATCGAGTTCAACCCGCAGGACGATGAAGCTGACGGCGAAAAGGCGGTCAACGCTTACAACAGCCTGATGGACTGGGGCATGCAGGTGCTCGTCGGCCCGGTCACCACCGGTTCCGCCATCGCTGCCTCCGCGGTTGCGTTCCAGGATCGCACCTTCTGCCTGACGCCCTCCGCCTCCTCCACGGACGTGACGGCGAACAAGGATAATATGTATCAGCTCTGCTTCACCGACCCCAACCAGGGCACCGGCTCCGCTGACTACATGGCGCAGAACATGCCCGGCCACAAGGTCGCCATTATCTACCGCAACGATGATGCTTACTCCCAGGGCATCCGCGACACCTTCGTCAAGGAATCTGCCGCGAAGGGCATCGAGGTCGTTTATGAGGGCACCTTCACCAAGGATACCCAGACTGACTTCTCCGTGCAGCTGACCGCCGCGCAGAGCGCCGGCGCCGACCTGCTGTATATGCCCATCTACTATCAGCCGGCATCCGTTATCCTCGCCCAGGCCAAGAACATGAACTACGCCCCGATCTTCTTCGGCGTGGACGGCATGGACGGTATCCTGACGATGGAAGGCTTTGACACCTCTCTCGCCGAGGGCCTCATGCTCCTGACCCCGTTCGCCGCCGATGCGGAGGACGACCTGACCAAGACTTTCGTCGCCGAGTACGAGAAGCGCTTCGGCGAGACCCCGAACCAGTTCGCCGCCGACGGTTATGACGTCGTGTACGTGCTCTACAACGCGCTGCTTGACTCCGGCTGCACGCCCGACATGAGCGCCCCCGAGATCTGCGAGAAGCTCATCGGCCAGATGCAGCAGACCACCTACAACGGCCTGACCGGTCAGAACATGACCTGGAGCGCCAACGGCGAAGTGTCCAAGATGCCCGTCGCCGTGGTCATCGAGAACGGCGTGTACGTCTCCGCCTGAGCATAGACGGATCGGCAAAATGCACAGCAACAGCAGGGAGAGCTGCCGGTCTCCGGCGGCTCTCCCGTCCCCGTTTGTGTGTATAGAGCAAACGGCATAAAACTGCCCTTTGCGGCAAGGGAGGCAGATACATGGAATTTCTCTCCTACCTGATCAGCGGGATCAGTCTCGGCAGTGTGTATGCAATTATCGCGCTGGGTTACACCATGGTCTACGGCATCGCCAAGATGCTGAACTTCGCCCACGGCGACGTGATCATGGTGGGCGGATACATCTCCTTCTGCGGAATGATGTATCTGGGGCTCAACGGCTGGCTCGCCCTGCTGCTGGCGATGGCCGTATGCACGGTTTTGGGCATCATCGTCGAAGGCCTTGCCTACCGCCCCCTGCGGCAGGCGACGTCGCTGGCAGTGCTCATCACCGCCATCGGTGTGAGCTACCTGCTGCAGAACACGGCGCTTCTCGTCTGGGGCGCGACGCCGAAGGTCTATCAGCCGCTCATCCCGCTTGCAAACGCGGATGGGCAGCCCAATGCGCTGCGCCTCTTCGGCGGACAGCTCTCCATCTCCTACATGTCGCTGCTGACGATGGCGGCGTGCATTATCATCATGGTGGGTCTGACGATGTTCACCTCAAACAGCAAGATGGGCAAAGCAATGCGCGCCTGCTCTGAGGATAAGGACGCCGCGCGTCTGATGGGCATCAACGTCAACACAACCATCTCCGTCACATTTGCCATCGGTTCGGCACTGGCGGCGGTGGCGGGCGTGCTGCTCTGCTCGTTCAACCCCACGCTGATGCCGACCACCGGCTCAATGCCTGGCATCCGCGCGTTCACCGCGGCGGTGTTCGGCGGCATCGGCTCCATTCCCGGCGCATTCCTCGGCGGCTTGCTCATCGGCGTGATCGAGGCCATGGCGAAGGCGTACATTTCCACACAGCTTGCCAACTCGGTTGTGTTCGCAGTGCTGATCGTGGTGCTGCTGGTGCGTCCGGCGGGTCTTTTGGGCAAGTATGTGCCCGAGAAAGTGTGAGGTGACGGGAATGAAGAATTTAAAGCCCCATACCAAGCACAACATTGTGACCTTTGCGGGTCTTGCCCTGGTTTGGATCATCGTGTCGGTCATGCGCGGTCAGGGCGTACTCGGCCGCTCCACCACAGGACTGCTCGTGCCGATCTGCTGTTACGTCGTCATGGCGCTTTCGCTGAATCTGACGGTCGGCATCATGGGCGAGCTGAGCCTCGGTCATGCCGGTTTCATGGGAATCGGCGCGTTTTCCGGCATCATCGCCTCGCAAAGCCTGCTGAACATCATTCCCTCGGTGCCGCTGCGCCTGATCACCGCAATGCTTGTCGGTGCGATTTTCGCCGGTATCTTCGGCTTTCTCATCGGCATCCCGGTGCTGCGTCTGCGCGGTGACTACCTCGCCATCGTGACGCTCGCCTTCGGCGAGATCATCAAGGAGCTGATCACCTGCCTGCTGGTGGGCGTGGATGAACACGGCCTGCACATGATCTTCAACTACCGCGGCCTGAAGAACGTGGACGATCTGGGGCTTTCCCCGACCGGCCAGGTCATCATCAAGGGTGCGCAGGGCGCCACGGGCACGCAGCCCATCGCCTCGTTTACCGCCGGCATGCTGTTGATCATGGTGACGCTTTTCATCATCCTCAACCTGATCTACAGCCGCACGGGCCGTGCAATCATGGCGATCCGCGATAACCGCATTGCCGCCGAGAGCGTCGGCATCGACATTACAAAGCACAAGATGATTGCCTTTGTCATGTCCGCCGCCATGGCGGGCGCGGCAGGCGCGCTCTACGGTCTGAACTACTCCAACCTCGTTGCGGCGAAGTTCGATTTCAACACCTCGATCCTTGTGCTGGTGTTCGTGGTGCTCGGCGGCCTCGGCAATATGCGCGGCTCCATCATCGCCGCGGTGCTGCTCTATGTGCTGCCCGAAGCGCTGCGCGGAATGCATGATTACCGCATGCTGATCTACGCGATCGTGCTCATCGTCGTGATGCTTACCACCAACAGCCCCGTGGCCCGGAACCTCTTCTCCCGCTGGTTCCGTTTCGGCAAGAAAGGAGAGGAGGACGCATGAGCCAGCAGAAGAGCCGTTTGAACATCAAGATGGTGCCGGTGCAGTCACACGCCATCGTGCCGGACCGCGACGCCGACAAGAGTCCCATTCTGGAATGCCACCATCTCGGTATTGACTTCGGCGGTCTGACCGCCGTGAACAACTTCAACCTCATGATCGGGCGCACGGAGATCGCGGGTCTGATCGGTCCGAACGGCGCGGGCAAGACGACCGTGTTCAACATGCTCACGAAGGTCTATCAGCCCACGCGCGGTTCCATTTTGCTCGACGGGCGTGACACCTCCAAGCTCAGCACGGCGCAGGTCAGCCGTCTCGGCATCGCGCGTACGTTCCAGAACATCCGTCTTTTCAAGGATCTGACGGTGCTGGACAACGTGCTTGTCGGCTTGCACGACGAGATGGACTACCGTCTGCCGAGCGCGATCTTCCGTCTGCCCGACTTCTGGCGCGGCGAGCGCATCGCCCGTGAGCGTGCACGCGAGCTGCTGTCGATCTTCGACATGCAGGACATGGCGGACGCAAAGGCGGGCAGCCTACCTTATGGCGCACAGCGCCGTCTGGAAATCGTGCGCGCGCTGGCGACCAACCCCAGCCTGTTGCTGCTCGACGAGCCGGCAGCGGGCATGAACCCGAGCGAAACCTCGGAGCTGATGGACAACATCGTCAAGATCCGCGATCTGTTCCACATCGCCATCATGCTCATCGAGCACGACATGAACCTCGTCATGGGCATTTGCGAGGGCATCTGCGTCCTCAACTTCGGCGAGGTGATCGCCAAGGGCACGCCCGACGAGATCAAGAGCAACCCCGTCGTTATCGAGGCATACCTCGGCAAGAAGGACAAGAAGGAGGAGGCGTAAGGATGGCTGAATTGCTCAAGGTTGAAGACATCAACGTCTATTACGGCGCGATCCACGCCATCAAGGGCGTCTCCTTCCACGTCGACGAAGGGGAGATCGTCACCCTCATCGGCGCAAACGGCGCAGGCAAATCCACAACGCTGCAAACCGTATCCGGTCTGCTGCGCAGCAAAACCGGGTCCATCATCTTTGAGGGCAAGAGCATCTCCGGCGTCCCGGCGCATACGCTCGTGTCCCATGGCCTCGCCCATGTGCCGGAGGGCCGCCGCATCTTCCTGCAAATGACGGTGGAGGAAAATCTGGAGATGGGCGCCTTCACCCAGCCAAACGCCAGCACCGCATCCTCGATGGAGAAGGTGTTCGCACAGTTCCCCCGTCTGGAGGAGCGCCGTCGCCAAATCGCCGGCACACTTTCCGGCGGTGAGCAGCAGATGCTCGCCATGGGCCGCGCGCTCATGAGCCATCCCAAGCTTCTGATGCTCGACGAACCGTCGATGGGTCTCGCGCCCATTCTGGTCGAGCAGATCTTCGACATCATTCGCGAGCTGCACAAAGCGGGCACGACCATTCTGCTCGTCGAGCAGAACGCGCAGATGGCGCTTTCGGTCGCCGACCGTGCTTATGTGCTGGAAACGGGCAAGATCACCCTCTCCGGCACCGGTGCGGAGCTGGCGCAGAGCGACGCGGTCAAAAAGGCATATCTTGGCGGCTGATATCTGTCTTCCGGAAAATTATCAATTGCCTATTGACAAACTAGGCATAGCGTGCTATCATACCCCCATCCTGAGGAAAGGAGAGCAACATCATGAAGCGTACTGTGACGATGACCATGATGGAGATGTGCATGCGCATGCGTATGGACGTCTGTTTCGATATGCTCTCCGTCAGGGATTGATCGCCGGATTGCGGCGCAAATCGTAAATGACCGGAAGGCATATCAAGCCTTCCGGTTTCATTTTTCAGCAAACAAAAAGCAGAAAGGAAGTATCCCCATGAAAAAGCTCATTTCTCTTGCCCTTGCACTGGTATTGACCCTGTCCCTTGCCGCTTGCGGCGGCAAAAGCAAGTCCCTCACCATCGCCGTGCCGAATGACACAACCAACGAAGCGCGCGCGCTGATGCTGCTGGAAAACCTGGGCTACATCAAGCTCAAGGACGGCGCTGGCATCACCGCCACGAAGCTCGATATCACCGAGAACCCCCACAACATTGAGATCAACGAGATTGAGGCCGCGCAGCTGCCCAACGTCCTCAAGGATGTGGATTACGCCGTCATCAACTCCAACTACGCGCTCGACGGCGGGCTCAACCCCTCCAAGGACGCGCTCGGCATCGAAGGTTCCTTCTCCGCTTACGGCAACATTCTCTGCGTGAAGGAAGGCCGCGAGAACGATCCGATCATCAAGGCGCTGCTCGCCGCGCTGGAAAGCCAGCAGGTCGCGGACTACATCACCGACAAGTATGACGGCGCGGTCATCTCCGTCGTCGACCAGCCCACCGACGGCTACGACGCCTCCGTGGACTATGACGCACTGAACGGCCAGACCGTCTCCGTCGCCGCCACGCCGACCCCGCACGCCGAGATCCTCAATGATGTGGTCAAGGGCATCCTCGCCGCCAAGGGCATCACCCTTGATGTGAAGGAATTCACCGATTACGTCCAGCCCAACAACGTTGTGGACAGCGGCGAGATCGACGCCAACTACTTCCAGCACCTGCCCTATCTGGAGGACTTCAACGCCGAGAACGGCACGAAGGTCGTCAGCATCGGTGCGATCCACGTGGAGCCGATGGGACTCTACGGTGGCAAACAGACCACCCTTGACGCGCTGAAATAATTGGTTTATATTCAAAAGGAGCGGCAAAAGGCCGCTCCTTTTGAGGTGAACTGACATGATCGAAATCAAAAACCTGTCCAAGACCTTCCGCACGGCGGAGGGGGAAGTCGAGGCGCTGAAGGACGTTTCTCTTTCCATTCCCGACGGCGATATTTTCGGCATCATCGGCATGTCCGGCGCGGGCAAATCCACGCTGGTACGCACGATCAACATGCTCGAGCGCCCCACCGAGGGCAGCGTCATCATCGACGGCGTGGACATGGGCGCACTCAGCGAAGCGGAGCTGCGCAAAAAGCGCCGCGAAATCACTATGATTTTCCAGGGTTTCAATCTGCTCATGCAGAAGACCTGTCTGGACAACATCTGCTTCCCGCTGCGTCTCGCGGGCATATCGGCGCCGCAGGCACGCGAACGCGCGCTTGCACTGCTGGAAACCGTGGGGCTTGCGGACAAGGCCAAGGCGTATCCCGCGCAGCTCTCCGGCGGACAGCAGCAGCGCGTCGCCATTGCCCGCGCGCTGGCGACCGATCCAAAGGTTCTGCTTTGCGACGAGGCGACCAGCGCCCTTGACCCGACAACGACGGCGTCCATTCTGGAGTTGATCCGCTCGATCAACGAAATCACAGGCATCACCGCCATTCTGATCACACACCAGATGAGCGTTGTGGAAAGCATCTGCCGCCATGTTGCCATTCTCGACGGCGGTGTCATCGCCGAAGTCGGCGAGGTGGGCGAGGTCTTCTCCCACCCGAAGAGCGCGGCGGCACGCCGGCTCGTGTTCCCGGACGGCGACGCTGCGGCGTCCCTGACACGGGATCGGGACGAACACATCCTGCGCGTCGTGTTCAACGGCAATCAGGCGACGGCCACGCCGCTGATCGCCCACATGGCGGTGGAAAAAGGCATAGAGGCAAACATCGCCTACGCCTCCACCAAGACCATCGACGGGCGGGAATTCGGCTCGATGCTGCTGGGCATCCGCGGCGGCGACAACGTGCTGCGCGAGGCGATCGGATATCTGACCAGAAACCCCGATATTCTGGCGGAGGAGGTGCATTTGGATGATTGACAAGCTGTTCGCGCCCGAGGTACTGGCGGAGGCAGGGGATATCATTCGTACACAATTTCCGCTGGCGATCTGGGAAACGGTATACGTCACCATTCTGTCCACGGCGTTTGCCATCATCATCGGCCTGCCGCTGGGCGTGATCCTCGTCGTGGGCGAAAAGGGCGGCGTCAAGCCGCTGCCCGCATGGCTGATGCGCACTTTGAACGTCGTGATCAACCTGCTGCGCTCGGTGCCCTTTCTGATCCTGATGGTGCTGGTATTTCCGCTCACGCGTCTGATCGTCGGCACCGTTGTCGGCACGGTGGCCAGCATCGTGCCGCTGGTGATTGCAGCGTTCCCGTTTGTCGCGCGTCTTGCCGAAGGCAGTCTGCGCGAGGTAAACCCGAACACCATTGAAATGGCGCAGAGCCTCGGCGCGTCCCCGATGCAGATCATCACGCGCGTGATGATCCCTGAGAGCGTACCGAGCCTCATTTCCAACGCGACCATCGCCATTACAACCATTCTCGGATACTCCGCCATGAGCGGCATCATCGGCGGCGGCGGTCTCGGCAAGATCGCGATGAACTACGGCTACTACCGTTACAAATACCTCATCATGGTGGCGGCGGTGGTTCTGCTGATCGTCCTGGTGCAGGTGTTCCAGACCGTCGGCACGCATCTCGCCGTCCGGACGGACAAACGTCTGAAAAACAAGACCTGAACGAGCGAACCGGAGAGGTATCATCCTCTCCGGTTCCCTTTATTTATACAACCTCTGCAAATGCCGCCGCCAGTCCCTCGTCCGCTACGTCTCCTGGCGTAACACAGTACGGCGTCAGTCGCTGCGCCAAAATATCCCCCGCGCGGGCGTGGAGCCAGACGCCGCACGCTGCCGCGTCCGCCGCACTCGCACCCTGGGCAAGCAGCGCGGCGATCACGCCCGTGAGCACATCGCCGCTGCCGCCCTTGGCAAGCGCGGAACCGCCGCAGGTGTTTTCCAGCACCGATCCATTCGGCAGGGCGACCAGCGTGCGGTGCCCCTTGCGCACCAGTATACAGCCGTGGGCTGCAGCAAACGCCCGCGCGGTCTCCTCGCGGTCCCGTGCCGACAATTCGGCGATCGAAACCCCCAACAGCCGCGCCAGCTCGCCGTCATGCGGCGTAAGCACCGTCACGCGGCCTCGCCGCGCGTCGAGAACCGACAGATCCTCCGACAGCGCGTTCAGTCCGTCCGCATCCAGCACAACGCCTTGCTCCGCCTCGCGCAGCAGCGCGGCGGTAAGTGCCGTCGTTCCGGCGCTGCGTCCGAGGCCGGGCCCCAGCGCCAGCACATTGCAGCCGCGCATTTTCTCCCTGATCGGCGCCAGCGCATCCGCCGACAGGCGCTCGCCATCGTCGGGCAGGGGAAAGGGCATTGCCGAAACGCATTTCTCCGCCTCAACCGCCCAAATACAGCGCGGCACACCGAGGTAGACCAGCCCGCAGCCGGCGCGCACGGCAGCCTGCGCCGTGAGGTACGGCGCACCCGTATAGCCGACCGCTCCGCCAACGACAAGCAGCTTGCCGAAGTTGCCCTTATGTCCGTCCGCCTTGCGCTGTGGCAACGCATCGCGGACATAGGCCGCGTCGATCCGAGTCATGTGATCACATCCTTTGTCTGAATTTTACCATGCCTGCTGAAAAAACGGTAGAAAAACCTTGCATGGCGTGATAAGATGTTTCGCGCAACAGAAAAAGAGAGGAAATGGTATGGACACATTTCTCAAAACCTGTCTCATTGTCTGCCCGCTGGTGTTTCTTGCGGGCTTTGTCGATTCCGTGGCGGGCGGCGGCGGGATCATCTCGCTGCCCGCCTATCTGATGGCCGGCCTGCCCGCCCACCTTGCCGCGGGCACGAACAAGGTCGTCAACGGCTGCGGCACGCTGATGGCGACAACCAAATATTTCCGCAACGGCAAGGTACGCATCCGGGCCGCGGCTGCGGCTGCCGCCGGGGCGCTGCTCGGCTCCGTGATCGGAGCGCAGCTCGCGTCCATGATCCCGGAAGCAACGCTCAAGACCATCATGCTTGTTGCGCTGCCCTGCGTGGCGGTGTTTCTCGTCATCAAACGCGACTTTGGCGGAGATGATACAACTGCGGATACGCTTGCACCGGGGCGGGAGCTTGTCATTTCCGCGCTCATCGGCCTTGGTGTCGGCTGCTACGACGGACTGCTCGGCCCCGGCACCGGCACGTTCATGATCATCTGCTTTACGGCCTTTCTCTCCATGGATCTTCTCACCGCGTCCGGCTGCGCCAAGGCGGCAAACCTGGCTTCCAACATTGGCAGCGCCGTGGTGTGGATTCTGCACGGCAGCGTACTGTGGAAGCTTGCCGTGCCCGCGATCGTCTGCAACATTCTGGGCGCCTGGTTCGGCGCGCGCTATGCCATCCGCGGCGGCAGCAAAAAGGTGCGCAGTATGATGTTCATTGTGCTGGGGCTGTTGTTTCTGAAAATGCTCTATGACCTGTTCGCGTAAAATCGTGCGCAGTGCGGCGGAAGACCCGGTTTTCGGGTTTTCCGCCGCGTTTTCTATCTCTGTGCCTCCCGCCAGCCAAGCGCGGCAGAGAGCAGCGCCGCCTGCCGCGCCGTTTCCTCCGTTGCGGCGCGGAACTCCTCCGACTGCACGCGCCGGAACAAGCCAACCAGGCCAAGGGCATATCGCACCGCGCCCGTGCTGTCCCGCACGGGCGCTGAAACCGAACGCAGACCGATCTTGTACTCGCCGTCCTCCACGGCAAATCCGTCTTGCCGGATGTGTTCCAGACCGGCGAGCAGCACCTCCGCATCCGTAAGCGTGTGCGGCGTATAGGGCGCAAGCCCGGCGTCCGACAGGCGTTTGCGCGCCTCACCCGCGGGGAGATACGCGAGAAGCAGCTTGCCCTGCGACGTGGCATGCAGCGGCAGGCGCGAGCCGATCTCCGGCACCACCTGCACCCCCGCGCCGCCCGTGCACTGGTCGAAGGAGATGACGTGGTTGCCTTCCAAAATCGACAGGAACGCGCTTCCGCCCGTCCGTTCGGACAGCAGTTCCAAATAGGGCCGCGCCACGCGGGACACATCCCAGCCCGCGCTGACGGCACAGCCGCATTCAAACAGCCGTACGCCCAGCGCATACCGCCCATCGGCACGCTGCTCCACCATTGCATGTTCCCGCAAGGTCGAAAGCAGCGCATACACCGTGCTTTTGGGATGGCCCACGGCAGCGGACAGCTCTTGCAGGCTCATAGGCGCGCGTCGCGCCAGCAGCGCCTCCAGCAGCTCCATCGCCTTTGCGACGGCGTGCACCTGTGCGGTTTTTCTTTCTTTTGACACCGCTTTTCTTCCTTTCCTTACATTCTGTCTCTGCAAAGAATAGCATGGCGCCACCGACCGCGCAAGCAAAAATTCGTCATGGCAGAACATTTATTCCGTTATGCCGAACAGCTTGCCTTGCAACAGCCGTGTCGACGCGGTACAATGCCGTTATCTCATGCGAAAAATAACGGAGGTTGAGAACGATGAAAAAGTATCTGTCCTTTCTGCCGGCATTGGCCATGTTCTGCACCCTGCTGAGCGCCTGCGGCACGGCAGCGCCGGCTGAAACCACAGCAGCACAGGCATCCGCGCCGGCTGAAGCTGCCGCACCGGCCGCAGCCGCGCCAGCAACGGAGCCGGTAGAGCTGATCGTCTTTGCCGCGGCGTCCATGAAAGAAACGCTGACCACCATCGGTGAGCAGTACAAGACGGTCGCCCCGAACGTGACGCTTTCGTTCAACTTTGATTCGTCCGGCACGCTCAAAACGCAGATTGCGGAAGGCGCAGACTGCGACCTGTTCATTTCCGCCGCGCCCAAGCAGATGAACCAGCTCGACGGCGCGCTCAAGGACGATGCAGACAAAAACCCGGACGGGCTTGACTTCGTCATGCAGGGCACGCGCTGCAACCT
Source organism: Oscillospiraceae bacterium (assembly GCA_902783035.1). GTDB lineage: Bacteria > Bacillota > Clostridia > Oscillospirales > Oscillospiraceae > Hominicoprocola. The sequence goes on from CACZPK010000023.1 coordinate 113,021, forward strand.
GCTGGAAAACAAGGTCACGCTCGTCGTACCGGAAGGGAACCCCAAGGATATACAGTCTTTTGACGACCTTGCCGCAAAGCTGCTCTCCGGCGGCATTCTGCTGGCGATGGGGAACGGCGATGTGCCGGTGGGGCAGTACACGCAAAAGATTTTCGCCCATTACGGCATCGACGAGAGCGCGGTTGCGTCCTGTCTGACCTACGGTTCCAACGTCAAGGAGGTCACAACGCAGGTGGCAGAGGGTGCGGCAGATTGCGGTGTGGTATACGCCACCGATGCTTTTTCCGCCGGTCTGACCGTTGTGGACGAGGCAACGGCGGAAATGTGCGGGCAGGTCATTTATCCCGCAGCGGTGCTGCGTGCCACGCAGCATGAAGCGGAGGCAAAGGCATTCCTGGATTACCTCAAGGGCGCGGATGCCACGGCGGTCTTTGCAAGCGTAGGCTTTACATCGCTTGCAAAATAGTATAAAATAAGGGGTACGCGATTGCCCCTATTTTATACAGGAGGGTCCCTGAATGGATTGGTTCCCCCTTCTCAACTCGCTGCGCATTGCCGCGATCTCGTCCGTGATCGTTTTCTTTCTCGGCGTTGCGGCTGCGTACTATATCGCGCGGCTCCCCCGGCTGGTCAAGGGTGTGCTGGACCTGGTGCTCACGCTGCCTCTCGTCCTGCCGCCGACGGTCGTGGGATATCTGTTGCTGTGCCTGCTGGGGCCGCGCCGCGTCATCGGCGCCTGGGTGCTGGAAAATTGGGGCACAAAGCTTGTCATGCAGTGGTGGTCGGCGATTTTTGCCGTCAGCGTGGTCATCTTCCCGCTGATGTATCGCACGGCGCGCGGTGCGTTTGAAAGTTTCGATGAAACGCTTGCCGCCGCGGGCCGGACGCTTGGCCTCTCCAACACCTTCATATTCTGGCATATCCGCATGCCGCTGTGCCGTCAGGGCATTCTGGCGGGTGCGGTGCTTTCCTTCGCCCGCGCTCTGGGCGAATACGGCGCGACGAGCATGATCGCGGGCTACACGCCCGGCAAGACCGCCACGATCTCCACCGAGGTCTACCAGCTCTGGCGCACCGGAGACGATGCAACGGCGCTGAAATGGGTGTTGGTGAACATTGCGATCTCGGCGGTGGTGCTGCTGGCCGTGAATCTGCTGGAGCGCAAAGAAGGGAGGAAAAAGTCGTGAGCCTCTCTGTCAATATCCATAAGGAACTGGACGATTTCACGCTGAACGTCAACTTTGAGACCGCGGGCGACATGATGGCGCTGCTCGGCGCGTCGGGCTGCGGCAAGAGCATGACGCTCAAATGCATTGCGGGTCTGGAGAAGCCCGATCGCGGCCGCATTGTACTCAACGACCGTGTGCTCTATGACAGTGAAAAGCACATCAACCTCCCGCCGCAAAAGCGCCGCGTGGGGTATCTGTTTCAGCAGTATGCGCTCTTCCCGCACATGACCGTGCGGGAGAATCTGGAAACCGCCGTGCAGCGGCTGCCCAAGGAACGGCGCAAGGCCCCGGTGGACGAGAAGCTGCGCGCGTTTCGTCTGGAGGGTACGGATCATCTCTATCCGCACCAGCTCTCCGGCGGGCAGCAACAGCGCACCGCGCTTGCCCGCGTACTGCTCAACGAGCCGGAGTGCCTGCTGCTCGACGAGCCGTTTTCCGCGCTCGACACCTATCTCAAATGGCAGACGGAACTGGAGCTTGGCGAACTGCTGCGTCCCTTCATGGGCGACGTGCTGTTCGTTTCCCATGACCGCGACGAGGTTTACCGCCTCTGCTCCACGGTCTGCGTGCTTGCAGACGGAAAGAGCGAGGAAAAGGTCACCGTGCGCGATCTGATGGCGGAGCCGCACACGGTCAGCGCTGCGCTGATCTCCGGCTGCAAGAACTTCTCCCGCGTCAAGCGGATCGACGCGACACATGTAAAGTGTCTGGACTGGGGCGTAACGCTGGAAACGCTTCAGCTCGTGAGCAACATCTGCAACTATGCGGGCGTGCGCGCCCACAGCTTTCACATCGCCAAAAGCGGCGAACCGAATCGTTTTGACGCACGCGTTGTGCGCGTCATCGACGATACGTTTTCCACCATCCTCATGCTTGCGCCGGAGGGCGGCACCTCTCTCATCCGCATGGAGATGCCCAAAAACGAATGGCGCGCAATGCGCAATCCGTCCGTGGTGCTTCTCGGCGTTGCGCCCGAGGAGGTCATGACGCTTTCGGGCGAACTATAACACTGATTTTGCGAGGCTTCTATGCTTGATCTGCATGGCCGCACAATCCGATATCTGCGCCTGTCCGTAACCGATCTGTGCAACTACCGCTGCACCTACTGCATGACAGAGGACGGCGTTCCCAAGCGCGCGCACAGCGATATTCTTTCCATCGAAGAGCTGGCCGAAATCGGTGCAGCCGCGGTGCGCTGCGGCGTCAACAAGATCCGTCTCACCGGGGGGGAACCGCTGGTGCGGCACGGCGTGCTGACGCTGTGCGAGCGATTGTCCGCACTGCACGGACTGGACGAGCTGGCGCTGACCACAAACGGCGCGTTGCTCGGCACAATGGCGCGCGATTTGCGCAGCGCGGGTGTCAGACGGCTGAACATCAGTCTGGACACGTTGCGTCCCGCGCGTTTCCGCGCCATCACGCGGCGCGGCGAGCTTGCCGACGTACTCGGCGGCATTGATGCTGCAAAGGCGGCAGGCTTTACCGACATAAAGCTGAACACGGTGCTGCTCGGCGGCATCAACGACGACGAAATCCAGGACTTTGCCGCGCTCACGCGGGACGAGGATGTCTGCGTGCGTTTCATCGAGCTGATGCCGATGGGCGTCTGCGCCGCGTTCCCGAAAGAGCGTTTTCTCTCCGCGGACGCGGTGCTCCATGCACTGCCCGCGCTGGAGAGCGTGGGAGGCGAGGGCGTGGCGGAGCTGTACCGCCTGCCGGGACATCGCGGCACGGTGGGCCTGATCCGTCCGTTGTCGCACGGCTTTTGCGCGCAGTGCGACCGCCTGCGGGTCACGGCAGACGGCAAGCTCAAGCCCTGTCTGCACTCGGGCGAAGAGATTTCCCTGCGCGGGCTGCATGGGCCGGCGCTGGATGCCGCGCTGCGCAGCGGTGCGGCGGCAAAGCCCGCGTGCCATCATCTCACGCAGGGCGGCACCGAAACACTGCGTGGTATGTTTCAAATCGGCGGCTGAGCGGGGCTTTTCCCGAAACCGTGCCCGCGCAAACAGGATTTCCCGCAAAAGGAGCAAAACCATGGACTTCACCCATTTTAATCAACAGGGCCGCGCCCGCATGGTGGACGTATCCGACAAGGCGCCGACCTTGCGCACCGCAACGGCGGCGGGTACGGTTTTCATGCGCCCCGAAACGGTTGAGGCCATCCGCACCGGCGGCTTGCCGAAGGGAGACGTGCTGGCGGTGGCACAGGTGGCGGGTGTGATGGCGGCAAAGCGCACCGGTGATATCATTCCCATGTGTCATCCGCTTACGCTCACCGGCGTGGATGTGCGCTTTTCGCTGCGCGATGATGCGGTGGACATCGAGGCAACGGTCAAATGCAAGGGCGAGACTGGCGTGGAGATGGAGGCATTGCACGCAGTCTCCGCCGCGGCGCTGACGGTCTACGACATGTGCAAGGCGCTGCAAAAGGACATGGTGATCGCAAACGTGCGGTTATTGGAGAAAACGGGCGGAAAAAGCGGCGATTTCCACCGCACGGAAGACAGCGCTCAATGAGTTTTATTTCCATCTCATATCAGGGAGGCATTTTATTATGGCAAAGGTACTCGCCGTGTGTGTCAGTACCCGTAAGGGGGAACGCAAGCGGCCCGTCGAAGCGATACAGCTCCGCATCGACCACGGCATTGTCGGTGACGCACACGCGGGCAACTGGCACCGTCAGATCAGCCTGCTCGCCAACGAAAGCGTCGACAAAATGCGCGAAAAGGGACTGACCCTGGAGGCAGGCGATTTCGCGGAAAACATTCTGACCGAGGGGATCTTGCTGCGCACGCTGCCCATCGGCACGCGCCTGCGCGTGGGAGAAACGCTTCTGGAAGTCACGCAGATCGGCAAGGAATGCCACAGCGACTGTGAGATCAAGAAGAAGGTCGGTATCTGTGTCATGCCCGCCGAGGGCATATTCGCCGTCGTCAAAAAAGAAGGAACGATCCGCGCAGGGGATGAGATCATCGTGGAGGCGCAGGCATGAAACTGATTCGTACCGAGGACGCGGTGGGGCATGTGCTTTGACACGATATGACGCAGATCATTCCCGGGCAGTATAAGGATGCCCGGTTCCGCAAGGGGCACATTGTCACGGCGGAGGATGTTCCCGTGCTGCTGTCCATGGGCAAGGAAAATCTCTACATCTTTGAGATGGACGAGGGTAAGCTGCACGAAAACGACGCGGCAGAGCGCATGTGCGCCCTGTGTCTGAACGAGGGTATGACCCGCAGTGAGGTCAAGGAAGGCAAGATCGAGCTGTTTGCCGCGCACGACGGCTTGTTCCGTGTGGATACGGAGCGGCTCAACGCCGTCAACGCCGTGGACGAGCTGATGATTGCCACGCGCCACGGCAACACCGCGGTCAAGGCAGGGGACAAGCTGGCCGGCACGCGTGTCATCCCGCTGGTCATCGATGCGCAGCGGCTCGCCGATGCGGAAGCGATCGTCGGCGGCAAGCCGCTGCTGGAGCTTTTGCCCTACAAGCTGCGCCGCGCGGGCATCATTACCACGGGCAGCGAAGTCTTTCACGGGCGCATCGAGGACAAGTTCACGCCCGTGGTTGAGAAAAAGCTCGCCGCTTTCGGCATAGAAACCTCGTCGCACGTCGTGGTGGACGACGGTCTGGAACACATTCGCGACGCCATCGACCGGCTGCGTGCGACGGATGTGGATATGATCGTCTGCACGGGCGGCATGAGCGTCGATCCCGACGACAACACCCCCGGCGCGATCAAGGCAAGCGGAGCCCGTATCGTAACCTATGGTGCGCCCGTTCTGCCCGGTGCGATGTTCCTGCTGGGCTATTTCGACGACGGCCGGCCCGTCATGGGGCTGCCCGGCTGCGTCATGTACGCAAAATCCACCATTTTTGACATTGTTTTGCCGCGTATCGCAGCGGGTATCGAGCTGACGCGGCGCGATTTCACCACGCTGGGCGAGGGCGGACTTTGCCTCGGTTGTCCGGTCTGCACCTATCCCAACTGCGGGTTCGGCAAGTGAGCGGGGGAGGAGACGGAATGGGTTATTCGGCAAGAGTCGTTGCCGTCAGCGACCGGAGTTTTCGCGGCGAGCGCGTTGACGAGGGCGGTCCCGCCGTCGCGGCGCTGCTGACGGCCGCGGGTTACGCCGTGGACAAGATCGTGCTTGTTCCCGACGAGGTCGCGCAGATCGAGCAGGCGCTGCGCGAGGCCGCGCGCGACGGCGTCGCGCTTTGCGTCACGACGGGCGGCACGGGCTTTGCGCCCCGGGACGTAACGCCGGAGGCAACCGTCGCCGTTTGTGACAAGCTCGCCCCCGGTATCCCCGAGGCCATGCGCTTCGCCTCCATGCAAATCACGAAGCGTGCCATGCTCTCCCGCGCACAGGCGGGTATTCTGGAGCGCACGCTGATCGTTAACCTCCCCGGCAGTCCAAAGGGAGCGCGGGAGAATCTGGAAGCCGTGCTGGACACGCTCCGGCACGGGCTGAACATGCTCTGCGGCGACGGTCCCGCCGATTGCGCACATCTCACGGATTGATCCGATACGGACAAAAAACGGTTGTCAGACGACAACCGTTTTTGTTATGCGTTTTGTGATGTAATGGCGGGCAATGCCTTACAAAAACACGCCCTTGATGAAGATCTCCAGTCCGATCAGGATCAGGATCGAACCGCCGAGCAGCGACGCCTTGCCGGACAACCGCGTTCCCGCGGCGCGACCGATACGCAGCCCGCCCATGCAAATGGCAAAGGTCACCGCGGCGATGATGAGCGCGCAGACGAAAGCCGCGATCACATCATATTCCGCAATGGTAAATCCGACGGACAGCGCGTCGATCGAGGTAGCAACGCCCTGCACCAGCAACGCGCCGAACCCGACGCCGGAGGGTCCCTCCGCATCGTCTCCGCCGCGCAGGCCCTCGCGCAGCATCGAGCCGCCGATCCAAAGCAGCAGCGCCAGCGCAACCCATGGCACAAAACGCTGGAACGCGGCAAAGCGTTCCACCAGCATATGCACGCAGACCCAGCCGAGCATCGGCATGAGAAACTGGAAAAACGCAAACGTCCCCGCGATGGCGCATTCGCGCCGTCCCGACATATGCGGCTCGTTCAGTCCGTTTGCCAGCGAGACAGAGAATGCATCCATCGCAAGGCCAATACCCAGCAGTATGCTGTTGAACAAAAATACAACATCCATAGTAAGATGAGATTATACCCTGAGTTTGTGCAAATTTCAAGGGAAAAAGCATGTGAAAAAGCTGTAAAGCCCTGCTAATATGGCTTGATGTTTTGTGCAAAAAGTGGTATGGTTATGGATATTGCAGAGGCATATCCCGACAGCAAGGAGGGAGCGGATTGAAACAACACAAAAAGGGCCTGATCATCTGGCTCGGCATAGTCACGGTTCTGCTGGTGCTCACGTTCGTCGTCGGCTCGCCCGGCGAGCACGGGGATGTGCAGGCGGCCATGCGGGACGCCGTGCTCCACGACATGAACCGTATCAGTCTCTTTGGGCTTAAGGAAGTGAATCCGGCACTCATCTCGGCGATGACGGTCTCCGCGATCCTGTTGATTGCGGCGCTGCTGATCCGGATTTTGGTGATCCCGCGTTTTTCCTATGTACCGGGACGGTTCCAACTGGCACTGGAGACGGTCGTCTCCACGCTGGACGGCATGGCGCTGATAAAGGAACCGGGCAGGATCTCATTCGTCGGCGCTTACGTCTTCGCCGCAGGCGTATATATCTTCTGCGGCACGCTGTTTGAGCTGTTCGGCTTTCAGGCGGTGACCACAGCGGGCCATTCCATCGCGCTGCCAGCGCCGCTTTCGGATGTGAACGCCGCGATCTGCATGGGCTGCATGAGCTATCTCGCGATCCTCGGCGGCGGCATCCGTCACGCGGGGATGCACGGTTTCAAGGCAACACTCAAGGAATTCTCGCTGCCCATCTCGATGAGCTTCCGTCTTTTCGGCGCGCTGCTCTCGGGATTGCTGGTAACGGAGCTGGTGTACCACTACGCTGCACTGAGCTATGTGCTGCCGGTGATCGTGGGCATCATGTTCACACTGCTCCATGCGCTGGTGCAGGCATACGTGCTGACGATGCTCGTCGGCATGTACTACCATGAGGTAACGGAAAAACCGGAGTCGAAACCCCAAAAGGCAAAATAGCGGCGCAGCGCCCTGATGATCGTATTCAACCAGAACATAAACATATTGGAGGAACATGAAATGAATCGCAAGAAATCCTTTGCACTCACACTGCTGCTCACCCTCGTGCTTGTGGCGGTACTGCCCACACTGGTCTTTGCCGCAGACGGCGCGGACGGCGAAGCCACCGTGGCCGCGGCGGAGGCCGCTTCCGTTTCCGGCAAGGCGCTCGGCTCCGGCATTGCCATCGGCATTGCCGCTGCGGGCGGCGCCATCGGCATGGGTATCGCGGTGGCCAAGTCCGCCGAGGGTGTATCCCGCCAGCCGGAAGCCGCGGGACAGATCCGCTCGTCCATGATGCTGGGTCTTGTTTTTATCGAAACGGCGATCATCTATGCGCTTTTGGCGGTCATTCTGATTATTTTCGTGTTATAAAACGAAAAGGAGCAAGTTAGCATGCCTTTGAATATTGACTGGCAGCAAATCCTGCTGCATCTGCTCAACTTCACCATCCTTGCAGGCGGGCTGTACTTTCTGCTTTACAAGCCCGTGAAGGATTTCATGGCGAAACGCGAGCAGCATTATAAGGAAATCGACGACTTAGCCATGCAGGATCGCACTGAGACGGCGCAGCTGCGCCGTGCAGCGCAGGAGAAGTACGACGCCATGTCCGACGAGATCGCGCTGATGCGCTCAAAGGCGAGCGACGAGATCGAGGCCGAAAAGGCCCGCATGCTCGGCGAGGCGCGTGCCGAGGCGCGCCGCATTCTGGAGACGGCGGGCAAGACGGCGGACATGCGCGCGAAGAAGGCACTGGCCGACTCCAACGAGCAGATCCGTGAAATTGCCCTGGAGGCCGTGCATAAGCTCATCATCAACGACGGCAGTGCGCTGGACCAGTTCCTGGACGCAGCGGAAAGCGAGTCGCACAATGCGTAACGAACAGAAACTCCCGCGCGCCATTCTCTACAGCGATACTGAACCGACGCCGGAACAGACCGCTCGTCTGGAGGCTTTTCTGGAGCGCACCTATCATGAGTCCATTGCCCTGAAATGGGCGCAATCACCCGCGATCAAGGACGGATTCCGTCTGGAGGTCGGCTCTGACGTTTATGACTGGACGCTGGAGGGACGCGTGCGCCAGTTCCAGGAGCGGCTCAACCGGCTTGACCCAAGCGCCCAGAGCGTCATTCCGCTGATTCGCAGCGCGGTCAACAATTTTGCTCCCGCCGTGGAGCGCGAGGAAAAGGGCGAGGCCATCTTCGTCGGCGACGAGATCGCCCGCGTGCGCGGCCTGCCCAGCGTGCAGTACGGCGAGGTCGTGGAGTTCGCCAACGGCGTACACGGCATGGTGCAGGATCTGCGCAAGGACAGCGTGGGCGTGGTGCTCTTCGGCGCACAGCGCGACATTGTCGAAGGCAGCGTGGTCAAACGCACGGGGCGCACGGCAGGCATGCCCGTCGGCATCCGCTTCCTCGGGCGTGTGGTCAACGCGCTGGGCGTGCCCATTGACGGCAAGGGCGCCATTGAGCACGACGGTTACCGTCCCATTGAAGTTGCCGCTCCCGGCATCCTCGACCGTCAGGCGGTCGATCGCCCGCTGGAAACGGGTATTTTGTGCATCGACTCGATGTTCCCCATCGGCCGCGGCCAGCGTGAGCTGATCATCGGCGACCGCCAGACCGGCAAGACTGCCATCGCGGTGGACACCATCATCAACCAGAACCATCGCAACGTCATCTGTATCTATGTCGCCATCGGACAGAAGGCGAGTTCCGTCGCCCAGATCGCGGCGAATCTGGAACGCCGCGGCGCGTTGGAGCATACGATTATCGTCAGCGCCAGCGCTTCTGACCCTGCGGCGGAGCAGTATATCGCGCCCTACGCCGCCACGGCGCTGGGTGAGCATTTCATGAACACCGGACGCGACGTGCTGATCGTCTATGATGATCTGAGCAAGCATGCGATCGCCTATCGCGCGCTCTCGCTGCTGCTGGAGCGCTCCCCGGGACGCGAGGCGTATCCCGGCGACGTATTCTATCTGCACTCCCGTCTGCTGGAGCGCTCGGCGCATCTCTCGGAAGAGCGCGGCGGCGGCAGCATGACGGCGCTCCCCATCATCGAAACGCAGGCGGGCGACGTGTCCGCTTATATCCCCACAAACGTCATTTCCATCACCGACGGACAGATCTATCTGGAGAGCAATCTGTTCTTCTCCGGACAGCGCCCGGCGGTGAACGTGGGTCTGTCCGTCTCCCGTGTCGGCGGCGCGGCGCAGACCAAGGCAATGAAGCAGAGCGCGGGCTCGCTGCGCATCGACCTCGCCCAGTTCCGTGAGATGGAGGCGTTCACGCAGTTTTCCAGTGACCTCGACGAGGTGACGAAACGCCAGCTCGTCTATGGACAGGGCCTGATGCGTCTGCTGCGGCAGGATCAATACAAGCCCTTTTCCCAGCATCAGATGGTCATTCTGCTCATTGCGGCGCTGAACCACACGATGGTGGACGTGCCGCTCGACGAGCTGCTGACCTACCGCGATAAACTGCTGGAGGCGGTAGAGACAAAGCATGACCACATCTGCCGCCGCATCGATCGCAACGGCAAGCTGCTCGACCGCGACAAAGAGCTGCTGCTCGGCGAGGCGAAGGCTTTTACTGAGCAATGGCTGCACGGTGCACGCGACGCGGCAAAAGCCGCGGAGGACGTATCGACAGCGGAAACCGCGGACGACGCCACAGCAGCGCCGCCGGCGCAGGAGGCTCCCGATGGCGAGCGCTAAGGAGCTGAAGGATCGCATCAAGGCGGTGCAGGAAACCAAGAAGATTACCAGCGCAATGTACCTGATCTCTTCCACCAAGCTGCGCCGCGCGAAGATCGACCTCGCCCAGACACGCCCGTACTTCGATGCGCTGCGCGGTGAGATCGGGCACATCCTGCGCGTCGGCACGGGCAGCGGCGGACGCTATTTCCGCGAGGCGGAAGGCCCGCTGCCGGAAGGCGGCGTATGCGGCATTCTGGTGCTCACGGCAGACAAGGGACTGGCGGGCGCCTACAACATGAACGTCATTCGCGAAGCGGAGTCGATCCTGCGCGACAAGCCCGGCGGTCAGGTTTTCGTCGTGGGCGAGTGCGGGCGGCGTGCCTTTGCCTTTCGCAACGTACCGATGACCTATCTTGGCGGTGCACACACACCGACCATGGATCGCTCGCGCAGTCTTTGCACAACGCTGCTCGACCAATACGACAGCGGTGCGCTCAACGAGCTGGTCATTGTTTACACCGATATGAAAAACTCCATTGCCTCGGCGGTGCTGTCCCAGCGGCTGCTGCCGCTGGATCGTGCGCCGCGCCATGCGGACGCACAGTCGAATGAGCCGAGGCTGGAATTCATCCCTTCGGAGGAGGAAGTCGTACGCGGCGCGATCCGCAGCTATGTCAGCGGATTCATTTACGCCGCGCTGCTGGACAGTTTCTGTGCCGAGCAAAACGCACGCGTCACCGCCATGGACGCGGCAAACGTCAACGCACAGGATCTGCTGGGCGACCTCTCGCTCCAGCTCAACCGTCAGCGCCAGGCTGCCATCACGCAGGAAATCACCGAGATCTCCGCGGGCGCGCAGGCGCAGAAGAACAAGAAAAACAAGTAAGGAGGCGCCCCTCTTGGCAACAGGAACCATCGTACAGGTTGCAGGCCCCGTGGTAGACGTCCGCTTTGAGCCGGGGCAGCTCCCCGGTATCAAGGAGGTCGTGCTTGCCGCAATGGACGGCAGCGAGCGCGTCATGGAGGTATGCCAGCACATCGGGCACGACACCGTGCGCTGTGTCATGCTGGCGGGCAGCGAAGGGCTATACCGCGGCATGACCGTCACCTCGCCCGGGCGCAGCATCACCGTACCCGTGGGCGAGGCAACGCTGGGACGTATGTTCAACGTCCTCGGTGAACCGATCGACGGCGGCGAGCCCATTGCGGCGGACGCTGCGCGCATGAGCATCTACCGTCCCGCCCCCAGCTTTTCGGAACTGACGCCCTCCGTGGAGATCCTCGAAACCGGCATCAAGGTCATCGATCTGCTGGAGCCCTACGCCCGCGGCGGCAAGATCGGCTTGTTCGGTGGTGCGGGCGTCGGCAAAACGGTGCTCATTCAGGAGCTGATCCACAACGTCGCCATGGAGCACGACGGATACTCGATCTTCACCGGCGTCGGCGAGCGCAGCCGCGAGGGCAACGATCTCTGGCATGAGATGCAGGAAAGCGGCGTTATCAACAAAACCGCCCTCGTATTCGGTCAGATGAACGAATCCCCCGGCGTGCGTATGCGCGTACCGCTCTCGGGCCTGACGATGGCGGAGTATTTCCGCGATCAGGAACACCGCGACGTGCTGCTGTTTATCGACAACATCTTCCGCTTTGTGCAGGCGGGCAGCGAGGTCTCGACCCTTTTGGGACGCATGCCCTCCGCCGTTGGCTATCAGCCGACACTGGCGGGCGAGATGGGCGAGCTGCAGGAGCGCATCACCTCCACGGAAAACGGCTCAATCACCTCGGTGCAGGCGGTCTATGTTCCCGCGGACGACCTGACCGACCCTGCCACGGCAACTACGTTCACCCACCTCGACGCAACGACGGTGCTTTCCCGAAAGATCGTGGAAGAGGGCATCTACCCGGCCGTCGATCCGCTGGAATCCACCTCGCGCATTCTGCAGGCGGACACCGTAGGTGCCGAGCATTATCAGACCGCGCGCAGCGTACAGGAGATTCTGCAAAAGTACCGCGAGTTGCAGGACATTATCGCGATCCTCGGCATGGACGAGTTGAGCGATGCAGACAAAACCACTGTCTACCGTGCGCGCAAGATCAAGCGTTTCCTCTCGCAGCCCTTCCATGTGGGCGAGAAGTTCACGGGCATCCCCGGCACCTATGTCAAGCTGGAGGATACGCTCAAGGGCTTCGGCGCCATCATCGGCGGCGATGTGGACGACGTGCCCGAGGCCGCATTTTATAATGTCGGCACCATCGACGATGCGCTGGCGAAGGCGAAGACCCTGTAACGCCGCGCCGCCGGATATGATGGCACGCAAAAACGGCAATGCTCCCCCGCGCTCGCGGGGATGCACGGAGGAACAACATGGCCCGATCCTTTCATCTTCGAATCCTTGCGGCAGACAAGGACTTTTATGAGGGCGAGTGCGTCAGCCTGACGATCCCGATCACCGACGGGCAGCTTGGTATCCTCGCCCTGCACAGCCCGATAGCCGCCGCGGTCATACCCGGGCGTCTGACCTGTCGGCTGCCGCATGACGAAATGCTCAACGCTGTTGTCGGTCACGGCATTCTGCGCTTTGAAAACAATGATGCGCTCGTCCTGCTCGACAGCGCCGAGTACCCGCAGGACGTGGACGTCACGCGGGCACAGTCCGCCGCCGAACAGGCACGCGAGGCGCTGCACGAGAGCAAAACGCCGCAGGAGCAGGCGCAGGCCCGCGCCGACCTCGCCCGCGCCGAGAACCGCCTTCGTACCTCCAGAACCGAATCGTAAATCGCGTAAGCGACCGCCGGAAGGCGGCCGCTTTTTTCTCTGTGCCGTTTTGTTACCGAATCGTTGCTTGTCTTATCCCCAGCAACGTTATATAATAGACATATTCAATAGCCTTGGAGGATTTTGCATGAAACGATATCAAACCGCTTTGCTCGCGCTTTGCGTGCTCTGCGCGCTCTTGCTTGCGGGCTGCGGAGACAAGGAACCGCCACAGGAGGTCGTGCCGGAACCCCCTGCGCCACCGGTCATTGCCGAGACCCCGCCGGCCGCTCAGCCGAGCGCGGAGGATGCAGACGTTCTCTACCGCGTGGGCGGCCTGGATGTGCGCATTCCTGTGGAATACAAGGATCTGCTCATCGTGGAAACGGAGCTTGAGGCATGGAGCGAACACTGGGAGCCGCTGCTTTCGCTGACGGAGCGCGCCTCTGCCGAGGCGTATGAGCGCGATGAGCCGGGGCAGGAGAACGGCATGGGTTGGCTCTGCTCCATTACGCGACTGGACCGTATCGGCTTTGAGGACTGGATCTCCGGTGATGAAACGGGTACCGCTATCTTTGCCAAAGACGCCAACGATTGCTATTACGTCATTTCCCAGCCGACGGATGTGCGTTTCTACCGTTCCGGTTCCGGCAGCAACGATCCGGCGGAGATGGAACAGTGGATAAAGCTCAACGAGTGGGCACAGGAACTGTCAAACGACATCGTCACGATCAACCGCCTCACGCCTTACGACGCGTCCGATCTGTTGGAGGCGGACTACACCTATTCCGGTGAGCATGTTGACCTCGGCTACCGGTTCCCCGGCCAGCCGATGGATCTGGTGGTTCTCTCCCTTTCCCAGCCCGTCAAGCAGGGCGAGGGCGGCATCTGGTGCGTCGAACGCACACGCGAGGTCTACAGCGACTACAACTTCACCCACACCTCTCTCGTGTTCCCGGCCGCGCTGGGTTTTGACGAAACCGCAAAGGACTACTACGCAAGGCTGCAGGCTGAAGCCGACGCGGGACAGAATACCGCACTGCTCACGCCGGAGGGCGCAGTGTTGGATTACGCTAAGCGCGTTCCCTGGCTTTTCGGCGAAGACGTGTCCGCTTCGGACTTTGAGATTGTCGAAGCGCTGGGCTGAACAGGCCGGAATACGGCAGCGACAAAGCATAGGGCTAAAAGGGGAGCGCCGCAGCGCTCCCTTTTTTGGCTATTACGCACTCTTGCGCTTTTTCGGCGGATACCGCATAATAAAAGCAATCACCGACCACACATCGACCGATAAGGAGGAGGCTTCCCATGCAGCTTTTGATCGACCGCATTCGCAAGGAAGGTAAAGTACTGCCCGGAGACATCATCAAGGTGGACGGCTTTTTGAACCACCGCGTCGACACCGCACTGCTCTCCCAGCTGGCGGATGAGTTCGCAAAGTATTTTCCCATCGACAAGATCACCATGGTCCTTACCGCGGAGGCAAGCGGCATCGCGCTGGCTACAATCTGCGCCCAGAAATACGGTGTTCCCATGCTGTTCGCCAAAAAGGCGAAAAGCGACAACATCGAGGGCGGTTTGTACCAGAGCGATGTTTTTTCATATACCTACAAGAAAAAGGTCACTTACATCATTTCGCAGGAATGGCTGCATGAGAACGACCATGTCCTGATCATCGACGACTTTATGGCCAAGGGCAACGCCATGCAGGGTCTCGTCGATCTTGTTCAGGCTGCCGGCGCAACGCTTGAAGGCATTGGCGTTGCTGTGGAGAAGGGCTTCCAGCAGGGCGGCGACCGTTTCCGCGAGCTGGGCGTGCCGTACAAGGCGCTTGCCGTCATTGACCGCGTGGACGGCTCGGAGCTGATTTTCCGCGAGGATTGAGCGGAGGCGCACCATGAAAAGAGTTCTGGTTCTGGACTTCGGCGGGCAGTACAACCTGCTCGTCGCGCGTCGCGTGCGCGAATGCGGCGTTTACTGCGAGATTAAGCCCTATCGCATGACGATGGACGAGATCCGCGCCTTTGACCCTGCCGCCATCATCTTTACCGGCGGCCCCGCCACGGTATTTGAGCCGAACGCTCCGCAGCTTGACCCCGCCATCTTTTCGCTGGGTCTGCCGATTCTCGGTATCTGCTACGGTCAGCAGCTCATGATCCACCAGCTCGGCGGCGCCTGCCACAAGGCGGACGTGCGTGAATATGGCAAGGTAGAGCTGACGCACGACGGCAAGAGCGAGCTGTTCCACGGCGTGGAGCCGACGAGCGTGTACTGGATGAGCCACGGCGTCGAGGTCGAGCGCCTCGCTCCAGGTTTCCGCGTCACGGCGACCACGGCGGGCTGCGCCTTCGCCGCGATTGAGGACGCACAGCGCAAGCTCTACGGCGTACAGTTCCATCCCGAGGTGCTGCACACCGTGCACGGCATGGAGATCATCAAAAACTTCCTGTTCCGCATCTGCGGCCTCTCGCCCGAGTGGTCCATGGCGTCCTATGTCACGGAGGCCGTGGAGGAGTGCCGCGCAAAGATCGGCTCCGGCCGCGTGCTGCTGGCGCTCTCCGGCGGTGTGGACAGTGCCGTTGCCGCCGCGCTGTTGTATAAGGCGGTGGGCGAGCAGCTGACCTGTATCTTCGTCGACCACGGCCTGCTGCGCAAGAACGAAGGCGACGAGGTCGAGGCGGCAATGAAAAACGCGCTCGGCATGAAAATCATCCGCGTGGACGCCGCCGACCGTTTCCTCGGCAAGCTCGCGGGCGTGACGGAACCGGAGCGCAAGCGCAAAATCATCGGTGAGGAATTCATTCGTGTCTTTGAGGCGGAGGCAAAGAAGATCGGCAAGGTCGATTTTCTCGCGCAGGGCACGATCTACCCCGACGTCGTGGAAAGCGGCGCAGGCGGTGAGAGCGTCGTCATCAAGAGCCATCACAACGTCGGCGGTCTGCCGGATCACGTCGATTTCAAGGAGATCATCGAACCGCTGCGCCGTCTGTTCAAGGACGAAGTGCGTGCGCTGGGTATTGAACTGGGCCTGCCTGAAAAGCTGGTCTGGCGTCAGCCGTTCCCCGGCCCCGGCCTTGCCATCCGCGTCATTGGTGAAATTACGCGCGACAAGCTGGCAATCCTGCGTGAGGCAGATGCTATTTTCCGCGAGGAAGTGGCAAAGGCGGGTCTCGACCGCACGGTAAACCAGTATTTCGCCGTGTTGACAAATCTGCGCAGTGTCGGTGTCATGGGCGATGAGCGCACCTATGACTATACCGTGGCGCTTCGCGCGGTCGAAACACAGGACTTTATGACCGCGGATTTCTCCCGCCTGCCGTGGGAGCTGCTGGACACGGTTTCCCGCCGCATTGTCGGCGAGGTCAAGCATGTCAACCGCATCTGCTACGACGTCACAAGCAAACCCCCCGCAACAGTGGAGTGGGAATGATCGCCGGCAGCTTGCGGGTCAGCCCTCCAAACGCTTTATACAGCAGACATTCTTCGGAGTGTCTGCTGTTTTTGTTATCACGCGTGATAACGATTTGATCATGTTTTGGCGCGGGCAGAGTGGAGGAGCAGGTCAGAGCAATCCGGGAGCAGGAGGAGCAGAAACGGCAGAGACTGATGCAGCGGCAGAGGCACAGCATCGGAGCGCGGTGAGCAATAAGGGACGGATCATGATGGCTTGTCCCTTATCTATCTTAACCCAGCATAGCTTAGAACAAAAAATAAACAACGACTTTCCCTATATAACAGTTTGTGATATAATTATAATACCATAACAAATCCTGGGATATCAATTTGGGAGCAAAAATATGGATAGCCGGATCAAACAATGGATGAGCCTGTTCTTTGACGGTCTGCCCTACAGCGAGGACGCTGCCAAAGCGCGTAAGCGCATCGAAGCTGCGCTCTGTGAGCAGGCGGCGGACGCACAGCCGGACGAGCTGGCCGCGCGTTACGGCAGCTATGAAGCGCTCGCGGCGCTCGGGGGCTGCTCGGCGGAGGAAGCAAAAGCCTGGCGGAGCACGGAATCCCTGCGCGGCGGCGATGCGGTGAAGAAGGAGCTGCGCGGCCAGCGCTGGCGCGTTTATCTGATCTCCGCGCTCTTCGCGGCGGTTTTGTCCGAGGCGGCATGGACGGTCTACAGCGCGGTAACAGGACAGGTATTTCTCCTCACGCTGGCGTTCGGCGCGGCGCTTGCCGTGCTCGCGTGGCTGCTGCTGCACAGATTCCGCCGCGTGGAACAGCAGCGACGCGGCGAGCGGTATGACGCGGCGACCTATGCCTTTTTGCGCGGGAAATCGGATCAGTACGCCAAGCGTCTGCTGTACTCCATCGCGCTGTGCTTCAGCTTTCTGACGATGTTTTTCGGCGCGGAGCTGAGCTTCTTCATTCTCGGCAATTCCAAACCCGCCGAACTGGTCGAGAACGTCTTCTTCAACCTGAATTTGATCCTGATTCCGTTTTATCTGCTGGCGAAGAACATACTGCTGACGCGGTTGTTCCAAAGCCGCATCGGCCTTCCGGAGCGCGGACGCTTCCGGTGGCACTGCCTCGGCGTCACGTTCGGATCTCTTGCCTATTGGCTGGCCGTTGTCGCTGCGACCGTGCTGCTGTGGGAGAACCTCAACTATCCCGCAAACGTATTTTTGATTGCCGGGGTCGTGTTCTGCCTGCTCATGCTGGCGTATGACCTGACGCTGCGCAAGCGCGTGACGTACCGCAACCTTGTGTTTAACGCTCGGCGCGTCGCCATCGTGACCTCCGCTGCCGTGCTGCTCAGCGCTTTTACGATCATGCGGCGCGAGACCTACTTCACCCAGCCGTACATCAACTCGCTCCCCGTGGTGTCGCACAACGCAAACGCCATCGCCTACGACGAGGCAAGCGGCGTCTACACCGTTACCGCCGCGCAGGACGATTTCAAAATTCTGCATCTGACGGACATTCACCTCGGCGGCAGTCTCTTTTCCTACCGTCAGGATCATAAGGCGCTTGCCGCGTGCTACGCGCTCATCGAGCACTCGCACCCCGATCTGGTCATCGTCACGGGCGACATGTCTTTCCCGCTCGGCATCATGTCCATGTCGTTCAACAACTCCGCGCCGGTCTATCAGTTTGCCTCGTTCATGCGCAACCTCGGCATTCCGTGGGCGTTTACCTACGGCAATCACGACACGGAAAGCCTTGCCTCGATGAACAGCGAAGACCTGAACAGCGTCTATATGTCGCTGTCCTTCAAGACCTCCGGCACGCTGCTCTATCCCTACGTCCAGCCGGAGATCACCGGGCGAAACAACCAGCTCATCGAGCTGCGCAACGCGGACGGCAGTCTGAACACGGCGCTGTTTCTGATTGACTCCAACGCCTACACCGGCGAGGGCATTAACGCCTATGACTACATCCACGACGATCAGGTGGACTGGTACGCCGCGCAGGTCGAGCGCCTGAGGGCGGAGGCGGGGCGCGCCGTGCCGTCCATGCTCTTTTTCCACATCCCGCTCCAGCAGTATCGCACCGCCTACGAGCTGTATGTGGCGGACAGCGACAAGGTGACGTATTTTTTCGGCGAGAACGGCGAGAAGATGATCAACAAGATCTGCTGCTCCGATTATCCCAGCAGTCTTTTTGACCGCTCACGCGAGCTGGGCGCCGAGGCGATGTTCTGCGGCCACGACCACTACAACAACATGTCCCTGGAGTATCAGGGTGTCCGTCTGACCTATGGCATGAGCATCGACTACCTGGCCATGCCGGGGATTGAGAACGACACCGCGCAGCGCGGCGGCGAGCTGATCACCATCCACCGCGACGGTGCGTGGGATCTGCGGCAAATCCCGCTGACGAGCGTTGTCGCTCCATAGTTGTGCGTATACCTTTTCTCTTGAAACGCTTGATAATACATATAATTTCTGCTATATAGGAATACAAACAAGGATTGTTGCAAGCCTTTTGTTATCACGCCTGATAACAATTTGATAACATTCCATCGTATAGGCAGGATAATGTGGATATATCAAATAATCAAAAGAACAGGGTATCATATATCCGGAACAGAATGGGAATGACAAGTATTCAACCCTCCCGAATAGCTGAAGCAGCAGACATCCTTCGGATGTCTGCTGCTTTGCGTCTATCTTCTCTACCGGCCGCCATGCTTTTCGTAATATGCCCTCTTGTCTTCATACATGGCCTGGTCCGCCCGTTTGAATACCTCCATATAGCTGGCATCCGTCCCGGGGATGTACGCCGCCGCGCCTTTGGCGAGGGACAGGGGAGCCACATAAGGCCGCTCTGTCCGATTGACCTCCTCCAACTCCCAATCCAGCAGGGCGAAGCGCTGCCGCATCTCCTCCAGCGTCGAATTCGTCTCAATGGCAATGAACTCATCTCCGCCGAAACGGTAGAGGCGGGCATTTCCAAACACCTTCTTCAGACATCTGCCCGCGTCGGCCAGTGCCATGTCTCCGAACTCGTGGCCATAGGTGTCATTGATGATTTTAAGCCCGTTCAGGTCGAAAACCGCCACGGCAAAATCCGTCCTGCCCTCCGTCTGCCTGACGGCATCCAAATAGGCTCTTTTGTTTCCGAACCCCGTAAGGCTGTCAATATACGCCTGATGATGGACGTACTGGATCGTAACGATCAGGCCAATGATAACCAGCACCACGAAGAGAACCAGACTGATATGGTCCAAAAGAAAGTCGGTAAGCGAATATTCCAGATTGGAATCTATATACGCGTACATGGCGTTGGTCGTATTGGACTTGTCTATGAGCGAAATACCGCGGGAGAGCAGGGAATACATGACATTATTACCCTTTTTCACGCCCATACAGTAGTTGATGCTCTCACCCAGCGTCAAGCGGTTCAAGGTCTGGTACTTTCTCTTTGAGAGCAGGGTCTCGGCCTGCCCGCTGTCAAAGAAGGTGCAGGTCGCTTTTCCTTGTTTCACCGCCTCCAGACAGTCCTCCAGCGTATCCGCGACATAGATCTCGCTTTCCGGATAGTTCATCGCCACAAAGTTCCGTTGGAAAGCGCTGCGGTCTGAGACGGCGATGCGTCCCGTGGTAGCCTTGTCGTGATACTCGCCCTTATACACCAGATAGACGCCGGACTCTATCAGGTCATTGGTCTGGACAATTCTCTGCTCCTCCGAGCTCCAGATACTGTCGTGCACCGGAAAGGCAACGTCGATCTCCCCGGATTGAAGGGCGGCGATCAAGTCCGTGTAGCGGGGATAGGATTTGTATTCGATGCTGATCCGTTTCGACAGGTCGAGCTGCCTTTGCCACTCCCGGAAGATATCCGTGATCACGCCGACGGAAGCCCCGTCCGCACCGGAGCCGCAGTAGGGCATATAAGCGTCAATATGGCCCACGCGAATGGAACTGTGGCTGCCGATCCAAGCGCTCTCCTCCGGGGAAAGGGTGGCGTTGACCGCCGTGTGGTTGAAATACTTGATTTGCAGGCTCTGGATAAAAAGCGGATTGCTCTCCTTGAGGGCGGCAAGCGCTTTGTTGAGCTGTGCCAGCAGGTCCGGCCTGTTCTTGGTCACGGCAAGATAATAGGATGACTCTCCCACCATTACCACGGGGGTAAAACCGGAGTTGGCCGCCACGTTGTTGTTCACCGCGATCAGCGCGTCGATGCTCCCGTTCGCAAAAGCCTCGTCCCTCATCTGGAAATCATCGAGCAGAACCGTCTCGCAGGCTAAGTTGGATTCTCTCATCCAGACTTCAAAATAGTCGGTCATCAGGTTGTTCTTCAGGGTACCGACCCGTTTTCCGTCCAGCGTGGATAAATCAATGCCGTTGATTTCCTCGTTTCCGGCTCTTTTGTAGAGATAGTAGGACTCATAGCCCATTTCATATGCGGGATAATTCACCAGCGACGCCCGCTCCTCCGTAAAGGAGAGCCCCGCCAGCAAGTCTATCTCCCCGTTCACGAGGGCATCATAAAGCTCTGACCAACTGCCGGAAACATATTCGTATTCCCAGCCGGTGTAGTTGGCGACATCCTGAAGGTATTCATAGGAATACCCGCTCTTCCGGTCCCGTTCCGCATCGCCCTCCTGAAAGCGATCGGAATTGTACCACCCCACCCGCACTCTCTGGCTCTGCTCCGCTGTGTCCCCGCCGGTCGCGGCAAAGGAAGGAACAGTGGACAACAGGAACGTGAACAAGAACAGGAACAGGAACATTCTTTTTATCATACGCTTCATTTTGTTTTCCTTATCGCATTCCGGTCTCATCCCATGTCTCCAGGTGTATCAAAAAAGAGGGTGTGTCTTGGCAATTATCTAATCAACTATATCTGAGACGCCGGCGAAAGTCAAGGACAAGACGCTGTCTTTCGCTCCGTCAGCGATACTTATTGAGGCGAAAAACGGCACATTTGTTGAAATGCGCATCAAATTGAAACATATAGCGTGGATGGCTTGCGGAGGCAGGTCGGGACAATCCGCGCGCAGGCAGTGCAAAAGCGGCAGACAGATCAGATTCCTTTCGGCCTGTCTGTTTTCGTTTCCGCCCGCTCCCGCTTGCATACCGGAAGTCCATATTGAAAACCCCTGTTGTCTCGTGTATAATGGGGAGCACTGTTTATCATGGAAATCATAACGCCAAGGATGTGACGAAAATGGATAATTTGCAGCATATCGCCCTGCTGGTCGATGCGGACAATACCCAGCTATCCAAGCTGGAAGATGTAATTCGCGAGGTTTCCAAGCACGGGCGTATCGTGGTCAAACGCGCTTACGGCAACTGGAAAAAGGAAACGCTCAAAAAATGGGAAGACGAACTCAAACGACTCGCCATCAAGGCTGAGCAGCAGTTTGACTATGTCGCCGGAAAGAATACGACCGACATTGCTCTGGTGATCGACGCAATGAACCTCATGTACCGCGGACTGTATGACGGTTTTGTGATCGTATCCAGCGACAGCGACTTCACGCCGCTTGCCATCCATCTGCATGAGTCGGGCGTATACGTCATGGGCGTCGGCGTCCAGTCTACGCCGGAATCCTTCAAAAACAGCTGCGATGAATTCATTTTGCTGGAGAACATTGACACGGAGGAGCCGTCCGTCACGCAAAAGCAGCCCGCAAAGACCGCTAAAAAGAACACACGCTCCCAAAAGAAGGCGGCAGAGCCGGTGCAGCCCATTGACGAGATCCACCACCTTCTGCGCCTGGCTTGGGACAGCTATCAGGATGACGACGGCTTTGCCTACGTCAGCAATGCCGGCTCCTACATCAAGCGCGTAAAACCGGATTTTGACGTGCGTACCTTCTCTTTTAAGAAACTCACCGATCTCATTGAGGCGTTTCCCAAGCTCTATGAAACCCGCTCGGCGGGTCCGTCCATCAAGGTCTACCGCTGCAAGACATGATGAAGTCTGCTGAAATGCAGCAAAATAACGGTAAACTGCGCTTATTTCGTGTTTCCAAAGCAGTAAACCGCCTAATATGGTAGGATAAAACCGGTTTCGCTCTGCGCCGAAACCGGTCTTTCTACTTTTTGCACATTCCCCGACGGCTTTCCCGCGTTTTCGCGTGTTCTGCCTCCTACAATATGTGGTATCAAAGCAAATAGTAAAACTCAACATTATGCTTGTAAACCAAGGAGGGCACCCCCATGGAATTGACGCGAAAAAACTCTTTTTTGTCCCGCCGGGTCTTTTACCTGCCCGTGGATAAGATCCATCCCAATCCATCCCAGCCGCGCCGTTATTTTGACGAAACATCGCTTGTCGAACTCAGCCGCAGCATTTTGCGCTACGGCATCATCCAACCTCTGACCGTACGCCACGGCGCACAGGGTTACGAACTGATTGCAGGTGAACGCCGGTTGCGCGCCGCGCGCATGGCGGGCCTGCGGGAGGTGCCCTGTCTGCTGGCGCGGGCGGATGAAGAGGATTCGCCGCTGCTGGCGTTGATTGAGAACCTGCAGCGTCGCGACTTGCACTGGTTTGAGGAGGCGGCCGCCATCGCCAAGCTGATCTCCAGCTACGGCCTGTCCCAGGAGCAGGCAGCCGAAAAGCTGGGAAAGTCCCAGTCAGCGATCGCAAACAAGCTGCGGTTGCTGCGGCTTTCGCCGGAATGTGTGGCTCTGCTGCGCGAACACGGCCTTTCGGAGCGCCATGCCCGCGCGCTTTTGCGTCTGGAAGACGATGAGACGCGCCTCGCTGCGGTACGGGAAATCGCGGAGCGCAGTTACAATGTCGCACAGACCGAAGCGTATGTCGAGTCGCTTTTGCACCGGACAGAGAGCACGCCGCCCCCGCGCCAGCCGACCTACATCATCAAGGACGTGCGCATTTTTCTCAACAGCATCCGCCGTCAGCTGGGTGTGATGCAGCGCGCGGGCGTGAACGCCGCCGTGGAGCGGGAGGACACAGACGACGAGATCCGTATGACCATCCGCATCCCGCGCAGCACCGCACAGCAGCCCGCCGAGGTATAAATCCGGTGCAAATAAGAAAAAAGTCACCAGATTGTAATGACAAACCGCTGAAAATGTGATATGCTGAATGGTATGCTGAAAGGGTTTTGCATAGGAAGACACAAAACCCTTTCACGCAAAGAGATATCATTGTAACAATCTGGGGAGGTTTCCGGCATGGCAGGGAAACGGGAACTCGTAGTAGAAAAGAGCGGGCATCCGTGGCTGATCCCGAGCATCGCCGTCGGAGCGCTGGTCGCGGGCTACGCGGGCTTTTGTATCGCGTCGGTAGCCGGGGATGCCATCAATCCGAATACGATCATCGGCGGACAGGACGTCGGCGGATTGACGCGCACGGAGGCGGCGGAAGTGCTGCATCCGGCGCTCAAGCGCCTCGGCACGCAAAGCGGCGTGCATCTGACCCTCGACAACAGCGAAGAGCTTGCATTTTTGACCTATGACGAGCTGGGCGTCACCTTTGACGCGCAAGCGCTGGCGGACGAGGCGTATGAAAGCAGCCACGGCGGCAACGCACTTTCCGACGGCTGGAACCTGCTCTGCTCTACCCTTGGCAAGCATACGGCGGTCACACCGGAGCCGGACAGCGGCTGGACGGCGCAGGCAGCCGAGAAGCTGGCGGAAGCCGGCCAGCTTGCCCACACGGATTTTACCTATGAGGTCGGCAACAATTTGCTGCGCCTGACGAAGGCGCGTGACGGGCGCAGCTCGGATCGCGTGGCGTTGGAAGCCCGGCTGGGCGATTCCTCTGCCGACGAGGACGGTTCCCGTACGGTCGATTTGCCCTACACTATTGATTATGCCGATCAGGGAGATCTCAACGCCCTCAACAGCTCCCTCGGCGGAGAGATGGCAAACGCACGCTACGATGCGCAGACCCAGTCCATCATTCCCGAGCGTCCCGCGCTCCGGTTTGATGTGGGGCAGGCGCAGTCCATGCTGGACGCCGCCGCCCCCGGCGAAACCATCACCGTCCCCGCAACCTCGGAGGCACCGCAGGTCACGGCGGAAGATCTGGAAAAGGTCCTGTTCCGCGATCTGCTCGGCACCTACACCACCGTCGTCAGCGGCGCAGCCGGGCGGCGTGCCAACGTCAAGCTGACGGCGCAGCGCGTCAACGGCGCCGTGCTCAACAGCGGCGAAGAGTTCAACTACTACGAACTGTGCGGCCCGTTCAGCGCATCCAACGGCTATCAGAGCGCACCGGGCTATCTCCACGGCAAGACGGTGGAGATGGACGGCGGCGGCGCATGCCAATGCAGCTCGACGACCTATGCTGCGGCGCTGTCGGCAAATCTGGAGATCGTCAAGCGCACGGCGCACGGCTTTGCCTCCACCTATATCGGTCTTGGTCTGGACGCAACCGTGTCCGGCGGTGGCCCGGACTTTATCTTCCGCAACAACACGCTCTACCCGATCAAGGTCGAAACGGTCTACAGCAGCGATCACCGTCTGACCGTCAACATCCGCGGCACCAAAACAGACGACACCTATGTGAAGATGCGCTCCGTGGTAATTTCCACGACCCCCTATGAGGAAGAGGTCGTCGAAAAAGAGGATATGGAACCCGGCACGCGCGTCGTCGATCAAACGCCCTATGTCGGCTATGTTGTAGACACCTACCGCGATCTGTATGATGGCAGCGGCAAGCTGATTTCGTCTACCTTTGAGGCGCGCAGCCGTTACAACAAGCGCAACCGCATCGTCTTTGTCGGCCCCGCGGTTGAAGACACGGGCGGCGAGACCGCTCCCGGTGCGGAAGGCGGCGGAGAAGCGCAGGAGCCTGCTCCCACACCGGCTCCGGAGGTCACTCCCGTTCCGGGTGTAACGCCGATTCCGGAACCGCAGCCTGAGATCCCGACGCCGACGCCCGTACCGACACCGACTGAACCGGCCGAAACGGGGGCGGCAGACGTATGAGACGCCTGAACGCTGTGCTTCGCGCCGGCCTCGGCGTGATGCTTGCTCTCACGTTGGTCGTGTCCCTTGCTGCATGCAGCGGTACGCAGCGTCCAACCGAAACGCCGGTCACACCGGACGCGCCGAATGCCCCGGGCAGCGCCGGCGGTGTTGAAACCCCGGCCGCGCCGGCAACCGCGCCGCTGACGATCAGCAAAATGGATGTTGAGTTTTCCGTGGGCGCACGTGATGTAGACGCGTTGTTGCAGCTGCAAAAGGACTTTCCGCAGGCACTCATTACCGTGCTGGACAAACAGCAGGTCAAGGTCGACGCAGTGAATGTTACTTTCGGCACCAGCGGCGAGGCAACGGAGACCGCGTTGCGCTCCGGCGCAGTGCAGTTGGCGTTTCTGTCCGCGGAGGACTATTACCCCTATCGCAGCGGCATGATCGTGGCGGCGGAGCGCGGTGAAACCCCCGACCTGTCACTGGGCCTGGTCGTTGCCGCCGTTTCAGAGGATGCAGACGCGGATGAGCGTCTCGCCGAAGCCCTGCGCCGCGCGTTGCCGGATCTGGCCGATGTTCTTGCCGGGTACACCGCGCCGTATGCAAACGGGATCTATGTGTATGACGCAGCGTCGCTTGAACAGCTCGCCGCACTGTACGACAAGGAAACGCAAGCGGCGGAACTCACTTCCGCCGCTAAATAGGCAGAACTTAAAAGAGAGACAGCTTTTGCTGTCTCTCTTTCGCGTATGGTTGCGCGTCAATTCGCAGCGCAGCGCAGAATTGCCACAGGCGGAATTCATTTCCGCCGCTAAGTGGGCAGGATTCAAAAAAAAGACAGCTTTTGCTGTCTCTTTTTTTGGAGCAGGGTACGGGAGTCGAACCCGCCTTAACGGCTTGGGAAGCCGCTGTAATACCGATATACCAACCCTGCTGATGCAATTTTTGGGGACGTTTGCCCTTCGCGAAATGTATGATACCATACTTTTACGTGCTTTGCAAGGCGAAATATGTCCGATATGTATGTTTTGTCCTCCGCGCTCATAGCATTTACCAAAACCATGTCGGAGGGAATGCCATGAAACGCTTTTTTGCCTGTCTTTGCCTCTGTGTGCTCCTGCTCGGCAACGCAAGCGCACAGGCGCTGGACGTCAGTGCGCCGTCTGCCGTGCTGATGGAAAAAACCACAGGAACCGTCCTTTTTGCCAAGGATGAACACACGCCGCGCGAGCCTGCCAGCGTCACCAAAGTGATGACGCTGCTGCTGACAATGGAAGCGATCGACGACGGACGCCTGTCCTATGACGATACCGTCACCGGAAGCGCTCACGCGGCCTCCATGGGTGGCAGCCAGATCTGGCTGAAGGAAGGTGAAACGATGACCGTTCGCGATCTGCTCAAGGCGGTGTGCGTCGTGTCCGGCAACGACGCCGCCGTGGCGTTGGGCGAGCATCTTGCCGGCAGCGAAGACGCTTTTGTGGAGCGGATGAACAAACGCGCGGCGGAACTCGGCATGAACGACACCCACTTTGTCAATGCAACGGGTCTGCCCGCCGCCGGGCACATGACATCCGCCCACGACATTGCCGTCATGTCCCGTGAGCTGATCCGAAATCACCCTGACATCCGCCAGTTTACTACGATCTGGATGGATTCGCTGCGAGACGGGGCATCCATGCTCGTAAACACCAACAAACTCATCCGATTTTATCAGGGTGCAACCGGGCTAAAGACCGGCTCCACGGATGCAGCCGGCTACTGTCTCAGCGCCACCGCCGAACGCGACGGCATGGAGCTGATTGCCGTCATTATGAAAGGGAAAACCAGCGACGAGCGCTTTGCCGACGCCCGCACGCTGCTCGATTACGGTTTCGCGACCTATACGCTTATGACCGTTACGCCTGACGCCGCACTCGCCCCGCTTCCCGTCCGTCTCGGCGAGCGCAGCGCCGTGCAGCCCGTCCTGACCCGGGACAATACGATGCTGTTGGAACGGACCGCTGCCTCCGGCCTGCAAAAAGAACTATCCCTGCCGGCGTATGTGGACGCGCCCGTTTCAGCGGGCGACCGCCTCGGCGAACTGCGGGTAAAGGACGCCACGGGCGATACCGTTGCCGTGCTGCCCATTCTTGCGGGTGAAGATGTGGCGCATATAACTTGGGGACAGATGTTCCGCCGTGTATGCAGGGTCGCCTTCTGTGCGCAGTGATCGTCTTTGTGCACATTGACAATCTCTGATTGGCATTCACCGCTTTACTTGGGTGAAGTGAACAAAATTCGTCAAAACCTTCACTTTAGCGCTTGACACAACCAAAAATGCGATTATACTGACACTAACCAAATAAAGTTGTGATAGAGGCGCGGCCGACAAGAGTAACTCCGAAAAGCGACAGGAATCGCGGAGCGAAAGGGGAGGCCGCCGAGGGTTGATACGGGTTCCTGTCCGTATCTTCGCCGGATCGTCGGGAAATACCCGCCGGACTGTCGCCGAGAGGCGGAGAGCTGTCATGACAAAACGCAGGGCGCTTGTGTGACGTCTTCTGTTCGGTCATGATGGAAATCATGACCGTTTTTTTCTGTTTTGCCGGCAGAAAAATATTTGGTTCGCCAAAGCCATACCGGTCCGAACGATTGGCTTTGACGCGGTCCTGACGGCGCCGAACAGTCGTCTGATGGTTGCCCAAAACAGAAAGGAGCTAGAATCACATGTTTGAAAACACCTTCTGGAGCCTCGCCCCCGCAATCATCGCCATCGCTTTGGCGCTGATTACCAAAGAGGTCTATTCGTCCCTGTTCATCGGTATTCTTGCCGGTGGCCTGATGTATGCCAACTTCAGCTTTTCCGGCACGCTGCAGCACGTCTTCGTCGACGGCATGATCGGTTCGCTGACGGATGCATGGAACATCGGCATCATCATTTTCCTCGTCGTCCTCGGCGCAATGGTCATGCTGATGAACCGTGCCGGCGGCAGCGCGGCGTTCGGCCGCTGGGCTGCCGAGCATGTGCACAGCCGCATGGGCGCGCAGCTCGCCACCATCGCCCTCGGCGTACTGATCTTTGTGGACGACTATTTTAACTGCCTGACGGTCGGTTCGGTCATGAGCCCGCTGGCGGAGCGTCAGGGTCTCTCCCGCGCCAAGCTCGCCTATCTGATCGATGCGACCGCCGCACCGGTTTGCGTCATCGCGCCGATTTCTTCCTGGGCCGCTGCCATCGTCAGCTACGTCCCCGAGGGCGTCAACGGTATGACGGTGTTCATCCGTGCGATCCCTTATAACTTCTACGCGGTGCTGACCATCGTGATGATGCTCACCCTTGCCGCCGGCAAGTTCGACTACGGCCCGATGCGCGTCGCCGAAATGGCGGAGCATCTGGAGAAGAAGACCACCCAGCGCGCCAGCATCACCGGCGCCGAGGACATGCCCACCCCGCCTGTCAGCGGCAACGGCAAGGTCATCCACCTCGTACTTCCCATTCTGGTTCTGATCGTTTCCTGCGTCCTCGGCCTGGCGTATACGGGCGGCCTGTTTGATGGCGAGACTTTCGTCAACGCCATGGCAAATTCCGACGCCGCCACCGGCCTTGTCTACGGTTCCGTCGTGGCGCTGGTCATCACGATCGTGTTCTATCTTTGCACGCGCGTGCTGACTTTCAGTGAGTGCATGAACTCCATCCCCGAGGGCTTTAAGGCCATGGTCCCGCCGATCCTCGTGCTGACCTTCGCATGGACGCTCAAGTCGATGACCGACTCCCTCGGCTCCACCGAATATGTCACCGGCGTCGTCGAGTCCTTCTCCGAGAACCAGGCGCTGATGAGCCTGCTGCCCGCGTTCCTGTTCCTGATCGCCTGCGGCATTGCGTTTGCCACCGGTACAAGCTGGGGCACCTTCGGCATCATGGTCCCCATCGCCTGCAAGGCGTTCGGTGCAAATCTGGACAGCGAGCTGATGATCGTCGCGATTGCCGCCTGCATGGCTGGCGGCGTGTTTGGCGACCACTGCTCCCCGATCTCCGACTCGACCATCATGGCGTCTGCCGGCGCGCAGTGCGACCACATCCAGCACGTTTCGACGCAGCTGCCCTATGCGCTGACGGTCGGCGCGGTTTCTCTGGTGAGCTACATCCTCGCCGGCTTCCTCCGCAACTGGTTGATTTGCCTGCCGGTGAGCATCGTGCTGATGATTGCAACACTCTTCGTCATCCGTTCGACGGAAGGCAAGAAAACTGCCGCGTAAGACTTTTCCCAATCAAGAAGAGCTGACCTGTACGGTCAGCTCTTCTTTTGTTTACGTGTTTTACTTTTCTTCCGACGGCACCGACGCAAAAAATGCCTCGATCTCTCTGCGGCTGCACGCGGCGCTGCCCTGCACGAAAAAGGGCTTACCGCCGCCGCGGCCGTTCAGCGCCGCATTGAGCTGCTTTGTCAGCTCCCGCAGATCGCCGCCGAGCTGGCCGAGCGCGTACTTCCACGCACCGTCCATACCGGCAAACACCGCACAGCGTCCGCCGCAGGTGTTTGACACCGCGTCACAGAGCTTTTGCACGCTTTGCGGCGCCATGTCTTCCTCAAACAGCAGCACGTCGCCCGCACCCGATAGGCGTTCCGCCACCTGTGCGAACACAGACGCCTCCAGATGCGCCGCACGCAGCTTGAGTGTGCTCAGCTCTGCCTCCAGACGTTCCACCGCTGCCGCGCTGGCAGTCGGCTTGACGGACAGTGCCTGCGCGATGCGCAGATCCTGCTCCCACGTTGCGGCAAGATAGCGGTAAGCGCGCTCGCCGCAGCGCAGCTCGATACGCACGCCGTCGCGGAATTTCTGGCAGGAGAGGAACTTAACGATACCGACCTGCCCGCTGCGCGCAACATGCGTTCCACAGCAGGCGCAACAGTCCGCGCCGGGGAAAGCAACAATGCGCACATCGCCGTCGAGCGGTTTCTTGCTGCGATAGTCGATTGCGTCCAGTTCAGCGCCGCGATGAAACTGAATGTCGATCTCATGGTCCTCGTAGATGTAACGGTTCGCGCATGCCTCGATCTCCATCAGCTCATCCCAGCCGATATCGGCGTTGAAGTCAATGGTCACGACATCCGCTCCCATATGGAAACCGACATTGTCGCAGGAAAAGCGTGCGCAGATCATACCGGAGCAGATGTGCTCGCCGGAATGCTGCTGCATGTGGTCAAAGCGCCGCGCCCAGTCAATCGTGCCATGGACGGTCTCGCCGGGTTCAAACCCACCGTCACACAGGTGCGTAATGACGCCGTCCTTCTCATGGACATCGAGGACGTGCACCGTTCCCAATGTGCCGTGGTCGGCAGGCTGACCGCCGCCCTCGGGATAAAGCGCAGTCTGATCCAGCACGACGGCAAAGCCCTTCTCCGTTTCCTCACAGGAGAGGACACGCGCCGAAAATTCCCGCATAAACGGATCGTCGTAATAGAGTTTTTTCGTCTCGGTCATGGGGTTACTCCTTCCAGTTCATATGGCATCGCAAAGCGCTCCGCCTTCGCGCGCAGCACATGCAGACAGGCAAGGTCGATCACCTCGCGCGAGAGTGTGCCGTCTTCAACCGCCGCAAGCACCTGCCTGATCTGCGCCTCATAGTCGCTGGTAACGAGCATGTCATTGCCCGCCTTGAGCGCCAGCACCGCCGCGCTGCCATCCTCGACATACGCCTTGAGTGCATCCATCGCCAGATCGTCGGTCAGGATCACGCCCTCAAAGCCCAATTCCTTGCGCAAAATGCTGTGTACGGCAGGGGAGAGGGACGCCGGCAGTTCCGGGTCCATGCAGTTCACAATATTGTGAGAGACCAGCACAAAGGGTGTGATCTTGCTCCCGGCTCCGATCCCAGCGCGAAACGGCAGAAAATCACTGTTCACAAAGGTCTCATAGGGGCGCTCATCCACGGCGATGCCCGTGTGCGTATCGACGTTGTTCCCATAGCCGGGGAAGTGTTTTAAAACGCTGCCCATCCCCGCGTCGCCCATGGCCATCACAACGCGTTCAACGTAAGCCGCGGTCGTTCTTGCGTCCTGTCCAAAGCTGCGGTCATAGATGAAGTCCGCCGGATTGGTGGACACATCGCACACCGGCGCAAAGTTGAGGTTGATGCCCAGCTCATGCAGAATGTAGCTCTTCTGCATCGTGTCGTTCAGGATCGCGCCGATACCGCCCGCCGCATAAAGCTGTTGCGGCGATTTGGAAACGGCAGGGAAGAGGTTGGGATTCCGGCTCGCTCGGGTTACGGTGCCGCCCTCCTCGTCGGAGCCGATCAACAGCGGCAGTCCCGTATCCGACTGCGCCGCAGCCTGCCAGTTTTGCAGCTTGGCTGAGAATTCGTCCTTTGCCAGCCAGTTTTCGCTCACGTCTTTGTAGTCCGCGGTGAACAGCAGCACACCGCCGAGATGGCAGCGCGCCACATCCTCCGCCATGTCTCCGCCGCGGCTGCACGCGAAAAAGAGCTGCCCGACCTTTTCTTCCAGCGTCATCCCGTTGAGAAACGCCCGCGCACGCTCTTCCGCGTTGGCGCGGCGCTGTGCCTCCCGCGCGGCGAGCTCCTGCTCGGTGAGGCTTTCTTCCGCCTCCCGCTCCGGCGTACGCTCGGGCAGGTACTCATGGTAGCCGAGGTTGGGGTTTTCCTCCGCCGGCGTTTCGGCCGCCGTGCCCGCGGCAGGTGTTTCGGATACAGAGGCTTGACGCCCGCCGCAGGCGGCGAGCGTCAAAGCAAGCAGTAACAAAACAATGATCCAGAAGCGTTTCATTCGTCTTCTTTCGCGGTAACGGCGATATGCAGCTCGTCGAGCTGTTTCTGCGTCACTTCGCTCGGCGCGCCCATCATCACATCCTGCGCATTCTTGTTCATCGGGAAGGGAATAATCTCGCGGATCGAATCCTCGCCCGCCAGCAGCATGACCATGCGGTCAACACCCGGGGCAATGCCCGCATGCGGCGGCGCGCCATAGCAGAATGCATTATACATCGCGGGGAACTTCGCCTTGACGTCATCCTCACCGAGGCGCACCAGCTCAAACGCCTTGACCATGATCTCCGGATCGTGGTTGCGCACCGCGCCGGAAGAAAGCTCCACACCGTTGCAGACAAGGTCATACTGATCCGCTATGATCGTCAGCGGATCGATCTCGCCGCGCTCCGCCTTGAGCAGCACATCGAGGCCGCCCTTGGGCATCGAGAACGGGTTGTGGCAGAACTCCAGCTCGCCGCTTTCGTCGCCGATCTCATACATCGGGAAGTCGGTGATCCAGCAGAATTCGTAGCGTTCCTTGTCCATGTGGCCCTCGCAGGCGCGACCGAAGGTCTTGATCTCCACGCCGACCATCTTCGTCGCCAGTTCACCCGCAGCCAACACGACCAGTGTGTTCGGTGCGAGCGCAAGCATCGCCTTCGCCTTTTCGGCGTCCACAAACTTCGCCACGCCGCCGGCAATCGCGCCGGACTCGTCGGTCTTGAACCAATAGCCCTTTGCGCCGCTTTGCACCTCACAATCACCAAGCAGCTTTTCGATCTGCTTGCGCGTAAGCGTGCAGTTGGAAATAACGACAGCCTTGACGGTTTTGCCCTGGAACGGCTCAAACTCCGTGCCATCGAACAGGCTCGTCACATCGGTCGCGGTCAGGTCGATGCGCAGATCCGGTTTGTCGGAGCCATAGGTCGCCAGCGCCTCAAGATAGGGAATGCGCTTGAACGGGGGCTTCGAAGCGATGTTATAGGTACCAAACTTCGCAAAGATCGGCGGGAGCACATCCTCGCAGATGGCAAACACATCCTCCTGCGAGGCAAATGCCATCTCCATATCAAGCTGGTAAAACTCGCCGGGGGAACGGTCGCCGCGCGCGTCCTCATCGCGGAAGCAGGGCGCAATCTGGAAGTAGCGGTCAAACCCGGAGGTCATGAGCAGCTGTTTAAACTGCTGCGGTGCCTGGGGAAGGGCATAAAACTTGCCGGGATGCTTGCGCGCAGGCACCAGATAATCGCGCGCGCCCTCGGGGGACGACGCGGTCAAAATCGGCGTCGTGATCTCCAAAAAATCATGGGCAAGCATCGCGCTGCGCAGCGCCGCGATGACGTTGCAGCGCAGAATGATGTTCGCTTTGACAGCGGGATTGCGCAGATCGAGGTAACGGTACTTCAGCCGCGCGGACTCGTCCGCTTCGCGGGACCGGTTGATCTCAAAGGGCAGCTCGTTGTAGCGGCAGCGGCCAAGCAGCTCGATCTTCTCCGGCACGATTTCAATATCGCCCGTTGCCTGCTTGGGGTTCTTGCTGGCGCGCTCGCGCACAACACCCTCGACGCTGATGGTGGATTCTTTGTTGTAGCCCTTGACCTGAGCAAGGATCGCAGCGTCCTCTACAACGATCTGGGTCGTGCCGTAGAAATCGCGCAACACCAGAAATGCGAGGTTTCCGCCGACCTCGCGCAAATTTTCCATCCAGCCGACGAGCTTGGCCTTTTCGCCGACATTCTCCATGCGGAGCTGATTGCAATTGTGGGTACGGGACTGCATCATGATTGACTATCTCCTCAATAATTTCGCGCCCGAAGGCGCGAAATGAATTTGATCGTTTTTTCTGACGAAACGCGTCAGGAAATACGTTTTACGCCATAAACGGCTTGGTCTTGGGATTGACGATGTCGCGCCAGTCAAGATCGCCGCGTCCGAGCGCAAGGATCAGCGCCTCTGCCGTGGCGGAGTTTGTTGCAAACGGAACACGGTTCTTGTCGCACAGTTTTGCCATATATGCAATGCTGCTGTCATAGTTCGCACTGCCGGGATCATGGAAGTAGAGCACCAAATCGATCTCATTGCAGTCGATTCGCGCGCCGATCTGCTCGTCTCCGCCCTGCGCTCCGTTCATAAACAGGTGGATATTCAGGCCCGTCGCGTCAGAAATGACCTTGCCGGTGGTGTTCGTAGCGCAAAGCGTGTGCCGGGAAAGAATGCCCGCATAAGCGGTGCAGAACTGAACCATCAGTTCCTTGCGGTTGTCATGTGCGATCAATGCGATGTTCATGTTTTCCCTTTCTGCCTGTCGGCTGTCTCAGAAACCGTGCTTGCGCCACCGTACACCCTCTTGCAGACACGATTTCAGGCACAATCCTTCCATGAAACCATCCAACCGTTGTTCGATTGTTTCACGGAGGAATCCTGCCTCCTTATACCTTCATCAACGGAACACGCTCGCCGCAAAGCCGGCGGGCAATGTTGCGGCACGCACGGCGCGCACCGGAATAGTAGCTCAGTCCGTTTACCTTTCCCTTGCCCAGCAGCACCGGAAGATCTTCGTCCTCCGGCACCACACCCAGCAACGGCAGGCCCGCCGCATCCATCGCATCGTCGATGTTCGCGCGCAGGGACTTGAGCAGTCTGCGGCGCAGACGGTTTACCACCAGATGCAGCTTGCCGGACGGGAAATCGTTCAGTTCCATAACCGTGCGCTGCGCATCGCGCAGACAGCTCGGCTCCGTCGTCGAAACAACGACCGCGCGGTCGGCGTTCTCCGTTGCCAATTGGAACGACTCGCCCAGTCCCGCGCCCGCGTCGATCAGGCAGAAGTCGAAGCTCTCGCGCGCCGCGTCCAGCAGTTCGCGCATCGCTTCCGGAGACAGAGCCGCCGAGGTTGTCACCGGTGCGGTGAGCAGATACAGCTTCTCAAACTCCGGATGGCGTACGACCGCTTCTTCCAGCGTCGCTCGGTGCGCGGCAACGTCGGAAAAGTCCATCAGCACGCGGTCGGAGAGTCCCAGCGCAAGATCAAGGTCGCGCAGGCCCACGTCGCAGTCCAGCAGCAGCGTGCGCTTGCCGAGACCGGCAAGCGCCGCGCCGATGAGCGCGGTCAATGAAGTTTTACCCGTGCCGCCCTTGCCGGACACGATGGCAATGACCTGACCCAATGCTTTCCCTCCGATCCATGAGTACGCGATATTCCTGCGCTCTCACAGAGGTTTCTTTTTAATCTGCCCAAACGCGCGGGGATATTTTGCCGGGGTGGGGGAGACCTTGTCGATCACGATCACCCGGTGCGTTACATCGCTGTCCGGAATCTCGTAATCTGTCACGCGCACAACCCGTCCGCCCAGCGTACCGATGGCATGCCGCGCTGCGTCCAACTCCTCGTCGCTCCGCGCGCTTTTCATGGCGAGAAACTGCCCGCCCACGCGCACCAGCGGCAGGCACAGCTCACAGAGCACAGGCAACGCAGCCACCGCACGGGATACCGCTATGTCAAAATGCTCACGCTGCGCCGCGGCGAATTCCTCCGCGCGCGCATGTACGCAATCCACGCGCGTGAGCGACAGCGACGCGCATGCCTCACGCAGAAAATCGATGCGCTTGCCTGTGCTGTCAAGCAGCGTAAGGTCAAAATCATCGCGCAAAATCCGCAGCGGTACGCCGGGAAACCCCGCGCCCGTACCCACGTCTACCACGCGCTTGCCGCTGAAATCAGCCATATTCAGCAATGCCGCGCTGTCCAGCAGATGCAATCGCGCAAAGTCCGCCGGCTCGGTGATGGCGGTCAGGTTCATGACACGGTTGCGCTCCAGTACATCGTCAGCGAACGCGGCAAGCGACTCCGCTTTCGTTGGATCCAGTCCCAGCGCGGCAAGCCCGGCGCGCAAAATATCCAGCACTTACTTGCGCTCCTTGAGAAGGTCGCGGATCTCGGTGAGCAGCTTCTCCTCGGCGGAGGGCTCTGCCGGAGCGGCCTCTTCCTCTTTTTTCTTGTTCTTCTCGGCAAGTTCTTTTGCCTTGTTCATCGCCTTGATGACCGAGAAGAGCACCAGCGCAATGACAAGGAAATTGACGATCGTGCCGACAAACGTGCCCAGGCCGAGTACGACGGCTTCGCTGTCCGCCGTGGCAGCGCGCAGTGTGATGTTCAGCGCGTCGGTGTTGGGGCTGTTGAACAGCACGGCGAGCAGGGGGGTAATCACGTCGCTGACCAGCGAACCGGTGATCGCCGCGAACGCGCCGCCGATGATGACACCGATCGCCATGTCCATGACGTTGCCCTTGAGTGCAAAAGCCTTGAATTCATCGAGGAACTTCTTCATAATGCTCTCTCTCCTTTATCAATTACCCTTGCGGGGGACATTCCGTTTCAGGGAACCAGCTTTTCTTTTCCGCCCATATACGGTTGCAGAACCTTGGGAATCAGCACACTGCCGTCTGCCTGCAGGTTGTTCTCCAGCAGCGCAATGAGCATGCGCGGCGGTGCAACGACGGTGTTGTTGAGCGTGTGGGGCAGATAGAGCTTGCCGTCCTTGCCCTTGATACGGATCTTGAGCCGGCGCGCCTGCGCATCACCGAGGTTGGAGCAGGAGCAAACCTCGAAATACTTCTTCTGACGCGGGGACCATGCCTCGATATCGCAGGATTTGACCTTCAGATCGGCCAGATCGCCGGAGCAGCACTCCAGCTGGCGCACGGGGATATCCATGCTGCGGAACAGCTCGACGCTGTACTTCCACATCTGGTCGTACCATTTCATCGAATCCTCAGGACGGCAGACGACGATCATCTCCTGCTTCTCGAACTGATGGATACGGTACACGCCGCGCTCTTCAATGCCATGCGCGCCTTTTTCCTTGCGGAAACAGGGAGAGTAGGACGTAAGCGTCTGGGGCAGCGTCTCTTCGGGCACGATCTGGTCGATGAACTTGCCGATCATCGAATGCTCGCTCGTACCGATCAGATAGAGGTCTTCGCCCTCGATCTTATACATCATGGCGTCCATGTCGGTCTGGCTCATGACGCCCTCGACCACGTTGCCGTGGATCATGAACGGGGGGATGCAGTAGGTGAAACCCTTGCCGATCATGAAGTCGCGCGCGTAGGCGATAACCGCCTCATGCAGCCGTGCAATGTCGCCGAGCAGATAATAGAACCCGTTGCCGGAAACGCGCAGCGCGGAATCGATGTCGATGCCGTTAAAGCTCGCCATGATGTCCGTGTGATAGGGAACCTCAAAATCGGGCACTTTCGGCTCGCCGAAGCGCTCGACCTCGACGTTCTTGCTGTCGTCCTCGCCGATGGGCACGCTGGGATCGATGATGTTGGGGATCAGCAGCATATCATGGTGCAGCTTTGCCTCCAGCTCTGTTTCCTGCGCCTCCAGCGCGCTGAGCCGCTCGTCGTTCGCCTTGACCTCCGCCATGTTCGCGTCGATCTGCTTTTGGATCTCGTCCTTCTCGGCGCCCTCCGCCTTTTTGAGCTTGCCGAACAGCGGTCCGTTTGCCTTGGAAAGCTGGTTGCGCTTCGCGCGCAGCTCGCTTGCCTCTGTGATGGCGGCACGGAGCTTTTCATCGAGCGCGATCGCCTCGTCCACCAATGGGAGCTTCGCGTCCTGGAACTTTTTTCTGATGTTCTCTTTGACGATCTCGGGGTTCTCGCGCAGGAATTTGATGTCAAGCATAGTATGTTTTCTCCTTTACGTTTCACGTGAAACACGGTGGTTTTTCACAGGTTTTTGCGGGATCATTCCTGTTCGGCAAGCACAGCCAGAATCTCGTTGTAGCGCTCCAGCTCAGAGGGATAGGTCTCGTTTCCCTCTTTTTGCAGCGCATTACGAAGCGGTTCGATCTGCTCCACCGTTTCGCGGCACAAATCGTATTCACCGCGCGCAAGGCGGTACTCAAGCAACCACAGCAAGCCGCGGACGGCGGCATGCTCGTCTGCCTCGTTCTTTGCAGTCTCCAGCGCCGCAGCAGCCTTTTCCTGTGCCCGGGTACTCTCTTCCAGCGCTTCAACTTCGTTTTCCAGCTCTTCCACACGCTTTTCCAGTTCAATATTACGGTCAAGCGTCGATTGCAGGGTGTTCGCGTTGCCACGCAGCTCCGAGAGCACCTGATCCGTACTGCGCTGGTTCATGAAAAACGACCACACCAGCAGGGAAAACGCGACAATGAACAGAATAAAGATGTATCCGTAGACGCGCTTTTGCCCCGTCATTTCGTCAGGCACCGTTTCCTCTGCCGGAGCAGGGGAGGGCACAGCCGGCACCGCGGATGTTTCGTTCTTGGGATGTTCGTGGATAAAATCGGTCATGGTCAGGCTTTACCGTTCCTTTTCTTAATAAATGCCAGCGCTTCCAACAGATCGTTCAAATCGTCCATGCCGTAGTAGTCCAGCTCGATACGGCCTTTCTTCCGGCCCGGCACAATGCGGCAGCCGCGGCCGAGCTTCGTCGTCAGCTCACTTGCCGCCAGTTTCGTATAATTGACGGTTTCCGCGTCGTCCTGCTTCTTTGTGCGGGGCTTCGCGGTGTACTTCTTGACCAGCGCCTCGGTCTGGCGCACATTCAATCCGCCGTCGATGACCTCCTGCGCCGCCTTCTTCTGCATGGCTGCCGAAAGCGGCAACAATGCGCGGGCATGCCCACCGGAGAGCTTGCCCGCCTCGACCAGCGCACGTACATCGGGGCAGAGTCCCAGCAAACGCAGTGCATTTGCCACGGCGGAACGCGACTTGCCGACCCGTTCCGCCACGTCCTCCTGCGTCATCTGATAGCCGTCCATGAGTTTCTTGTAACCCTCGGCCTCTTCCAGCGGATCAAGGTCCTCGCGCTGCAGATTCTCAATCAGTGCCAGCTCCATCGCCTTGCGATCGTCCGCTTCGATGACGATGGCCGGGACTTCCGTCAGTCCCGCCAGACGCGCAGCGCGCCAGCGGCGTTCGCCCGCGATGATCTGATAATAGCCGGAAGCAAGACGGCGCACGGTCAGAGGCTGCAGAACGCCATGCTTGCCGATGGAGTCCGCCAGCTCCTCCAGCGCCTCGTCGTCAAAGCGCTTGCGGGGCTGGTCTGCATTGCACTCGACCTGTGAAATAGGGAGCAGGTGCAGATTTTCACTGGTATCGGTGCGGATTGCCGCGTCGCCGAGCAGCGCGCCGAGTCCTTTGCCGAGTCCACGGGGTGAATTTGCCATAGCGATATACTCCTATTATAAATTAAGCGTTCTTCTTCAGAAATTCCTGCACGAAAGCGTCATATGCCTCCGCGCCACGGCTGGCGCGATCATAGGCGCTGATGGGCTTGCCGTGGCTGGGTGCCTCCGAAAGGCGCACATTGCGGGGGATGACCGTCGCATAGACCTTGCCGGGGAAGTAGCGCTTGACCTCTTCCGCCACCTGCATGGCGAGGTTCGTACGCCCATCGTACATCGTCAGCAGCACGCCCTCCAGCTCCAGCGCCGGGTTCAGAGAGCGCTTGACAATACGCACGGTGTTGATCAGATCGCTCAGGCCCTCCAGCGCGAAATACTCGCTCTGCACCGGGACCAGAATCGTATCCGCCGCACACAGCGCGTTGAGCGTCAGCAGCTCCAGCGAAGGGGGACAGTCAATCAGGATGAAGTCATATTCCGCGCCAACGGCGGCAAGCGACTCCTTCAAAAGAAACTCGCGCTTTTCGCGATCGATCATTTCGATACCCGCGCCCGCCAGCGCCTTACTCGAAGGCAGCACATCGCCGTAGCGCGTATGTACGACATTTGCGTGCGCGTCCGCATTGTTGATGATAACGTCGTAAACGCCCTGTGCCGCGCCCTTGTCCACGCCCATACCGGAGGTGGAGTTTGCCTGCGGGTCAAAATCGCACAACAGCACCCGCTTACCCGCTTCCGTCAGCGCAGCTGCCATATTGACACAGGTTGTCGTCTTACCGACGCCGCCCTTTTGATTCACGATCGCGATGGTCTTTGCCAAGCCTGATCCCCGCTTTCCAACGGCAAAACCCCCGAGTGGGGCATTTTATCCGATTATCTTTTTGATACAGTTTATTAGTATACCACAAAGTCCCATGATTTCAACCGCAAAATCGGAAATGGGCGAAAAAATCGACGTCCGCGCCGCCTTCCGCGGCGCGGACGTCGTCTTTGTTTCACGTGAAACAATCCACAGTTTTCCACCGTCTTGACCCGGATAGAGCCCTGTTCGCACCAAGAAACGCGTTTGGAACAAGCTCTTTATCCTTCGATGAGCAGCAGGCCTTCCAGCGGCTCCAGTTCGATCTGCAAAATGCCCGCCGCAGGGCGGAAACGTTTGCCGGTCAGTGCGTCGAGCGCCTCACCCTCCGCCGAGGGAACGGCAAATGTCGAGGTTGTGTCGGCAGCGTTGCACACCACAAGGTCGGACACGCCGCCCGCTGTACGGCGGAACGCCAGCAGCGGGCCTTCGGCGCGCAGGTATTCAATGCTTCCGCCCTGCAGGGACGCCCGGGCGTTGCGCAGGGCGCCAAGGCGCGTAAAGTAGGCGATCAGCTCATGATCCTCACGCCCCCACGGATAGGTCGCACGGTTGAACGGATCTTCAAACCCCTGCATTCCCGCTTCGTCGCCATAGTAGACCGTTGGGGAGCCGGGGAAGGCAAACATCACCAGTGCCGCCAGACGCAGCCGCCGCATGCCTTTGTGGTATTCGCTGGCGTTGAGCAGCATCCGCGCACGTTCTTCCCGCGTCTGCGGCCATGTGCCCGTATAGCCCAGCACCGTCAGAATGCGCGGTGTGTCGTGCGTGGAGAGGAAGTTCATCGCGCCATAGAAGGCGGCGGGAGGATAATTCTCGCGCAGGGTCTCCATCGCGTCGCGGAAGGAAGCGGCATCCTGTTGCAGCAGATAATGCAGCAGCGCATTGCGGAACGGATAGTTCATCAGTGCATGCGTCTGCGCACCGAGCAGATACTTGCGGCGCGTGGAATAAGCGATCTTGTTCGATCCGTCTTCCCACACTTCACCGATGAGATAGGCGTCGGGGTTCTCCTCATTCATAACGCGGCGGATACGCTCGATGAAGGCGCCGGGCAACTCGTCCGCCACATCCAGCCGCCATCCGGACGCGCCCGCGCGCAGCCAGTGGCGCACGACGCTGTCCGTCCCTTCAATGATAAAGTCGATGTAGTCGGGATCACTTTCCTCGATGGCGGGCAGCGTCTTAAACCCCCACCATGCATCGTACTCGTCCGGGAAGCGGCTAAAATGATACCAGCTCGCATAAGGGGAATGCCGGCTCTGCGCCGCGCCGAGCGTAGGATAAAACGCATCCGCGTTGAAGTAAACACTGTTCGAGCCGGTATGATTGAATACGCCGTCGAGCACAACATGGATGCCATGCGCCTTCGCGGTTTCGCAAAGCACGCGGAAATCCTCCTCCGTGCCGAGCAGGGGATCGATATGCCGGTAGTCCGCCGTATCGTAGCGGTGATTGCTCGCCGCCTCAAAGATCGGATTGAGGTAAAGTGTCGTCACGCCCAGCGAACGCAGATACTCCAGTTTTTCCGTAATACCCGCAAGATCGCCGCCAAAGAAGTCGGAGCAGGTGATCTCTCCCTGTGCGTTGGGCAGGTACTCGATCATCTCGTCCCAACTCTCGTGCAGTGTGCGCCGTCCCACGAGGCCGGACACATCGCGCCGCACCGCGCGGCGGAAACGGTCGGGAAAAATCTGATAGCTCACGCCGCGTCCGAACCACTCCGGCGTTTTGCCCGTACCGTCATAAACGGTCAGCTGAAAAGTCGCCAGCTGCTCCCACGGCTGGAACCCGTTCTTGCCGAAGCGGCGCTCCGTACCGTCGGCAGAGACGATCTTAAAGTGATACCACACCAGCTCCGGTTCTCCGGGCGCGGTGTAAACGCAGCGATACACATACTCCCCGCCGAGGGGCAGCGCCTCCAGCTCGGTTTCCTCCCAGGTGTCAGCAAATTCTCCGTGGGCGACGAGAACGATGCGCTCAACGGCGTCTCCGCGATCCGGATATACGCTCAGCGTGACCTGTGTGCCGCAGGTTACCGCACCGTAGGGCGATTTGCAGCGGCTTTCCCTCGAATTAAAATACATCGTGATCCCTCCCGGCAAATCTCTGCATGGTTTGACTACTTCAGCAAAACGTTCTCGCCGACGATATTGGGATCGGCGGCGGTAAAGTAGGCATTGAGGATATCTACCGCGGTAGACGCCAGCGCGCCGCCGCTGTTTCCCTTTTCGATGACGAGGGCAATGGCAATCTGCGGATCGTCATAGGGCGCAAAAGCTACGAACACACCGTTGCTGATCGTACCGCGTCCGCCGGTCTGCGCCGTGCCCGTCTTGGCGGCAGCGTCGACAACGCAGTTGGTAAATTGTGTGCGCACGCTGCCCTCGGTCACCAGCTTGCGCATGCCCGAGAGCACCGCGCGCAGGTTTTCATCACTGATAGAAACGGTATCTACGGGCGCCTCGTCATACACAAAGACGGGAACGGCACTGTCGTACTTGCTCACGCTTTTTAGCAAATGCGCATTGTAGCGCGCGCCGCCGCCGGAAAGGGTAGCAATATAGTTTGCGAGCTGGAGTGGCGTGAAGAGGTCATAAGCCTGCCCGATTGCCGCCTGAAGCGTCATACCGTCCGTCCAATGCTGGCCTTTGAGGGAATTGACGTATTCCGGGGAGGTCATGGTTCCCACACTCTCGGGAATCTCAATGCCCGTCGGCTCTCCGAGACCGAAGGCGCGGGCATAGCGTTCCATCGTGGAAATGCCCGTGAGTTTGCCGACTTCATAAAAGAAGTAGTTGCATGATACCTTGATTGCGTCGGTGACATTGACATAGCCGTGGTTCCCCGGCCAGATCCAGCAGTGGAGGTTGAGGTCGTAGAACTTGTAAACGCCGAGGTCTCTGATCTTCGTGCGTGTGTCGATGATGCCGGTCTCCAGCGCGGCGACCGCCATGGCAGGCTTAAAGGTCGAGCCGGGCGCAAACGCCCACTGCGTTGCACGGTTAAGCATGGGGCGCATGGGGTCGGCATTGAGCTCGGCGAAATCCTGATTGAACGTCTTGCGCGAGAAAGAGGGATAGGTGGCAAGCGCCAGCACATCGCCTGTTCCGACCTGAACCACCGCTGCTGCCGCGCCGCGCTCGATGCCGTCCGCATCCGTCATCGCCTGCGTGGATTCTGCAAGGACCTTCTCAACCTGTGACTGGAAGTCGATGTCCAGCGTCAGCGCCACGTTGTTGCCCGGTTTCGGCTCCACAGACCAAATCTCGTCGATGACCTTTCCGTCGGCGTTCATCGTCACGACGCGCTTGCCGTCCGTACCGCGCAGATAGTCCTCAAAGGACAGCTCCACTCCGTCGATGCCGACAAGATCGTTCCACTTATAGCCTTCTTTTTCCTTGTAATCGTCCCAGTTCTGGATCTTGCCGATATGGCCCAAAATGTGCGGTGCAGCGTCTGTCTGATACTCGCGCACCGTGGAAGTGCCGACGCGCACGCCGCTGTAGCCCCCGTCCTTAAGCAATGAAATGAGCGGTACATCCACGCCGCGCGCAAAGAGGAAGGTGCCGTCGCCGTCCAGTTTCGCGGTGGCAAGCGAATAGCGCAGCCCTACCAAAGCGCGTTTCTGCGTCGCGCTGAGGGAGTCGTCCACCGCAAACTCCTCGCACATCAATGCAAAGATCTTTTCCGGTGACACGCCGTCGCGCAGCTCGGCGGAGGTCATTCCCGCCTCAATCCACTTCTTGCTCTCCAGATACTTCACCAGCATGCCGGAGCGGTTTACGCTGTAGTCGTAAGCGTAGGGGGGCAGGGCCGTCATCGGCAGTTCGTCGTACCAGCTCACACCCTCGCGCCGCAACAGCGCGATCAGGCGCAGCAGTGCCTCGTTGATGTCGCCGCTGACCATCTCCGGGTCAAAGCTCAGCGTGTAAACGGCGCGGTTGCTCACCAAAACCTTGCCGTTGCGGTCGGTAATTACGCCGCGGGACGCCTCCACCTTCTCCACGGTGGTGTTTGTGCTGACCGACATGGCGCGGTAATCCGCTCCGTGGACAACCTGCGCATCAAACATTGTGGCAAAAAAGACCGCCAGCACAGCCATAAAGAGGAAAGCGAGCGTAAGCAGGCGATAGCGCAGTTTTTTGGTTTCCATGCCGGGGCCTCCTTTCTGAATCAGGTTTGGAATGTGATGCGGTGTTCACCGCCTGGCAGCGTGCGCACGGTACGCGGATAAGCCGCCGTCACACGCTCCCAAAAATGCGACGCGGGAATGTTTTTCTCAATGAACTTCACGCGCCAACGCCCCGGATACAGGGCAAAGAGGGCGCGGGCGGCGGACATGCCGCGCTCCGCGCCGCGAAAGGCAGGAAAGACCGTAAATTCCGCCACGGTGTGGTCCGGCATTCCGGGGCGCGAGTGGTCGTTTACCAGTGCAAATCCGATCCACGCGCAATCGTCATACAGGAGACAGGGGAGCCGTCCCGGTTCCGTAAAATAGCGCGCCAGCTCAGGCTGTGCGGATACTGTGGCGTAATACGCCTTCAGC
The DNA here is from genome assembly GCA_902783035.1 of Oscillospiraceae bacterium. Classification (GTDB taxonomy): domain Bacteria; phylum Bacillota; class Clostridia; order Oscillospirales; family Oscillospiraceae; genus Hominicoprocola. The sequence goes on from CACZPK010000023.1 coordinate 157,571, forward strand.
TCGCGCAGATAATCTTGCAGAGCGTCTGCAAGCCGCGCTTCATCGGCGCGCCGCGCCGGAACGATCCGCACCATGGCCTTACAGCGTAAACTTGCGGTGCAGCATCCACAGCACCGGATGACAAACGATCAAAAACAGGCAGGATACGACCGTCTCCTGCACCGCCAACAGCGCCATTGCGCCAAAGGATGCACGCTGGCGCAAAAACAGCGCAAGCATGTTTAGCATATCAACAAAAAGAAACGTCAGCGCCGTCACCGCAACGGAGCAAAGAACCCCCGGCTGTAACACGCTCTTGGCCAGCGCCGAGCAAGCCATCGCCGCAAGCGTAAACGCCAGCGTATACACGCAGGGAAATGTGCCCGCCGTCGTCAGGTCACACAGCACGCCGCAGGCAAGGCCGAAGATCGTACCCGCACGCGCATCCTCCATGGACGCAACGACGCCGACGAACAGCGGCGGCAAAAACATACGCACGCCGAACAGCTCCACGTCACGCAGCAACAGCGCAAAGAGAAGCAACAGCAGCAGGCAGGCCGCCGCATAGCTCGACCACTTGATAATGATGTCCCGTCTGGTCAGCATAAATAACTCCTGTCAGAAAGCGGCACGGCGCGCAAGGCAGGGAAGGGGCGCCGTATGGATCAAGGGCCGCCGTTACTCTACAATATCAAAACTCTTGATGATAAATACTTCCGTCAGCGTGTCAAAGTCGCACATCGGCGCAAGCACAGCATACTGCGCAAGCCCGTTCTCATCCGTCTCGACGCGCTCCACCGTACCGATCACAATATTGGAAGGATAGTAACCGCCAAGGCCGGAGGTGACAATATAGTCTCCCACCAGCAGCGACGTATCCGCGGGCAGATAGCTGACCTTGAGGCGCTTTTCCCGCATCAGCGTAAAGTCTCCCTCCGCGATCACCGCATCGCCGGTGCGGAACAGCAGCGCGCCCAGCTCGGTGTCGGTATCGATGATGGTCTGCACCGTACACCAGTTGAGACCCACCTCCGTCACCACACCAACCAAATGACCCTCGCTGGAGCTGGTAACGACCATATTGTTTCTGGCTACGCCGTGCGCAGTGCCGCGATTGAGCGTCATCGTACGCGTCCAGTTGCTGCTGGAGCGTTCCAGGATCATCGCCGACTCCAGCTCCAGCTCGCGGCGCTGCTCCCTTAAGCCGATCAAATCGCGCAGCAGGGCATTCTCCTCCCGGTCGCGGTCGGCCTGGCGCGCATTGGCACGCAGCTCCGCCACTTCCTGCTTGAGCGCGGCGTTCTCCGCCAGCAAATCGTTATAGCTTTTATAATAGCGCTGCTTGTCGGTAAACCATTGGCCGACCGACTCCGCCGCAAAGCGGAATGGCGAGGTCACAACCCCTGCCGCATTCTCCAGCACCGTCGAGGTGGAGGTAAAGTACGAAAACGCACTCAACGCCACCGCAAACAGCGCCGCAACCGCAAGAATCCACACGCCATAGCGCGAGAAAAAATCTTTCATAGTTCCATCCGTCCATTTCGGAACAGAATTTTACGACAACAAGTCTATGCCGAACGTCTTCAGGCTCTGCGCCAGACGCAGCACCGGAAGCCCCATCACATTAAAAAAGTCGCCGTCAATTCGCTCAACCAGCAAAGCGCCCAGGCCCTGAATCCCGTAGGCACCCGCTTTATCCATCGGCTCGCCGCTGCGGATATAAGCGCGCAGCTCTGCTTCCGACGCCGTACGGAAAAACACGTCGGTGGAAACCGTAAAGCAGTCCAGCCGATCGCCCCGCCGCACCGTAACACCCGTGCAGACCGTATGCCGGTTGCCGGAAAGCTCCGTCAGCATGCGCAGCGCTTCCGCCTCGTCGTGCGGCTTGCCCAGCCGTTCGTCGCCGAGAAATACCATCGTATCCGCCGTGATCACCAGGTCGTCCGGCGCGGTCAGAGACTGCGCCGCCTCCGCTTTCTTGCGGGCAATATAGGCGACCGTTTCCTGCGCCGTCAATCCGGCGGGATAGGTCTCATCCGCATGCGGCACAACAACGGAAAAATCACGGATCCCAATGCGCCGCAACAATTCCTGCCGCCGCGGAGAACCGGACGCCAACACAATATTATATTTCGTATAATCTTCCATCATTATTACCTTTTGTTGTTATAAAAGGACATGTCAGCAAGCCGCATCACAGCCGCTTTCATTCCACACCGCGATAGAACAATCCGCGGGTCAGGTCTTCGGGGGCACAATCCCTGCCTTCCACATGCGCACGCAGAATTGCCGCGCACTCCTCCGGCGTCTCCGTCGTAAAGCGAAGTCGCGCGTAGGAAAGGCCCACGCTGCGCCAATCGTCATGGTCGGCAAGGCAGAGTGTTTTGGCGTTCTCGATCTCGCTGCGTCCGCCATACACCTCCACGACCGGAAACCGTTCGCCGCGGCGGTCGGTCAGAACACCGTCCGCATTCAGCGCGATGCGGTTTTCCGTGATCATCAGCGGCAAACGGCCATAGATCACAGCCTCACAGGGCAGGCACTTTTGCAAATCCCGAATCTGCTCACGCCGCAATTCAAAAGAAACGGCGGCGGTATCCAAACCTTGTTCCTTCAAAAAGCGCAGCGCTGCAGAATTAAATACGTTAAGCGATAATTCGCCTCGTTTTTCCACTTTGTAATCACGCATCAACGCAAAATGCCCCAGATTGGCAATCCCTACGGCATCTGCGCCGCAACGCAAAGCGGCCTCCAGTTTCGTACGCAACAGCGCCTCGTCCCGCGTACGATAGATCCGCGGCAGCACGGCACAAAAGCGCGTCTTGCCGCGATAGGGCGTCAGATCCAGCTGCTCATATTCCATCAGCGGCAGCGAGATCAGTGCCGCGCCTGCCTCCGCAAGGGCGGGGGTAAGCTGAGATGCATGCAGGAGCGAAACGGTAAAGCGCGGGGGCTCTGCCGGATTGTTGATCTCCTCCGGCGCGACGTAGCGCCCGGTACGGCGCTCCGGCGTGGCGGTGCGCACCGCTTCCAGCTCTGCCAGCGCGTCACGCCGCAGTGCGTTGAGCGATGCAGCGGAAACGGCAATCCCCGGTGTGACTCGCACAACGCATTCCCGCACGGTGAAGGCGGTACCGCCGGTCTTGCGCAAACGCTGCTCCGCCTCCTCGGCGGTCACGCTGCGATTGCGGGCACTCTCCGGTGTCGCACCCGTAACCGTGACAAGGTGATCGTCATCGTCCGCTGCGAGCAGGGTCATCGGCTCATCCGGTGCAAGCTTTGCAGCAAAGCGCACCGGAACGGTGCGCATCGTGCCCCGCTCATAATCTGCGCGCAGCTGCGCGAACCACTCTTCCGGCCAGCGGGCGTTCGCCGGGCGGACGCCAAACATGGATTCGCCCGTCTGTCCCGTATAATAGCCGTCCGTAAAGCCGTCGCGCGAAAACGCCGCGGCAAGCTGGCCACGCTCCTCGTCGGTGGGGCCGCGGTGCTCGCGGATGAGGCGGGCATAAATACCCGTTACCGCCGCGACATACTCCGGCCGTTTCATACGCCCTTCGAGCTTCAGGCAGGCAACGCCCATGTCCATCAGTTCCGGCACATAGTCGGCAAGGCAGTTATCGCGCAGGCTCAGCGGGTGCCCGCCGTCGTAGGGCAGGCGGCAAGGCTGGGCGCAAAGTCCGCGGTTGCCGCTGCGCTGCCCGATAACGGCGCTCATCGCGCATTGCCCCGACCAGCACATACAAAGCGCACCGTGAGCAAAGACCTCCAGTTCGATCGGGCTTTCCCGGCAAAGCTCGGCTATCTCGTTTCGGCTCAGCTCCCGTGCAAGCACAGCGCGGGTGATGCCCAAACGCGCCGCCTCACGCACGCCGGAAAGCGTGTGCACAGTCATCTGTGTGCTGGCGTGCAGCGGCAAGTCCGGTACGACACGGCGCAGAGTGTCCAGCACACCCCAGTCCTGCACAAGGATGGCGTCGACGCCTGCCTCGTTTGCCACGCGGGCGGCTGAGGCAAGCGCATGGAGCTCCCGGTCGGTAATGAGGGTGTTGAGCGTCAGATAGACCTTTACGCCGCGCAAATGGCAATAGTTTACGGCAGGGCGCAGCTCGTCCAGGGTAAAATTGCGCGCACCGCGGCGGGCGTTGAACTCATCAACACCAAGATATACCGCGTCCGCGCCGTTCTGTACGGCGGCGACAAGCGCTTCTTTTGATCCGGCAGGTGCCAGTAACTCCGTCATATCGTTCGCGATTACTTCTTGTTCTGCAGTTTGAACAGCTCACGCTTGAGCTCCGACGTTTCGTTGCGGGCGCGGGTTGCCTCATCGCTGTATTCCTTCACCTGTGCGCGCAGCGCCTCGGTGGCCTCGCGTTCCTTAAACAACTCGTCGGCAATGTTGACCGCCGTGAGCACAGCGGCGTCGGTACGGCCGACCTTTGCCGCTGCGATCAGCTCGCTCATCTTGGTATCGACGTAACCGCCTACTTTCTGCATATAGGACGGCGCCTCTTCGGCCACAAGGTTATAATCCTCTCCGCAGATGCTGACGGTGACCCGGTTTTCCATGACTGTCATTCCTTTCATTTTGATAGAATGTCCACTTCACCTAATGATTCATTCTATACTATAGCACAAAGCATTTGTCTTGCAAAGGGGGATTCATCGAAAAAACAGAATAAGAAACCATTCAGTCCAAAAATTTTGGGTTTACGAAACCATATTTTTATTGTAATATAAATTGGTTTTGTATCGAAAGGGGGCGGACGCGTGAGCGACTATGTGCTGCACCTGACACAGGAAGAGAATATCGTCCTCGGCGCCGGCGCGGTGCGCCGCCTCATCGAGGGTGGAGACGGAGACGCAGCGCTGCTGTATCTCTGTCTGGTGCGGCGTGGTTCGGCGGAACCGGACGCGCTGCGCGGCGAGCTGCGTTGGAACGCGGAGCGCTTCGCCGCCGCCGAAAAGATGCTGCACACGCTGGGGCTCATCAGTGCGCCGCACAGTGCATCGCCCTTGGGAGAAAACGTTTCCCGCAGCGCGGCGCCGCCCGTACCGGAAACCGCCATTCCGGATTACAGCCGTGACGATTTGATGGGTAAGCTGGAAGGCGACGCATCTTTTGCGGAACTGCTGCGCGAGGTCGAGCGCAAGCTCGGCAAGCTCAGCGACCCATCGGTAAAGAAACTGCTGGGGCTGTATGACTATCTTGGCTTACCGGCAGATGTGATCTATCTTCTGGTAAACTATTGTGCGGAGCGCAAGGCAGAGCAATTCGGCGCCGGCAAACCGCCGACGATGCGCGAAATCGAAAAAGAAGGCTATACCTGGGCACGGCTGGAGCTGTTTTCGCTGGAGGCGGCAGACGCCTATCTTCAGCACGAACGGAGCAAGCGCGGCAGCTATGGCGCATATATGGAAGCGCTGGGGCTGGGCGGACGTGCCGCGGTACCCGGTGAGGAGCGTTATCTGGGGGCCTGGGCGGAAATGGGCTTTCCGCCCGAAACGGTCGCCATTGCCTATGACAAGACCATGCTCCGCTGCCACGAACTCAAGTGGCCATATCTTAACGGCATCCTCAAGCGCTGGCACGAAAAAGGGCTGCATACACCGCAAGAGGTCGGCACCGAAAACGCGGCGCCGCGCAAAGGTGCGCAGAAGGGCACCGGCAGAGCGGACTACGACAAAAACGCCTGGATGGACGAATTCATCAAGTGAGGGATCGCTATGGCATACGACAGCAAGGTCCTGCGCCGCGCGGCGGCGCGCTATGACGAGGATAAGCAGCGGCGCGAGGCACAGTTCCGCGCCTTGCAGCGCACCTGCTACGACCGGGAGCCGCGTCTGCAGGAAATCGACCGCGAGCTGTCACACACGATGGCAAAGATCATTGCCTCCGGTCTGCGCCGCGGCACCGATCCCCGCAGCGCCATCGAATCGCTGAAGGAGGAGAACCTTGCCCTTCAGCAGGAGCGCGGCGAACTGCTTGTCCGTCTTGGATATCCTGCCGACGCATTGGAGCCAAAACCCGCCTGCGAGGCGTGCAATGACTCGGGCTGGGTGGGCAGCAGCATGTGCGACTGTCTGCGCCGCTACTATGTGCGCGAACAGAATGCCGAGCTCTCCCGCATGCTCGACCTCGGTACGCAGAGCTTCGACACCTTCGACATCCAATACTATTCACCCACCGAAACCTTCGGCCGCAAAACCACCGCCCGCGAAAACATGGACCATAACCGCGACACCTGCTATGGTTTCGCACGGTATTTCCCTTCGTCTCTGAAAAACCTCTTGCTCTCCGGCGACCCGGGGCTGGGCAAGACCTTCCTCTCCGCCTGCGTCGCGCGTGAGGTGAGCGGGCGCGGCTACTCCGTGGTCTACGACACGGCAGCGCATATCTTTCAGCGTTTTGAGGCACAGAAATTCCGCCGCGACGAGGACGCGGATGAGGCGGAAGACGATGTGTCGCGCTATCTGCGCTGCGACCTGCTGATCATCGACGATCTGGGTACGGAGATGACGACCAGCTTTGTGCAAAGCGCGCTCTACCAGATTATCAACTCCCGCCTCATCGCACAGCGCTCGACCATCATCTCGACGAACCTCAACCCGCTCCAGATCGGCGAGCGCTACGGCGAGGCAATCCTCTCCCGTATCCGCGGGGAGTATGAATTTCTACCCTTCTTTGGGGATGATATCCGAAAGCTGAAAAAGAAATGACCAATCCCATTCGACAAAACCTCTGGGCGGAAAAGCCCGGTGAACGCGCGGCGAAACGCGCCGCGCGCCTGTGGCTGCCGCCGCTGATCCTGCTGGTCTTCGCGCTTGCCAACGGTTTTCTGGCGCTGCGGCTCGCCGCGTGCTCCTACGCGCCGCTCTGGCACCCCGCGGTCTGGCAATCCTATTTCGACCATCCGCCCATCGTGCTGCTCAATGTGCTGCCGGCGGTTCTGCTCATGGCGCTGGGACTGTTTCTCACGCGTCGGCCATGGGCCGCATACCTTCTCTCCGCCGTACCGGTCATCGGTCTGGCGCTGGTCAACTATTACAAGATCCAGCTGCGCGGCGATCCGCTGCTTGCCTCCGACTTTCGTCTGATCCGCACGGCGGGCGGTATCCTGAACCACTACTCCCTCGACCTCTCGCGCGTCGTGCTCGTCGCGGTGGGCGGCGCGGGACTGATGTTCCTCTGCTGCCTGCTCCTGCTGCCCGACATGCCGCTGCGCCGCATGCCGCGCTTTGCGGGGTCGGCGGTCTGTCTGGCGCTGGTTCCGCTGCTCTATTCGCAGGTCTACATGAACTGGGACCTCTATTTGCAAACGCAAAACCTGGACGCCATCGAAAACGAGTGGTCGCAGGTGGAGATCTTCGTCTCCCGCGGATTCTGGTATCCCTTTATGCGCAGTGTCTCCAAAGCATTTCCCCAGATACCGGAGGGATACAATGCCCGCAAAGCAGAAGAATTTCTCGCCCAATACCCCAGTGGCGACATTTCCCCGGAAACAAAGGTCAACGTCGTCGGCGTCATGCTGGAGGCGTTTTCTGACCTGACGGATTATCCCGTGCTGGCGGCACAGCCGCGGGTTGCGGAGCTTTACGAGCCGCTGCACGCACTGGAGGCGCAAAGCGTGTCCGGCGAATTGTTGACCAACATTTTCGCGGGCGGTACGGTGGACACCGAATGGGGCTTTCTCTCCGGCTATTCCCACCACAGCGAGTTCCGCGGAGATGTGGACTCCTATGTACGCTACTTCGCCGCGCAGGGCTACGACACGGTCTATAGCCACCCCGGTTACGACTGGTTCTACAACCGCCGCAACATCAATGGCTATCTCGGTTTTGACAATAGCGTGTTCACAAACGACGGCTTCGGCGCACTCGTCGATCCCGAGGAAGCGCCGAAACGCTCCGACCGCATTCTGTTCGACTATCTGCTTGGGGAGCTGGACGCACGCGGGGCAGGGGACAAGCCTCTGTTCTCATTCTCGGTGACGTATCAGAACCATGGTCCCTACGACGACCACAATCGGCCGGTCGGTGCATTGACCGAGGCGGAAACCGGCTGGTCGCTCTCGTCGGTGAGCATCCTCAACAACTATTTCGACGGCATCTCCGACACCATCACGGAGCTGACGCGTTTCACGCAGGAGCTGGAAGCGCGTGACGCACCCGTCGTACTGGTCCTTTTCGGCGACCACAAGCCCTGGCTCGGCAACGATGCGTCGGTCTACACGGAGTTAGATATCGACTTTGACATGTCCACGGTGGAAGGGCTTGCCAATTACTATGCCACACCGTACCTCATCTGGGGAAACAGCGCGGCAAAAGCTGTGCTGGGGCAAGACTTTACCGGACGGGGACGCGACTGTTCGCCCTGCTTCCTGATGGCGGAGCTGTTCGACCTCTGCGGCTGGGACGGGCCGTCGTTCATGGCGCTCCAGCGTGCGGTGCGCGAGCAGCTGCCGTTGGTGCATGAGGATGGCTTTCTCCTTTTCAATGGTGCGGTCACGACCAAGCAGGCGCTTGATCCGGAGCTGCTCGACTTCTATATGAACTACCGCCGCGTCGAATACTGGCGCGAAACGCGCGCGCTCCGCGCAGCGTAACGCATACAAAAAAAGAAGCGTTTCCCGAAAGCGGGAAACGCTTCTTTTTTTCATGCCATCAGAAACTCACGCGCTCGGCAAGGTAGCTCTTGACCTGGTCGATGGGGATACGCACCTGCTGCATCGTGTCGCGCTCGCGCACGGTGACGCAGTGGTCGGCGGGGGTGCCCTTCTCAGCGTCGCCCACGGTGTCAAAGTCGAAGGTAATGCAGAACGGCGTGCCGATCTCATCCTCGCGGCGATAGCGCTTGCCGATCGAACCGGTCTCGTCGTAGTCGATCATGAAGTCCTTCGCCAGCTCCGCATAAAGCTCCTTCGCCGGACCGGTGAGCACTTCCTTCTTGGAAAGAGGCAGGATCGCCGCCTTGTAGGGGGCAAGGAAGGGGTGCAGGTGCAGCACGGTGCGGACATCGTCGTTGCCCTTCTTGTCCTGACCGACGACCTCCTCGTCATAGGCATCGCAAAGGAACGCCAGTGCCACACGGTCACAGCCGAGCGACGGCTCGATGACGTAGGGGATATAATGCTCGTTGGTATCGGGATCGAAGTAGGTCAGATCCTTGCCGGACGCCTCCTGATGACGGCCGAGGTCGTAATCGGTACGGTCGGCAATGCCCCACAGCTCGCCCCAGTCGGTGAACGGGAAGGCATACTCGATATCGGTTGTGGCGCGGGAGTAGAACGCCAGCTCCGCAGGCTCATGGTCACGCAGGCGCAGATGCTCCTTGTTGATGCCGAGGCTCGTGAGCCAATTGGTGCAGTAATCTTTCCAGTAAGCAAACCAATCCAGATCGGTGCCGGGCTTGCAGAAGAACTCGCACTCCATCTGCTCAAACTCACGGGTGCGGAAGGTGAAGTTGCCCGGCGTGATCTCGTTGCGGAATGCCTTACCGACCTGGCAGACACCGAACGGGAGCTTTTTGCGCGTGGTGCGTGCGATGTTTGCAAAGTTGACAAAGATGCCCTGCGCCGTCTCGGGGCGGAGGTACACGGTGGAGGAGGAATCCTCCGTCACGCCGATGGCGGTCTTGAACATCAGGTTGAACTTGCGGATGGGCGTAAAATCATGCTTGCCGCACACCGGGCAGATGACGTTCTCATGGGAGGCGATAAACTCGTCCATCTCGTCAAAGGTCATGGCGTCGGTATTCACGTCGGGGAACTCCTCGCCGATGAGCTTATCCGCGCGGTGGCGCGCCTTGCACGCCTTGCAGTCGAGCAGGGGGTCGGAGAAGCTGGCAACGTGGCCGGTCGTGACCCATGTGGTCGGGTTCATGATGATCGCGGCGTCGAGGCCCACGTTGTACGGACTCTCCTGCACGAACTTTTTGAGCCATGCCTTCTTGACGTTGTTCTTGAACTCCACGCCAAGCGGGCCGTAGTCCCAGGAGTTGGCGAGGCCGCCGTAGATTTCGCTGCCGGGGAAGATAAAGCCGCGGTTCTTGCAGAGGTTGACGATCGAGTCAAAATTCTTCTTGCTGTGTTCCATGTGGATCTGCTCCTTTCAAGTTGTGGCTCAGAGCACAAAAAACGCCCCAAGCCGGTTTTAGTCGGCTCAGGGCGAGTTAATCATAACCCGTGGTTCCACCTGAATTCGCGTCTGGCTGACGCGCACTCTTTCCCGGTAACGGCGGGGTGCCGGCGGCGCATTTCCGCGCCGCTGCTCAAGGGCGCCTTCTTTTCCGCTCCGTAAAAGGCTTGCACCGGCCGCCTTCTCTCTGCATACGTTCCGCGAAAAATACTGTTCCCTGTCAACGCAGTGAGGTCATTTTAATATAGGGCGGCAGGTTTGTCAAGCAGGAAAAAGCACCGCCTTTGAGCGGTGCTTTTGCTTTGCTGTTCAGTTCAGGCCGTTGAGCTTCAGCGTCAGCGCGCTCTTCTTGTGCGCGGCGTTGTTCTTATGCAGAATGCCCTTGGCGACCGCCTTGTCCAC
>CACZPK010000024.1 GCA_902783035.1 Oscillospiraceae bacterium
CGTAGGATGGAGCAGGTGACGGGAATCGAACCCGCATCCCCAGCTTGGAAGGCTGGTGCCCTGGCCATTGTGCTACACCTGCATCGACAGCCGCCCGGCGGCCGAGTGGGCTGCATGGCCTGGAAATCTTGTCAGCTAAGCAATAATAGCACGGCGTCGCGGCGCTGTCAAGAAATTTTTTTATGCTTTTTGATGCTTTCCAAAAATGCACGCAGCAACACCGCACCATTGTCCAGGCGTTCGGGGTGCCACTGCACGGCAATGACCGGCAGAGATTCGTGGCGCAGCGCCTCTATGGTACCGTCATCGGCCCGCGCCGCCGTCCGCAGCCCCCTGCCCAGTCTTTTCACGGCCTGATGATGTGCGCTGTTGACGGTAAAGCGCTGTCCGTAGAGCGCGCCGAACCATGGATCATCGGTGCGGACCGCATGGCTGCCGTCCGCGCCGGAGGTCGTTTTCGCGTGCCCGTCAATGTGCTGGTACAGCGTACCGCCCAGTGCCGTATTGATCAGCTGCATGCCGCGGCAAATGCCGAGGATTGGTTTACCCGCATCAAAAAAACGCTGAAAAAGCGCCTGTTCATACCTATCACGCGCCTCGTCGATGTCCTTTGCCCCATCGACGGATTCTCCGTAAAAGCGTGGGTGGATATCGCCCCCGCCGGGCAGCAGCAGCGCGTCACAGCACGCCGGTTCATCGCGCACGACCGTCGCACCCAGCGATTCCAGCGCGCGTACATAGTTGGGAAACGGCTCGGAAGACCATCCGAGAAAAACCTTCTCCATTTTCATTACCTCCTTGCAGCAGTATATGCGCCTTCAGGGACCGCGCCACCCGTACGGACGGCGGTTGCGCCATTGCGGCGAAATGCCATGCGCAGCCGGCCGGCATAAAAACAGGCGGAAACATCGCTTTTCGTCGGCGGCAAATGGTGCCAAAGGATCAGAATTTTACAAAAAATGAAAAAAACTGTTTGCAACACCGAAAAAATATGGTAGACTGTCCCACGCAGGGATAAAACTGTGGTTGGGCGCACCGCCAGGAGGGATAATGCCATGATCTCACATCGCAGCATCAAAATCTTCACCGGAAATTCAAACCGTCCGCTTGCCGAAAGCGTGTGCAAGGCTATCGGCGTCCCGCTGTGCGAAAGCGAGGTCAAAAGCTTTGCCGACGGAGAAGTCTCCTGCTCGATCAACGAGACGGTACGCGGCAGCGACGTATTCATCATCCAGTCCACCTGCAAACCGGTAAACGACAATCTGGTCGAGCTTCTCGTGCTGATTGACGCGTGCCGACGTGCCTCGGCAGGGCGCATCACGGCGGTCATCCCTTATTTTGGATATGCGCGACAGGATCGCAAGGCGCGCTCCCGTGACCCCATCAGCGCAAAGCTGGTGGCAAACATGATTACCGCCGCAGGTGCCGACCGCATCCTGACGATGGATCTTCACGCCGCGCAGATTCAGGGCTTCTTTGATATTCCTGCTGACAACCTGCTCAGTTATCCCGTCCTTGCGGATTACTACGCCAAAAAGTTTGGCAGCTCGCTCAAGGACATGGTCGTCGTTTCACCCAGTGTCGGCCCCATCGCCCGCGCCCGCAAATTTGCCGAAAAGCTGGAGTGCGGCCTTGCCATCGTCGACCGCCGGCATGACGACGGCAACGAAACCACGGACGTCATCGGCGAAGTGTCCGGCAGGGACTGCATCCTGCTCGCCGACATTGTCGATACCGCGGTCACGGTCGTCTCAGCAGCCAAGGCACTCAAAACGATTGGCGGCGCAAATCGCATTTACGCCTGCGCGACGCACGGTGTTCTCTCTTCTCCGTCTGTTGACCTGCTGGAAAAGAGCCCGATTGAGGAACTGGCGCTGCTTGACACCATTCCCGCCCATCCCGAAGCGGCGCGCGGCCGTATCAAGTATCTGACCGTCGCCCCCGTGTTCGGCGAGGCAATCGAGCGCACATTCCAGGAGATCTCCATCACGAAATTCTCCTACTGAATACAGACAACAAAGAAACTCTCGCAGCTCGCGCCGCGGGAGTTTCTTGTTTCTCACAGTGCCAGAAGTTTCTGCCACGCTCCGATATAGTCCCGGGCGGTCTGCGCATTCTCCGCCTCCGCCGCCATACGCAGCAGCGGCTCCGTGCCCGAGAATCGGCAAATGACCCAGCTGCCGTCCGCAAAGTATACCTTGCAGCCGTCGCCGCGGGACACATGATCGATTTTCTTGCCGAAATCGGGGCAGAGCGTTCCCTCATAGATATCCTTACGCAGTTCCGCCTTGCGCGACTCCGTCATGCGGAAATCCGCCTCTTCAAAGAAAAGCTCGCCGTACTGCTCCGTGATCTCCCCGTAGAGTGCGGAGAGCGACTTGCCCGTCACCGCCAGCATCTCCGCCAGCAGCGTTGCGGCATAGATGCCGTCCTTGCCGGAAATGTGCCCGCGCACGGTAAGTCCGCCGGAACTTTCGCCGCCGATAACGGCATCGGTCTCCGTCATCTTCGCAGAGACGTATTTGAAGCCGACGGGCACCTCATAGCAGGTCTGCCCCAGTCCCGCCGCCACGCGGTCCAGCAGATGCGTGGTCGAATTGTTGCGCACACAGGGGCCTGTCCAGCCGCGATATTTGACCAAATAGTAATACAGGAGCGTCAGCAGGGTATTCGGATGGACAAACTGCCCCTTCTCGTCCACGACGCCCAGACGGTCCGCATCGCCGTCCGTCGCCACGCCGAGGTCGCAGTGATTCTCCACCACGAAGTTGCAAAGCGGTACCATCGTGGCGGCGTTGGGTGCGGGCAGCTTGCCGCCGAAGAGCGTATCATGCCGGTCGTGAATGGTCTCCACGTCGCAGCGGCATGTGATGAGGATCGTACGCAGGCTCGTCTTGCTCACGCCGTACATCGGGTCAAGAGCGATTTTGAGTTGGGCGCCCTTGATCGCCTCGGTATCCACCATGGCCAGTATGCTGTCGATATACTCGTTTGTCGGGTTTTCCTCACGGATCACGCCGCGCCCGACCGCCTCATCGTAATCCATACTCCGCACATCCGCGCTCGTCAGGCCTGCGATTTCCGCTTCGATCTTGCCCGTCACCGTCTCGTCCGCATCGCGGCCGCCGGCGGTGAACACCTTCACGCCGTTATAAATGGCGGGGTTATGGCTTGCGGTCACCATCATGCCGTAGGGCAGTCCCCGCCGCTTGACCGTGAACATCACCAGCGGCGTCGGCGAGGCGCGGTTGACCATGACAACGCGGAATCCGCTCCCCGCCAGCACCTCCGCGATCCAGTGCGCGGATTCCTTGGACAGGAACCGGCGATCGTAGCCCACGCAAAGCTCCGCGCCCGCATGTCCTTCCTTTTCCATCAGACGGCAAAGCCCCGCCGTCAGCAGCCGCAGGTTCTCGCGGGTAAAATCGTCCGCAATGACGGCGCGCCAGCCGCCGGTACCGAATCGGATCATACTCCCACTCCCCCGTTTTTCTCTGTGTATGCGCCGTATCAGACAATCTGATTCAGGCGCTTTTTGACTTCGCGTCCCGTCGGCGTCGCGGCGAGGCCGCCCAGCGCCGTCTCGCGCAGCTCCACAGGCAGGCGGCGTCCTACCTCGCCCATCGCGTCGATGACCTCGTCCACCGGGATGCGGCTCTCCACACCCGCCAGCGCCATATCCGCAGCGCTGACCGCGTCTACCGCGCCGATAACATTGCGTTTGACGCATGGCACCTCCACCAGGCCCGCCACGGGATCGCAGGCAAGGCCCATCAGGTTCTTCAGCGCCATCGCCACCGCGTGGCCGATCTGTTCCTTCGTTCCGTCGCGCAATGCGACAAGCGCTCCCGCCGCCATGGCCGCCGCCGTGCCGATCTCCGCCTGGCAGCCGCCCGCCGCACCGGAAATGCCCGAACGGTAAGCAATGACCGCGCCGATGCCGCTGGCGACATACAGCGCCTCCAAAATCTGATGCTGCGTCAGATCCTCATATTTGCACAGCGGCAGCAGCACCGCCGGCAGCACACCGCAGGCGCCCGCCGTGGGCGCGGCGACGATGCGCCGCATACATGCGTTGGACTCCGCCATGGACAGTGCCTCGGCGATGACCTCGCTGACATAGCCGCCGCTCATCGCCTGTCCGCGTATGGAATACTGGCGCATCTTCAGCCCGTCGCCACCAACCAGCCCGCTGACGCTGCGGCTGCGGCCGGTGTAGCTGTCCGCCGCGTCCTGCATCGCACGCCAGACGGTCAGCATCTTTGCAATGGATTCCGCGCGCGTGGCGCAACGCTCCTCCATGTCGTCGGCAAGCACGACCTCCCAGAAGGCGATGCCCTTGCGCTCCATCGTTTCAAAGATTTGACTCATCGAATCCAGAGACATCGTCTTCCACCTCCTTGTCATAATAAGTAACCGCGAGGATCCCCTCCAGATCCGCCATAAACTGCACCTGATGCGGCTTGATGTGCTGGTCGGTCTCTATGACCATCAGCGCCTTGCCCCCGCGCTTTGAGCGGCACAGGCTCATATTCGCCACATTGATGCGCAGCTGGTTGAGGATCGTCGTCACCGCCGCCACCACGCCGTTTTCATCCTGATTCTGGATGATCAGCGTGTTGTACTCGCCTGTGAAGTTCACCTCCACGCCGTTGATTGCGTCCACCCGGATACGGCCACCGCCGACGGATGCCGCCTGCAGCTGCAAGGTCTTTCCACTTCTGCCCGTCACATCGATGACCACGGTATTCGGATGCGCGTCGCGCAAGTCAATCACGTCAAAAGAATAGGCCAGTCCCGCCTTCTCCGCCTCGGCAAAGGCGTTGGGGATACGCAGGTCATCCGGTTTCATGCCCAGAAGTCCCGCCACCAGCGCGCGGTCGGTGCCATGGCCCGGACCGCTTTCCGCGAACGAACCGTACAGATGCAGTTTTGCCTCTGCCGGTTCCTCGCCCAGCAGCGTGCGTGCCATCGAGCCGATACGCGCTGCGCCCGCCGTGTGGGAACTGGATGGTCCCACCATCACGGGGCCGAGGATATCGAATATATTCAAGCTGCCTCGCCTCTTTTCTCTGTTTCTGATTTGTTTCGACTGTACCACAGTTTCCGCCCAAACGCAAGGACGTAAGGCAGATCCATTCAGCAGTTTCCGGTGTAGACGTGGTCGAGCGCCTCCCGTGCGATGTCTGCCAGCCTGTAGACCGCCTTCACATCTGTCGGCGGCCGGTCGGTCATGCGATAGCGTGGGAAGAAGCGCGACAGATGCAGCGGAATGTCGCGCCGGACGCCCGCCAGCCAGCGCGTCAAGGCACGGATCTCCTCCTCGCTGTCGTTCTCTCCGGGAACCAGCAGCGTTGTCACCTCCACATGACACTGCTCCGCCGCCAGTTCAATGCTGCGTTTCACTGTTTCAAGGTCGCCGCCGAGGCGCCGATACCAAGCCGCCGTAAAACCCTTGAGGTCAATGTTTGTCGCATCGATCAGCGGCAAAAGCGCACGCCAGGGCGCCTCCTCGATCGTGCCGTTCGTCACCAGCACATTATACATTCTCCGCGCGTGGATCGCCTGTGCGCAGTCGCGGACATACTCATAGCCGACCAGCGGCTCATTGTAGGTGTATGCCGCCCCGAGATTGCCGCGCGGCCGAAGCTCTTCCGCCAGTGCGGCAAGCGCCTCCGGAGAAACATCCTCCGTTCGCAGTTCGCCCGCTCCTGCCATGGATATCTCATGGTTCTGGCAAAACGGGCAGTGCAGGTTACAGCCAAAGCTGCCGACGGACAGAATCATGCCGCCGGGATGAAACCGCTGCAGCGGTTTTTTCTCGATGGGGTCCAAGGCAAGGCTCACGGCTTTCCCGTAGTTGATTGGCACGATCGTGCCACCGCGATTCGCACGCGCACGGCACAGCCCCGTCTGTCCCTCATCAAGGGCGCAATGATGGACACATAGTTCGCAAGTCTGCTTCATGCTATCGACCTATCGTTTCTGATTCTATCAATTTTTCAGTGGTGCCGCACAACCTCAAACCGTTCCAGTGTATACGGCTCCCGCGGCCCGATGCCGCCCTTGCGCCGTGCAATGTCGATCTGTTGCTCCACGGTGTCCACGCCGTCGAGATCCGGCAGCAGCAATCCCCGCCGCATGCCGCAGGATACGATCACACCGTATCTCTTGACGTCCAACTCCGCAGCGGATCGTATCGGCTCTGGCGCGCCAAGAACGTCCACGCTGTACTCGATGCCGTCCAGTTCCACGGCGCGCACGGGCGGAAAACGCGGATCGCGGGAGCATGCGGAAACGGCATTTTGTACGATTTCCCACGCCACCGAACCGGTGGTCGGCGCAGTGGTGCCGATACAGCCGCGCAACTGCCCGTTGGCATGGAGTGAAACAAATGCGCCTGCCCGCTCGCCGGTCATTGCCGCGGGCAGATCGTCAGGCAGTATATTGAGCGGCTTGCCGGTCTTGACATAGGTTTCCAACGACAACCGTGCAAGCCGCACCCATGCGTCCTCCGACGCCTTGCGCGCGGCAAGGCGGTCGCGCTCTGCCGCAGCGTACTGTTCGGCAAAGCATCGTGACCCGTCGCGGCCCGTGACCGTGAACACCGCCACACCGTAGCCCACGCCGAAGGGCCCCTCATGGCTGAGCAGCTCACTACGGACAGTCAGGCCGTCCAATGCACCCGCCATAATCTGAAAGGAGCGCTGGCCACATTCCGCCGCCCGGTCACAGAGCCCCTGATCCATCGTCAGAAAGCGCAGAAAATCACCGGCCGCCATGGCGTCCGTTACCTGTGCGTCGTAGTCCGGTCCCTCCGGCGCAAAGCCATATGGCCCGTCGCTTTTGAGCTTATGCGAAAGATCGCCGCTGGCAATGAATGCGATCCGCCGGCCGAGCCGCTCTGCCGCCTGCGCAACACACTGTCCCAGCCGGTAGTGTTCCAACGGTGAGAAACCCGACAGTCCGATGCGCACAACGGGGCAGTCCACTCCCGCTTCCCGCAGGAACCACAGCGGTATGAAAGTGCCATGGTCGAGGGCTGCATCCCGCTCGCCCAGCGTTCCGGCCGCAATTCCCTCCGCCTCCGCGCGGGCAATCAATTCGCGGCGCAAATCCGTGTCGTAGCGCACCTCCAGCCGCTCGTCCCGCGCGCGGAACTGGCCCAAATCGCCGGATGCTGCAAAGCCCGGCGAAATGTGGAAGTAATCTGAATACATGACGCTGTGCGGCGTCGTTATGACCAGCGTTTCCGGCGCCCATTCCTTCACACGGCGCACTGCCGCGCGATAGGCGTCTATGGTCGCCTGGATCGCGCGCTCCTGTCCCCGCCCCACAGCGGGGATGATAAGCGGCGGATGCGGAACAATGATCGCCCCCGGGATCAGCATAAACTCACGCTCCTTTGCTTATTGCTCTGATCTTATCATAATATACTCCGCGCAAGTTTTCCAGCCCCAACATGCAAAATGCGGTGGAAACCCGGCCAGGTTCCCACCGCAGAAGTATCGCATTATTATAAATGTATCAGCTGGGAAAACGTCCGCTGCAAAGGTAGAACACCGCAAGCAGGCCGGGGCCGCAATGCGCACCGATGACGACGCCGAGGGAACCGATTCGGATCTCCCCCATTGTCGGGTACTTTTCTCGCACGGCGTCACGAATAAACTCCGCATCCTTCTCGCAATCGGCGTGGAGAATGATCATGGAGCTTTCCGCCGGGTCAACCTTAACCTTACTGAGGTCATGCAGAACGCCGTCACGGATGCTGGCAAGCGCAGCCTTGCGCCCCCGCGCTTTCTCCACGACGTCCAGTGTACCGCCATCCGGGATGTAAAGCACCGGCTTGATGCTCAGAAGCGCCCCCACCAGCGCCGAAGCGTTGGAAACGCGCCCGCCCATCTTGAGATACTTGAGATCATCCACCGTGAAGCGATGCGCAATTTTTAGTTTGTTTTCCTCGCCCCAGGCAATGACTTCATCCATGCTCGCGCCGCCCTCCATCCGTTTGACGGACTCCATGACCAGCAGCCCCAGGCCGCCGGACACGCAGCGCGTGTCCATAACATAGAGCTTGCGCTCGGGATACTCCGTTCGCACCTGCTCTGCGGCCAGGCGGCAGTTTTCAAAGGAAGCGGACATCTTCTGCGACATATCGAGGAACAAAACATCCTTGCCGCTGTCAAGCAGTCCCTTGAAAAAATCAACGTATGCATACTCGTTAATCATTGAAGTCTTGAGAAGATCGCCCTTGCGCATCCCGGCAAAAACGGCAGCGCGGCTCTCGTCCCGGCAATCATCCTCGCAGCCCTCATCGTTGACCGTGTAACGATAGCTGATGAACGGAATGTTATGCTCCTCCAGCCATGTCCGCGGCAAGTCCGCCGTGGAGGATGTTGCAATGATGTAATCCGCCATGATAAGCTCCTTTATAGATTCATAATAGACTTACAGAATAATCGTAAAAGAAATGCGTGCCTGTACCATCGGAGATGCCAACGGTTTCAGAATGGCTTATATTATATCATAAGATACGTGCAACGGGCAAGCTGTTTCTGGCAAAAGCCCCAAACTGCTGCGTTTTTAATTTTCCGTGCCGAAACTGTTGACAAATTCCCCGTGCGTCGTTACGATAAAGGCTCCGGCATCGGAGCATGCCGCAAAAGGAGGGGCAGTTATGAAACCACACTCTCTGACCGCGCCGTATGCCGCGGTGCAAGCCGTATTCTGGATGAGTTTCTGCGTAACGATCGCCTTTGCCGCGGTTTATTTGCAGGCACTGGGTTACAGCAACACCGAGCTTGGCGCGATCCTCGCTGCGGGCAATCTGTTCGGCACGGTCCTCGGCCCTTCGCTCTGTGCACATATTGATGCGGATGCCCGGCGCAGTGCGGCGCATTACATTCCGGTCATCCTCGCCGCACAGTCGGCGGCTCTGCTGGTTCTGCTGCTCGTCCCGGTCAAAGGCGTCGTCACCACGCTGGCCTTTATCGCCGCCGGCGCATTCTGCATCGCGCTCAATTCGCTGCTGCTCAAGCTCTATGTCGACGCAGAACATGCGGGCGTCCCCATACAGTTCAGCACCGCGCGCGGTTTTGGCTCCATCGCCTACGTTCTGCTTTCGGCGCTGCTCGGCGTCCTTATTACGCGCCTGTCCGTGCACATTTTGCCGCTGTTCGGCCTGCTGCTCTGCGCCGTGCAGCTGCTGCTCTGCCGCCACGTTGCCCGCGCGCTGCCTGCATCCGGAACGGCTTCTGCCGCGCAAAGCGAAAAGCAAGGCACGTCATTGGCCGGTTTTGCGCGAAAATACCCGCACTTCTGTCTGGTGCTGCTGGGTACCGTTCCTGTTTTCTTCGCCCACAATACGCTGAACAACTTTCTCATCAATATCACGCGCAATGTCGGCGGCAGCACGCTGTCAATGGGATATCTCAACGCCTTTATTGCGGCGGTGGAGATTCCCGTTATGCTGCTGTTTTTCCGGATTCGCGGCAAGCTCAGCAGTGCCGCTTTTCTGGGGATCGCCTACGGCGCATTCCTGCTCAAGACCCTTGCCGTTGCCGCAGCGCCCACGGTTCCTGCGCTCTTTGCCGCGTTTTTACTGCAAGCGCCTTCGTTTGGTCTCTATGCGCCAGTTTCCGTCGATTACGCCGCCGACGCCGTCCCCTATGAGGACTCCGCCAAAGCGCAAAGCCTCTCTTACAGCACAACGACGGTCGGTTCGGTTCTCTCCGGCGTCATCTCCGGGCGGCTGTTCGATGCGGTCTCCGTCACGCAAACCCTGCTCATCGCCTCCGGTATCTGTGCGGTCGGTCTTGCGGTTTCTCTATTCGGATTGTTTGATAAGTCAATAGAACATCAAAAAGCGCGCGCCTGATCCATTTTTCAGGCGCGCGCTCTTTTCTTGCAAAAATATTGACCTATAGTTTTTGGAAAATAGGTTTCATGTGTTGAAACGTGCAAAAATGGCGGAACCCAAGCTCATCACGCAGAATCGCACGGGCCTCGTCGTAGTTTCCGCCCACGCGCTCCGGACGGTGGCCGTCGCTGCCGATGGTCAATATCTCTCCGCCGAGGTCACGATAAAGGCGCAAAATCGCGCGGTAGGGCTGGGTATCGCACAGCTCATAACGCCAGCTCGCCGTGTTGAGTTCGATGCCCTTGCCCTTGCTGATTACGGTACGCAGGATCTCCGCCACAATGTCGCGGGTCTTTTCAAACGGGTATTCGCCCGCCGGGTCGTAGCGGCGCATAACGTCCAAATGCGCCAGCACGGAATAGTGGTCGAAATCACGCGCCACCGCCAGCAGTTCTTCATAATAGAGGCGATTATAGGCATCCTGCGTTCTGCCCTCCATCAGCTGCGGCGGATAAAGCTCCAGATCATTCACCTGATGCACGCTCAAAAGTACAAAGTCGAGCTGGTCCCGGTAGCGCTCATACAATGCGTTGTATTGTGGAATCGTGTGTTGCTGCACACCGAATTCCAGCCCGGTTTTGATGGTAAGTCTATCGCTGTAACGGTCACGCATGTCTTTGAGCTTTGCAAAATAGCGGGGGTAGTCCGCATTGTGCTTCTTTTTTTCTTCCGGCTCCGCCCCTTCTGAAGGGCCATCCCAGTCGCTCCGCACACCGTAATCGACATGTTCGGTAAAGCACAGCTCGTCCAGCCCCAGCTCAATGGCGCGTTCGATCTGTGTTTCCATCGCCGCTTTGCAATCAAAGCTAAAGCTGCTGTGGACGTGATAATCTGCTCTCATCTATGTTCTCCTTACGTCAGGAGTCCCGTAATCAGCGAACCGAGTCCGCCGCCGGAGTTGTTCCCCGCGGAGCCGCCCAGCAGTCCGCTGAGCAGGTTGGCTGTGTTGTTCCCGCCACCGCCGAGAAGCGCACTCATAATACCCGCAACGCCTGCGGAGCTGTTCGCCTGCTGCTGGCTGCCGACTTCTTTCCCCAACAGGCTCATCAGCAGCGGTGCGGAAGCGGCCAGCACCTTCTTCACATCTGCCTTCTTGACGCCTGCCTTCTTCGCGATCTGCCCGATGATTTCGTTGGCATGCTCGCCGAGCAGGTGGTTGACAATCTTCTCGCCATCCTTCATGTCAACGTTGGAGAGAAACGCGCCCACATTGGCGGTGTTCCCTGCCGCGTGCTGGGTCAGGGCGCCCGCAAAACCGGAGGCAGTGCCGCCGCCGGACGATTGCGTCAGTGCGCCCGAAAGCAGCGCAGGCAGCGCCGCCGTGAGAATACCGCGCGTCTGCTCGCCGGAAACGCCTGCCGCCTTACCGATGCCGTCTGTACTGTCCACGGACATGACCGTGCCAACCACAGATTCGATTGCCATCTGGATACCTCCTCGTTTACCCCGTTTGTCACTTGGTTTACAAATTTGTCAACCGCCTTTCAGCAGTCAACCACGCTTTATCCGTTTCCAGTATACAACTTTCACGTGCCAAACGTCAACCGCTGGGAAAAAAGTGTTGAGGATTCGGTGATTTTGTGCTATTCTAAGAAGAGGAAATTGGTTTTGGAGGTTGAAAGTCATGGCTGAAAAGAGAGAACACAAGATCGTATCCGCCAGCAGCGGCGAAGCGCGCAAGAGCGGTGCCAAGACATCGCAGACGGTGCAGCACAATGTACGCCCTGCGCCTGCAAAGGGCAACGCCGGTGGCCTCCGTTTCGGTGCGGTACTCCTCTGGCTGCTCGCCATTGGGTTTGAGGTGCTGGCGCTGCTGGTGCTCTTCGGCAAGGTGAGTTTTACCTTTATGCCGGTTTTGTACCAACTCATTGCGTTCATCGTGCTCGACCTGATCTGCGTGGTGATCGGCTCCCTGCTCTGGAAAAAGGCAAACCGCATCGATCCCGCGTCCGAGCGCAACCGCACAAAGTTCTGGCTGTGGAACAACATGGGTCTGATCGTGGCAATCTTTGCGTTTGTGCCTTTGGTTGTCCTGCTGCTCACCAACAAGGACCTCGACAAGCGCACGAAGATCATCTGCACGATTGCCGCGGTGATCGCGTTGCTCATCGGCGGCGCGGCGAGCATCGACTACGACCCCGTTTCGCAGGAACAGCTGGACAACGCGATGGTCGTCTTCGGCGATACGGAAGTCTACTGGGCGCCGTTCGGTAAAGTTTATCACATTGACGAGAACTGTCAGGCGCTTGCCCGCAGTGAAACGCTGACGGTCGGCACCGTGGATGAGGCGATCGCCGCCGGACGTACGCGCCTGTGCGCCTTCTGTGCCAGCAATCACAACGTCACCGAAGTTGCGACGGACGATGCGGCCTAACCCCCTTGCGGCAGAATAGGCAGTAAAAAAGGACGGTGCAGCCATGCGGCTGCACCGTCTCTTTGGTTTTACTCGGGCCGATCCGTCTCGTTTTCTTCCGTCTTTTGGATGTCGCCGATCTCTTCGACCGTGCCATCCGCCTTCACCAGTTCGAAGCGACAATCAAAGCCGAATTTGGCAACCGCGCCGGCCACTGCCGCGGAAATCAGCACCCACGGTCCCGCCAGCACACCGAGCACACCGCCGGCAATGCCCGCATTCACGGGGATATTGGCAAGCTCGTCGTCGCCGCGCAGAACACGGATGCGGTTGACGTTGCCCTTCTGCACCGCCGCCTTGAGTTTGTCGACCAGCTCCCCGATCTTCTCGTTGACGTCAATGTTGCTGCCGTTTTCCTTCTCAATGGCGATGATGGCATCGACCACGTTGCCGTTCGTCTCTTCCAGCGCCTTCTTTGCCTCTTCATAGGTCGCGCCCGTACGCTCGCGTACCTGGTCGACCATTTCCAGCGTGATGTTCATATTGTTTTCCTCCTCCGCTTGTTCTTTCGTCGTTCCCATCTGGGATGATATGCAATTTAGCACAGAATTGTTTCCTGATCGTCAACGATTTATGAACGATATGTGAATTCGCAGCACTTGCCTTTTGTGACCCGCCCATTGTATAATAAATCCATAAACTACGAAGAAGAGGTCATGCAATCCATGGAAACCAAAGAACTGCTCTCCGGCGTCGAGCGCGCGGCGCGCGAGGCGGGGCGCATCATGCTCAGTGCGGATGATGTGCGCGCCTCCGCCACGGCGAAGGCGGGACACGCCAATTTTGTTACCGTCTACGACAAGCGGGTACAGGCATATCTGTTTGAGGCGCTCTCCGCCCTGTTGCCGGAGGCAGGATTTATCGGCGAGGAGGACGGCGCGGATACCTTTACCGACGCTGACCGTCACGGTTTTGCCTTCTGCGTCGACCCGATCGACGGCACATCAAACTTTCTGACAGGCTTGCGGCCGTCAGTCACGTCCATTGCGCTGCTGCGCGACGGCGCACCGTTTCTCGGCGTCGTCTATGAACCTTACCGCGGCATGTTGCTCTCCGCCATCCGCGGCGGCGGTGCATTTCTCAACGGCGCACCCATCCACTCCTCCGACGAGCCGCTTGCGCGCAGCCTTGTGGGGTTCGGCACAGCTCCATACCGTCCGGAGCTGGCAGAACAGACCTTCGCCCTTTGTGCCGACTACCTCCCGCGCTGTATCGACCTGCGCCGCAGCGGTTCGGCGGCATGGGATCTGTGCGCCGTTGCGATGGGCAACACCGGGCTGTTTTACGAGATGCAGCTTCAGCTCTGGGATTATGCCGCGGCGGGATTGATTGCCGAAGAGGCCGGCTGCCGCATCACAGACCTATCCGGCGCACCGCTGCCATGGGACGGTCCAAGCTCCGTGATCTGTGCCTCCCGCGGTGTGGCACAGGAGGACTATTTCCCCCGCATACCGGTAAAATGAAGCAAAAAGCACTTTCCAAAACCGGAAAGTGCTTTTTTCGTTCATTGCAAGCGACGGTGTTCACGCTGCATGTTCATGATGGTGCGAGTGATCTGCTCCTCCAGCGCGGGGCTGAGGTCAATGAACTCGCATCCATACTCATAGAAGTTCTGCCGCCGCGTAACGCGGCGCACCACACACATCAGCGCCATCGGCTGTCCGCCGTCTCCCAGTCTGAATTTGAGCAGCAGTTTTTCGCCCACCATGCATTCGGCGGGAAACTGAACACATGCGCCGCCCGCGCTGATGTTGATGATGCGGCACGAGCGTTCGGAAATCCCCCGTTGGCGCAGCGGCATAACCGAACCGCCGATGAGCATCTCCTGACGGAAAAAGGCACGGTCGTTGTCCCGCCCGGTCACTTTCAGATCGTCCACGGTCCATGTGCCATCCGAATGCGGGGTAATGTCGCCCTCCATATGTACGGCCTGCTTTCGCGCCGCATCGTAGCCGCGCATCTCCACCGAAATGAATTTCGTGCCGGGACGGACGCGCGGAACCGTGATGGGGCGCAGCTCAATGCTGCCGTCCCACGAAAGTCCGGCACGCGCCGCGAACAACAGGTCTCCCTGCTCATCCATGATCTCCAGCCGCATCCCCTCGAATCCGCTCAGATCACCGGGGTCGTCGTCATTGTCTCTGTGGAATAATCGGCCAAAAAGCCCCATTGGCTGTACCCTCCGATCACTTCATCTGCCGCAGCGTCTCACGCAGCAGCTCCCAAGTGCGCCCCGTGGACGCAATATGCAGCTTTTCGCCCGGCGTGTGGACACCCTCCATGTCCGGGCCGATGGAGATGCAGTCCAACCCTTCCACCTTGCCCGAAAACAGGCCGCACTCCAAGCCGGCGTGGATCGCCTCGATCTTCGGCGCGTGGCCGTATTGCTCGGTATAGACGCGCACCATCAGCTCGCGCAGCGGCGAGTCGGCACGATACGCCCAGCCGGGGTATTCTCCCGTCACGCCCATATCGCCGCCCAGACGCTCGGTCAGGCAACGCAGCATATCCAGCAGCATTTCCTTCTGCGTTCCGATGCTGCTGCGCACGGAAAACGACGCTTTGAGCGCATCTGCCTCGGTAACAAGGATGCCGAGGTTGAGCGAAGTCTGCACCAGCCCCGCGATCTCCGCGCTCATGGCGTAGATGCCGTTGGCGCAGCAAGTCAGGAACGTAACCACATCCGCCGTGCTCTGCCGGCTCATGGGCTGCGATTCCGCCGCGCAGGGCGCAACGGTCAGCGTAATGTCCGGATCGGTGGTGCGATACTCGTCCCGCAGGGCCGCCTGCATGCTCTGCACGACAGCACGCACGGCTTTCTCGTCACCCACAAGCACCGCTTCCGCCATAACGGGAATCACATTGTCCGCCATACCGCCGCGCACGGAGCACAGGCGATAATCCGACTGCTTTTGCAGCGCGTAGAGCACCCGTCCGAGCAGCTTGCTGGCATTGGCACGGCCTTTGTCGATCTCCGCGCCGGAGTGCCCGCCGCGCAGGCCGTCCACCGTCAGACGCAATGCTGTGCCGCCAAATGCCTCCCGCGTCAGCGGAACGCGGCAATTGGCCCGCGCGCCGCCCGCGCAGCTGACCGTAAAGATCCCCTCTTCCTCAGAGTCGATGTTGATCAGGCGTCTGCCCTCCAGCACGCTCATATCCAGCGCGGCGGCACCCAACAGGCCGATCTCCTCGTCCGCCGTGAACACCGCCTCAACCGGCGGATGCTCCGGTGCGGCGCCGTCCAGCACGGCAAGCAGCATCGCCACCGCAATGCCGTCGTCGCCACCGAGCGTCGTACCCTCCGCACGGAGAATGTCTCCCTCCACAACGAGGTCGATCCCCTCCCGCGTCATATCCTTCCCACACGCCGCGGTCTTTTCGCAGACCATGTCGATATGTCCTTGCAAAATGACCGGCGCCGCGTTTTCACGCCCCGGCGATGCGGGCATTTTGATCACAACGTTATCCGCCTCGTCCTGACGACACCAAAGGCCGCGCTCCTTTGCAAAGCCGACGAGCCAGTCGCTGATTGCTTTTGTATTGCCGCTGCCGTGCGGAATCGCGCTGAGCTGTTCAAAAAAAGAGAATACTGCGCTCGGTTTGAGCTGCTCCAAAGCAGACATGCTTTTCCTCCCTGTCCTGCCGGTCCCCCGGTGTTCATTCTGTATTAGCTTATCACGCTTTCCCGCAAAAAACAATCCGAAACTTTCACGCCCGAAGGCTTTTCTTTCCTGCCCCGGCGTTCCGCGCCGTACCGAAACTTTTTTGCTTTATCGCTACAAATGTCTTGCGTTTCCGGGCAGAACGTGATATAAGTATATCTGTACCGGAAGAAGGAAAGGGGGGTTACGGATGAGCGCTGTCAATGCAATCGGTTATGGCAACAATCTGTCCGCCAGATGGCAGCAATCCTACTATGCCTCCAGAATCTCGGCTGCACGCACGGCGGCTGCGAATCCTTCGCAGCCGGAAGCGCCTGTTGAGCCGGTCTCAGCGGTTCGCGAAGTTGCTCCCGACAGAGCTGTTCGTATGCCCATTGCCGTAGAAGAGCCTCGTGTCCCGACCGAAGACGATCTCAACAACGCCGCGGACAATTTGGCGCGTATGCGCATCCAGTATGCTGAGGAGGAAACTTCCGCCCAGGAGCAGGATATGGCGCAGACCGCCGCACGCCAGAATCTGGGGAACCTAGCGGGAATCGCCTGACAAATGCATCAGGCGTTGCGTCTGTAACATCGGTGGCTCTGCCGTTTCGGAGTCTCTCATGAAAAAATCGTGCCGCAGCATGCTGCGGCACGATTTTTGTCGTTGTGTTTACGCTTCCGCCCGATTCTTGCACCAAAAGTGCCAAGACGGCGCCTGAGGCATTTCCCCGCCCGTGATGAGCGCGATCAGCACCCGGCGGTGCACAAAAATACAGGCACCAAAGCACGCGGCGAGCAGGAACCAGATGATCTTCTTCACGGAAACAACCCCCTTCTCATTCGTGACGAGATTTCTTACACCGTTAGCATACCAAAAATACGTGAAAAATCAAGCACGTGCACGGAAAGTTTACAATTATTTGCCGTTTGGAAACATGGCAAAAACTCCCATTTGACATTTTCCGGCATACGCGTTAATCTATGAGGGTTCCGACCGGCAGGCCTTCCGACTTTTCGCAGGGCGGCGAACGGTCAAATCTCCGTGAAAGGGATTATGTAAACTTGAAAAGATGGATCATCATGCTCAGCACGCTGCTGTCCGCTGTCCTGCTTTGCGGCAGTGCATGGGCATACGGCTCTGAGGAGCAAGGCGATGATACCGCACAGTTGGATAACGAACCGCAGACGTCCGAAGCCGCGCAGGAAGATAGCGATGCAGAGCCGTACGGCAGTGCCGCCGAGGTACTTGCCGCCGCGCTGGGCGAGTTGGACGCCGCGGAAGCTGAAAGCGGTTATACAAAATACGGCGAACGCTACGGCTATCCCACAGGGGCATGGTGCGACATGTTCGTATCCTGGTGCGCGGAGCAGGCGGGTCTGCACGCCGACGCATTTCCCGCCGACATCAGCTGCACCAGCCACATCAAAACTTTCACCGCACTGGACCGTTACCACCGCAGCGCCGCTCGCGGCGGCAGCTATGTGCCGCGTCAGGGCGATCTGATTTTCTTTTACAACTATCTCCGCTATCCGGACGGCGCCGTTTCCGGCCATGTGGGGCTTGTGCTGTGCGTTGCGGACGGATACGTCTACACGGTCGAGGGCAATACCCTGACGAACCGGCTAGACTACTCGCTCTACGAAGAGGTCAATCCGGAGCGCAAATACAGCACCGAACGCACCGACCGCGTCTGCGTAAAATGCTATCGTCTGGACGAACCCTCCATCCACGGCTACGCCGTGCCGGATTATGCCGACCGAACGGAACTGGCGCACGACGGTTTTGTCGATCTCGGCGTCTATGCGGACCACCGCGCGGCGTTCGACACGCTTGCCGCGCTGGACATCATGCCGGCAACGAGCAGCTACACCTGTTCGCCCCGATACGGCATGACGTGCGGCGACTTTCTCCGGTCGGTCGTGGCGCTCTTTGATCTGCCCGCCTACGATATGCCCGACGCCCCTTATGCCGACGTCACACCGGACAGTCCGTATTATGCAGCCGTCTCGGCTGCTTTCGGCGCAGGGTTGATCGGACGCACGGAAGACGGTTTCCTGCACCCGGAGCTTTATATCTCCGGCAGCGACGCCCAGACGATCCTCTCCCGGGCGCGCACCTACGTGGGCATGGCGGACCGCAGCTTTTCTTTTTCCACCGGCGATCTGAGTTACGTCCTGACGCCCTACACCATCCGCGCAGATATTGCGCAGGCGCTCTATGATACGTTGTGCGAAATTCCGCTTCTCTCTCCCCCGCCGCTCCCCGAGGCGTAAACAGGTATACATTTGTTTTGAATAGTTCCGGTTTTCCGCAGAAAATCGGAACTATTTTTGTGCTTTTGAAAACAAAGGATTGCAAAATTGAGATACTTTGATATAATATAGTAAGTTTGATTATGCGCAATGGTATGATGCGTCGGGAATTGTCAAGTGACGGTTCTCTGCAATAAAGGAGCGGACTATGACGACCAACAAAAATTCCCTGAAAAAGAGCATGCTGCGTACGGGCATCCTCTTTCTCGTTATTCTGTGTGTACTCATCTCGGCGCAGAATGCATGGACGTTAAAAACCTCTTTGGATCGGCGCAATTATTCCCATTTGAAGGATATCGTGACCTACGTTGAGCATACAACGGACGCGGATGATCTGCGCGAATGCATTGAAACGCTGACACCGTCGGAAAAATACAACGAGTTGCAGCAGCGTCTGAACACGATGGTAGATGATTTCAACGTACGATTTATCTACCTTGTGATTCCGGCTCCCGATCGCTCGACGATCTACAGCGTCTGCTCCTCGACGAGCGACGCCGAGCGCGCCAGAGGCGAGGAAGACTATCCGATCATGTATGCCGACGAGGACTTTTACAGTCCCGATCAGATCGTTCCCTATGTGGAGGCATGGAGCAAGGTCGGCGAGTTCTCGGCCTATGAAAGTCCTTCAGACTATTTCGGTCCCTGCTACACGGTCTGCAAGCCGCTTGTCGATTCCAACGGTGAGATCGTTGCGCTGATCTGCGCTGATCTGGATCTGATGACCATGCGGCGCAGCGTCAACGCCTATGTGTTCAGCAGCGTCGGTCTGATCATTCTCACCATGGCGCTCTTCTCCTTTGGTGTGGCAGGCTGGCTGAAACGGTTCGTCACGGTTCCCATCAGTGAGCTGGAACGCAGCGCCAGAGAGTTTGCGAAGAAGAGTCACGACCGCGTCGATCTGGAAGATCTTGCGTTCAACACGCCCAATTTCTTCCGGGGTGATGAGATTCAGTCCCTTTCCGAATCCATTCAACAGATGTCGGAGGACATGAAGGGTTACGTCGAGGACTTTCTTTCCGCCGAAAAGCGTGCGGAAAGCGCCGAGGAAGAGGTTGAGGACATCACGAAGTTTGCCAATGAGGATGCCCTTACCCACGCCAAGAGCAAGGTTGCCTATGACGCGCGCAAGGCGGAACTGACGGAACACATTGCCGCCGGGAACGCACAGTTTGCGCTCGTCTCGATTGATTTGATCGGCCTCAAGCGCATCAATGATATCCACGGTCTTGAAAACGGCAACAAGTACATCATCAGCGGTTACGAGGTCATTCACGCGGTCTTCGGCGATATTCCGATCTACCGCGTCTTTGGCGACCAGTTTGTGGTCATTCTGGAAGGCGACATTTATCGGAACCGCGACGAGCTTTACGCCGTGCTGGAAGAACGTTTCCAGCAAGTGCAGGAGGATGAGAAGCGTGAGGTGTGGGAGCGCTGCTCCGCCGCCGTCGGTATGACCGAGTTCTTCCCTGACGCCGATCAGGATGTGGATCAGGTCTATCGCCGCGCCGAGTTGATTATGACCCGCAACAAGCGCATTATGAAAAAGCAGCGCGGCGACTGACGCCGCAGGAAATGTTGGACAAGGCATGGAGGAGGAAACGAGCATGACCGTCGGCAAACGTCCCCTGCGCCGCAGCATGATGATCGCGGGCGCGTTCTTTCTGTTCTTGATGTGCGTTCTGCTCGCGTTTCAGAGCGCCGGCATGTTGAAGACGTCGCTGAACCAGCGGTATGTTGCGCATCTTGAAAACATCGTAACGTATGTGGAAAGCATCACAGACGCCGATGATCTGCGCGAATGCATACGCACCCTTCAGCCATCGGAGAAATATAACGAGCTGCAGCGGCAGGTCAATCTGATGGTGGATGACTTTGAAGTGGAGTATATCTACATCGCCGTCCCGACCGAGCATATTCTTTACAGCGTCCTGTCCTCCACCAGTCAGGCGGAGATTGCGGCGGGTGACACGGAAGACTACCCGATCATGTACTACGATGAGTCCTATTACACCGTCGAAGATCTGGCCCCCTATAACGCGGCGATGAATAAAGCCGGTGAATATTCCGCCTTTGTCTCCGGCTCTGAATTCTATCCCGACAGTTATACGGTTTGCAAGCCGCTGGCGGACTCTAACGGCGAGGTCTTTGCGCTGATTTGCGCCGACGTAAACCTGTACGAGCTGCGCAGCGCCGTCAATTCCTATATCCACAGCAGCGTGTTGATCACCCTTCTCACGGTGGGGCTGTTTGCCATCGGCAGCATGCTCTGGCTCAGAAGCTATGTCACGCGTCCCGTCGGCGAGTTGGAGCGCAGTGCGCGTGAGTTTGCGCAAAAGAGTCATGAGCGCGTCGATCTGGACGACCTGAAGTTCAACGCCCCCAATTTCTTCCGGGGCGATGAGATTCAGTCCCTTTCCGAGTCCATCCAGCAGATGTCGGAGGATATGAAGGGCTATGTCGAGGACTTCCTCTCCGCGCAAAAGCGTGTGGAAAATGCCGAAGAGGAAATCGAAGGCATGACGAAGTTCGCCAACGAGGACGCTCTCACCCACGCCATGAGCAAGGTCGCTTACGACGCACGCAAAGCAGAACTGGCAGAGCATATTGCGGCAGGCAACGCGCAGTTTGCCATCGTCATGATCGACCTGAACAACCTCAAGCGCATCAACGACATCTACGGTCTGGAAAACGGCAACAAATACATCGTCAGCGGCTGTGATATCATCCGCAGCGTCTACCGTGACATACCGGTCTACCGCATCGGCGGCGACCAGTTTGTGGTCATTCTGGAAGGCGACGCCTACAAGGACTGCGATGAGCTTTATGCCGTGCTGGAAGAACGCTTCCGTCACGCGCAGGAGGATACGGAACGCGAGCTGTGGGAGCGTTGCTCCGCCGCCGCCGGCATGACCGAGTTCTTCCCTGACGCCGATCAGGATGTGGACCAGGTCTACCGCCGCGCCGAGATGATTATGACCCGCAACAAGCGCATTATGAAGAATCAGACCGGCATATAATGCCGATCCAAATGAAGCAAAAACCGTCCCCGGAGCATAGCTCCCGGGGACGGTTTTTTGCTTGCCCTCATCCGTTCAGCAACCACACGCCAAAGTTGAGATAACCCGCAAAGAGTACCCACAGAACGTACGGAATCTGCAAAAGCCCGGCAAGGCGGTCCGCACGGCGGAACACAGCCGTCATCATGAGGATCAGCGCCCACAGCGCCGCCAGCCAGACAAACGCCGCGCCGTACGCGCGCAGATTGAAAAAAATCAGGCTCCAGAAAAAATTGAAGCCGAGCTGGATCAGATACAGCCGCAGTCCGCGCCTGCGGAACACGGAGGCCGGCGTCAGATATACGCGCGCGGCGCCCGTCCCCATCAGCGCGTAAAGCCCCGCCCATGCGATTGGGAAAACGATGGGCGGCGGTGAAAGCGGCGGTTTGGCAACGGTCGCGGCATAGAGCTTTGTTCCGTCGCGCGTCAAAAGCCCCGCAAGAGCGCCCACCGCTTCCGTGCCGCCGATCCACGCGGCATACGGTTTCCATGTGCTTTGCTGCATTGTCATCACCCGCAAGCAATATATGCAGTCGTCCGAAAAATATGCGCGCTGCCAATATTCTTCAAAAAACGTAAGCCTCGTGTGCGCGTTCATTCCTGCCGCACAAATTTTTCCATAGGATAGCCCAGCGTCTCATTCAGCACCCGCTCTCCGTTTTTGCAGCGATAACCCAACCGCCGGTAGAACCCCTCCGCCGTAATGGATGCGGACAGCTCTATGCGTCGCGCCCCGCGGCTGCACGCATCCGCTTCCAGTGCGGCCATCAGTTCCCTGCCGCGCCCGCCGCCCTGATAGTCGGGAAGGATAAAAACCGTTTGCAATTCGTACTCGTCCGCTTCCCCGCCTTTGAGCGGTGCGGCCGCACCGCAGCCCACCACGCACGCGTCCGCGCAGACGACTAAAAAATCCGCCCCCTCCTCCGCACGGCGCAAGATGCTCTCCGCGGTCACACTCTGTGCAAACGCCTCCAGAAAATCTGCCTCGTAGTCCTGCGCATTGGTCACACGCAGCGTTGTACGCACCACATCCGCAACCCTGTCGGCATCTGCTGTGCAAAATCGTCGAATCATCGTTTCCTCCCGTAAAAAAGGCAGCCCCCGTGCGGAGGCTGCCTTTTGTTTTGCTGTTATGTACGCAAGACCCGCGCTCAATACTTGTCGCTGCCAACGTAACCGCTGCCGGAAGACGGCGCACTGTAGCGCCCGGTGGCAGGCGCAGCGGCAGGTTCGGAGGCTGCGGATGCTCTGGCGGAGCCAGCGGAGCGCTTGTTCACCGGCTCATTGCTGAGCGTAAAGCGGCCGACCAGCTCCTTGAGCAGGTTCGCCTGACCGGACAGCTCCTCGGACGCCGCCGCGGACTCCTCCGCCGTCGCGGAGTTCGTCTGCACGACGCTGGAGATCTGGTCGATGCCGACGCTGACCTGCGCCACGTCGTGGGTCTGCTGCTGCGTCGCGTCGGAAATGAG
>CACZPK010000025.1 GCA_902783035.1 Oscillospiraceae bacterium
AGTGTCTTTCGACACCGAACTCTGGTGCTTTGTCTTGCATTCGTTGTTTAATTTACAAGGTACTCGCTCCACTCGGTTTTGCTCTCTCGTCGAGCGGCTCAACCGCGGAACAGTTGATACTATACTCGGTGTTCCCCAAAATGTCAAGACCTTTTTTTACTTTTTTTAAAATTTTTTCGCGCCGCGGTGCAGACAAACTATATAGGTTATGATATACTATATTTTACCGACTTTTCAGAGGGAGAAACACATGCTGTTACGCAGGTTGGACGCCACATTCGGAAAACTGGAGCGGCGCACGCTCACCTTTTCCCCTGGGCTCAACATCATCGAAGCGCCGAACGAGGCAGGCAAGTCCACACTCACAGCCTGTCTGCGCGCCATGCTTTACGGACTGCCGACACGCGACCGCGGCGCACTTGCGGATAAGAACCGCTATCTGCCCTGGTCCGGCGCGCCAATGCAGGGCACGCTGGAGTTGACGGATGACTCGCTCGGCGATGTCACGCTGCGCCGGGACACGGCGCGCTCCAACAGTCCGATGGGGCGTTTCTCCGCAACCTACACCGGCACCGGCAACGATGTGCCGGATCTGAACGCCGCAGACTGCGGTGAGATCTTGTTGGGCGTGCCTCGCGAAGTCTATGAACGCAGCGCGTTTATCCGGCAATGCGGGCTTGCCATCGATCAGAACGCAGAACTGGAGCGGCGCATCGCCGCCCTGATCACCACAGGTGAAGAGGGCACATCCTATACGGAAGCCGCCGCAGCGCTCAAAAAGCAGCTCAACGCCCGCCGTTCCAATGCGCGCAACGGTTTGATCCCATCCCTTGAGCGTGAGATCGAGGCAGATACGGCGGCGCTCACGGAATTGCGCACGCTGCAGGCGGAGCGCACCGACGCAGAGGAAACGCTCGCCGCGCTCCGCGGCACGGAAACGGCGCTGCGCGCCGATCTGGCAACGCATGATATCGCGGACAAGCAGGAACAATTCGCCGCGCGTGAACAGATGAAACGTGCTGCCGACAAGGCGGCGCGGGAAGCCCGGCTGTTTCGGCGAATGCTGGAGGATACCCATATCCCGCCGCGGGAAGTGCTGGACGAAAACCGTTCGCGCCTGCACACGGTAGAGGATCTGGAGCGCCGGATCCGTGAGGCAAGCGCTCAAAAGCAGGATGCCGAGCTGGCGCTGAACCATTTCGACGCGCGTCCAAAGCCGTCTTTCATCCGTCCCATTGCGGCCATCTGGTTTGTTCTGCTCCTTCTCTGCGCCGTTTTTCCACCCGCGGCACTGTTGGCGGATTTGCCCATACCATCGCCCATCCTGCTCGCCTCCGCCTCCACAGTTGTGCTGTTCGCCGTGCTTTTCACGCTGGAATCGCTCCACGCACGGGAGCTGCGCCGCAAGCATGGGCAGGAACGCAGCGAGCTGGAGACGGCGCTGCGGGATGCCGAGGCGTCCTGTGCCGCGCTCAAAACCGCGAGCGAGCAGGCTCTCGCCGCAATTTATGCGGATATCCCCGCCGGAGATTTTATCAGTGCCAGCACCTATATCCACGAAAACCTGGCGCGCTATGATATGCTTGCGCAGATGGAAACGGACGTGCAGATCCGCCGGCATGCGTATGACGCGTTTCCCTGGCCCGATCTTGCCGGCGTACCGGCCTATCCCGCCAAGCGTCCGGAGCGCTCCGCCGATGTTCTGCGCCACGAACTGGAGCACACGGTACAGAGCCGTGCCGAGGCGCAAAGCCGCGTCGACTACATTACCGGGCGGCTGCACGTTCTGGGCAGCGCAAGCGAACTGGAAAATGCGCTGGAGGAGAAGAAAGCCCGCCTCGCGGCAGCGCAGGAGGAGTACGACGCGATCGCGCTTGCCATGGAAACGCTGGAGCGCGCAAACACGGCGCTGCAAAACCACTTTTCCCCCGAGCTGGGCAAACGGGCGGCAGAGTATTTCTCCGCCCTGACGGACGGCAAATACGACGCCGTCTCCCTTGACCGGACATTCCACGCCCTCGCTTCCGAATCCGGTGAGAGCGTCGCCCGCGACGCGGCGCTGCTCAGTCAGGGCGCAGGCGATCAGCTCTATCTTGCGGTGCGCCTCGCGGTATGCGACATGGTGCTGCCCGCCGAGAAGCACGTCCCGCTTGTGCTGGACGACGCGCTCGTCAGTTTTGACGACACACGCTGCCGCGCCGCGCTGCGTCTGCTTTGCGAAGCGGCAAAGTCGCGCCAGATCCTCCTGCTCACCTGTCAGCACCGCGAGGCAGCCTGCCTGCAGGGACAGGAAAACGTAACGATTCTGACATTATGATATATAAGGAGAACCAGAGATGAGCGAAACCATCGAAAACTGCACCCACAACTGTTCCACCTGCGGAGAAAGCTGCGCCTCCCGCACATCGCCCCAGTCGCTGCTCAAGGAGCACCATCCCGAGGCAACCGTGCGCCATGTGTACGGGATCGTGTCCGGCAAGGGCGGCGTCGGCAAAAGCATGGTCACCAGCCAGCTTGCCGTGTTGATGCGCCGCCGCGGGTACACCGTCGGCATCATGGACGCGGACGTGACCGGTCCGTCGATCCCGCAGGCGTTCGGTATCCACGAAAAAGCGATCGGCACCGACGACGCACTGTTGCCCTGCGTCAGTGAAAGCGGTATTCAGGTCATATCCATCAACGTACTGCTGGACGATGAGACCGATCCCGTCATCTGGCGCGGCCCCGTCATCGGCGGCGTTGTCCAGCAGTTCTGGACGGATGTGATCTGGGACGTGGACTATCTGTTCGTTGATATGCCGCCGGGAACGGGCGACGTATCCCTTAATGTCTTCCAGCAGATCCCGCTGGACGGTATTGTGGTCGTCACTTCGCCGCAGGACCTCGTCAGCATGGTCGTGGAGAAAGCCGTAAAAATGGCGGAGAAGATGGGTGTACCCATTGTCGGCCTTGTGGAAAACATGAGCTACGTCCCCTGCCCCGATTGCGGAAAGAAGATTTTCCTCTTCGGCGAGGGCAAGGCCGAAGAGGCCGCCCGCCGGCACGGTCTGGCATTGCTGGCGCAAATGCCCATCGATCCCGCGCTCACCAAGCTCGTGGACGAGGGTCGGATCGAAGAGATGCGCAGCGAGGCACTCTCTCCCGTCGCCGATGTGCTGGAAGGCGCAAAGGAATAAGTCTTTATAATACAAGAAGGAGAACGCTGTCGGCGTTCTCCTTCTTGTATTATTTTCTCTTTTTGCCGAGATAAGCTTCCTTCACGCTCTCGTCTGCCAGCAGCTCCGCGCCGGTGCCCTTCATGGTGATGCGTCCCGTTTCCAGAACATAGGCGAGGTCAGCGGTTTTGAGCGCCATGTTGGCGTTCTGCTCGATCAGCAGGATCGTCACGCCCTGGCGGTTGATCTCCCGGATGATCTCAAAGATGCCCTGCACCACCAGCGGCGCAAGGCCGAGGGAGGGCTCGTCCATCATCAGCACCTTCGGGCGGGACATCAGTCCGCGCCCCACTGCCAGCATCTGCTGCTCGCCGCCGGAAAGCGTACCCGAAAGCTGCCACGAACGCTCTTCCAGTCGTGGGAACAATTCGTAGACCCATTTGATGTCCTTTTCGATGCCGTCCTTGTCCTTGCGCAGATACGCGCCGGCTTTGAGGTTTTCCAGCACCGTCAGGTTGGCAAACACGCGCCGCCCTTCCGGAACCTGCGCAATGCCCGCCGCCAGGATCTGGTTGATGGGCTTGCCCAGCAGTTCCGTGCCATCATAGGTGATGGAACCGGCCGTTGCCTTGACAAGGCCGGAGATCGTACGCAGCGTCGTGGATTTGCCCGCGCCGTTTGCGCCGATGAGGGTAACGATCTTGCCGTCCGGCACTTCGAGGTCAATGCCGCGCAGCGCCTGAATGCCGCCGTAGGCAACCTGGAGGTTTTCGATTTTAAGCATCGTCTTCCACCCCCAGATACGCGTCGATGACGCGCTGATCGTTCTGAATGACTTCCGGCGTGCCGTTGGCGATCAATTTACCGAAGTCGATGACGTAGATGCGGTCGGAGATGTCCATGACCAGATCCATGTGGTGCTCGATGAGCAGGATGGTCATGTTAAACTCGCTGCGGATGCGCCCGATGAACGCCGTCAGCTCGTCGGTCT
This sequence comes from Oscillospiraceae bacterium, assembly GCA_902783035.1. Lineage (GTDB taxonomy): Bacteria > Bacillota > Clostridia > Oscillospirales > Oscillospiraceae > Hominicoprocola. The sequence continues at coordinate 4,147 of CACZPK010000025.1, forward strand.
CCTGCGGATTCATGCCCGCCGCCGGTTCGTCGAGCATCAGCAGCTTTGGTTTCGTTGCCAGCGCACGTGCGATTTCCAGACGGCGCTGCTTGCCGTAGGGCAGGCTGGTCGCCAGCTCATGCTGCACGTCCTCCAGCCCGACGATCTTCAGCAGTTCCAGCACCTCTTCGCGCTGTTTCTCCTCCTCGGCGCGGTTGCCGCGGAAGGTGGCGGAGAAGAAATTGCTGGTGCGCAGCATGTGCTTGGCGATGAGCACATTGTCAAACACGCTCTGTGTTTTCCACAGGCGGATGTTCTGGAACGTACGCGCCATGCCCAGCGCCGTCAGCTTGTCGGGCGTTGGGTTCAGCACGGGATCGCTTGCGAATTTTTCCGCGTTGGACCCCTTGTACTGTTTTTTCATCTTCCCCTGCGGATGGTTGCGCACCACGGGCGCACCCAGGAAAGATACCATGCCGTTCGTCGGCTCGTAAACGCCGGTAATGGCATTGAACGCGGTGGTTTTGCCCGCGCCGTTCGGGCCGATGAGCGCGACGATCTCGCCCTCGTTGACCTCCATGGAAAGGTCGTCCACGGCGACGACGCCGCCGAACTGCATCGTGATGTTGTCCAAACGCAGGACATTCTTTTTCTCACTCATTGCCCTGCGCCTCCTTTACCGCCGGTTTCGACGCGTGCCTGCGCAGCAGGTTTCCCAGCACCTCCGGCAGCTCGCGGTCGCCCATGATGCCCTTTCGGAAGAACAGCACGACGATCATGATGATGATCGAGAACACGACGAGACGGAAACCATTGCGGAACACATCCGGCGCATTGATGCCGAGGAAGGTGCCGGAGTCGAGACCGCGCAGCCACCATTCGGATGCGGAAATAAACAGCATCGCACCGATGACGGAGCCGGAAATGGACCCGATACCGCCGAGCACGACCATGAGCAGGATCTCATAGGTCATGGCAGATTTAAAGTTGTTCGCCTGTGCAATGGAAAGCACCATCGCCATCGAGGCGCCGGACACGCCGGCGAAGAAGCAGCTTGTGCAGAACGAGAGCATCTTGTGGCGTGCAAGGTTGATGCCCATGGCCTCGGCGGCAACCTCATCGTCGCGAATGGCCTTGAACGCGCGTCCATAGGTCGAATTCACCAGCAGCACAATGACCGCAATGCAGACCGTTGCAATCAGCACGGGAACAAAGGTGGACAGGCTCAGCGTCGTACCGCCCAGCTCCAGCTTGAACGTCGAGCAGCGCGCAAAATTCTTTAAAAGGTTGGAGCCGTTGGTAACCGGTCCGAGTTTCTTCCACTGGAAGATGGCGCGAATGATTTCCGCAAAGCCCAGCGTCGCAATGGCGAGGTAATCGCTCTTGAGGCGCAGCACGGGCAGGCCGATGAGATATGCGAACACCGCCGCAACCAGTCCCGCCAGCAGCACGGAGATCAGCACACCCAGCGCCGTGCCGAACCCGCCGAGGGCGTTGCCCAGCAACTCCGGGAAGGAAATGCGCACTGCCGCATCAAAATACTGGTATACGGTGTCACGCGCATCGGACGGGATGGAGAAGATGGCATAGGTATATGCGCCAATGAGCATGAATCCGGCGTGGCCGAGGGAGAACAACCCCGTAAAGCCGTTCAGCAGGTTCATGGAAACGGCGGCGAGAGCGTAGACCGAGCCTTTTTGCAGCACGGTGAGCAGCATATACATCCGGCTCGTCGGCTTGATGATCTGATCCAGCGCCAGCACCAGGGCAAGAAAGGCCAGCACGGCAATGAGGGAGATCAGGTTTTTGCGTTTTGTTGCCTGTTTGTCGATCATATCCGCACCTCCCCCCTCAGACCTTGTCCGTGGTCTTCTCGCCGAACAGGCCCGTCGGCTTAAAGACCAGAATGACGATGAGGAGCACAAAGGTCACGGCGTCGGAAAACGTCGAGAAATCCATTTGCTCGGCGATCAGCCCGCGGGTGAGCAAAATGGTGTCGAGACCCTTGATCAGACTCTCGGAAATGCCGATGATAAACGCGCCCACCACTGCGCCGGGGATGGAGCCGATGCCGCCGAACACCGCCGCAACAAAGGCTTTCAATCCGGGCATGGCGCCGGAGGTCGGCACAATGCCGGGATAGTTGGAGAAGAACAGCAGCGAACCCACGGCGGCAAGAAAGGTGCCGATGACGAAGGTCGCCGAAATGACATTGTTGATGCGAATACCCATCAGCTCCGCCGTTTCAAAGTCCTTGGACACCGCGCGCATCGCCATGCCGATCTTTGTATTGTTGATCAGGAACACCAGTGCAAACACCAGCACCACCGTCAGAAACGGCGTAATGACCGTGACGCGCGTCGTCGTCGCGCCGAACACGGTGATTTTATCCGAGATCCACGGGATCTCGGGATAGTTCTTGTTCAGTCCGCCCGTAATATACAGCGCGAGGTTTTGCAGCAAATAGCTCACGCCGATGGCGGAAATCATGACCGACATGCGCGGCGCGGTACGCAGTGGCTTGTACGCCACGCGCTCAATCGTAAAGCCGAGCAGCACGGTCAGCAGGATCATCAGCGGGATCGCCGCGTAAAGCGGCATCGCCGCCGCAAAGTAAACCATCATCAGTCCCGCGACCATGAACACATCGCCGTGGGCAAAATTGATCAGGCGCAGGATGCCGTAGACCATCGTATAGCCCACGGCGATCAGGGCATATTGCCCGCCTACCGAAATACCCGAAAGGATATACGGCAGCACGGTATTCCATAAGTTCACAGGGTTCCCCCTCCCATTCTTGCAGCGTTTGTCTGGTTTGCGGAAACCGGCGGGAGCGCGTGCTCCCGCCGGTCAGGTGTCATCTACCGCGTTTTCCCTCAGCCGACCGTGGCAACCGTAACAAAGTCCCACACGCCGGTCGTGGTGTTGCACTCCTTGACGAAGGCGCTGTCGCGCTTGGCGTCGCCGATATCGTCAAAGGCGATGGCGCCGGTCACGCCGGTGTAGTTGACGCCGGGCAGGGCCTTAAGCACGTCCGCCGGATTGGTGGAACCCGCCGCCTTGATCGCCTCCAGCGCCACATAGTAGGCGTCGTAGCCCATCGCGGTGACCGCCGCCAGCTCGTCGTTGCCGCCGTTGTTCGCCTTGGCGGTGGCGTCTTCGTTGATCCACTTTTTGATGCCCGCGTCAAAGTTGGCATCCGCGCCCTCCTGATAGAAGGTCGTCACGCAGATCTTCAGATCGCTGCCCTTTGCAGCTTCCAGAATGACGTTGGAATCCCAGGTATCGCCCGCGAGGATCGGCATGCCGAGGCTCTGCGCATTCGCCTTTGCAATGATCTGCGCCGCCGCTTCGGTGGAGACCGGGGAGAAGAACACGTCGCAGCCCTGGTTCTGGGCATTGGTAATATAGGTGGAGTAGTCGCTGGTGCCCTCCGGGAAGGTTTCCTGGACGCAGTTCGCAGCGCCAAACGCCTGCACGAAGTAGTTCACCAGACCGCCGGAGTAGTCGTCGCCTTGCTTGCTCAGGCAGTAAGCCTTGGTCGCGCCCAGCTCATTCTTGGCATAGTTCGCCAGAACGGTGCCCTGGAACGGATCCAGGAAGCAAATGCGGAAGTACACGTCGCAGCCGGAGGTAACCTGCGGGTTGGTGCAGGTGACGCCGATCGCGGGCACGCCCGCCGCCTTGAACGTATCGCCCGCGGCAATGGACACGCCGGAGCCGTAGGAGCCGAGCACAACGCTGACGCCGCCGGAAATCAGCGTCTGCGCTGCGGTGGGCGCCTTGTCGTTGGAGGACGCGTTGTCCGCGTACACCAGCTCAACATTATAGGTCTTGCCGCCGATCTCGACGGTCGGGGTCACGGTGTTGGCATACTGCATGCCGAGGATCTCCTGCTTGCCGCCGGCGCCGTTGTCGCCGGACTGCGGCTCAAATACGCCGATCTTCACGACATCGCCCGCGGTGCTGCCGCCGTTATCGCCGGAGCCGCCGCTGCTGCTTCCGCCGCACGCGGCAAGCGACAATACCATTGCGAGTGCAAGAACAAGTGCAAACAGCTTCTTCATGGTTCATACCCTCCTCAATTTATGCAAACGCCGTGCGAATCACATTTTTTAATATGCGTTTGCAATTGCAGACATTGTAAACCAACAAAAAACCGCTGGCAAGGGGCAAATCGTCCAGAATTTTGCCCCCCACCGGCGGTTTATGTCCGTCTACGGCGGTGTATCTGTCCTCTTATCGCGGACAAACGTCGCTTTCATTTCCGAAAGCACTTCCGGATGTCCGCGTGTCAAGGACATTTGTACTAGTCAGCTTGCACAAAAACGGCGTTGAATTCCTCAGCGCTCATCGTTTCATTCTGCAACAGATACTCTGCAACCGCGATCAGATGCGTCCGGTCGCGATTCAGTATCTCCTCGCATCGGCGGTAGGCCGCGTCGACAATCGCTTTGACTTCGGCGTCGATCTGCGCCGCGACCTGCTCGGAATAGGGCTTGGAGCGCGCCATCTCACGGCCGATGAATATTTCGTCGTGTCCCGTTTCAAAGGACACCGCGCCGAGCTTTTCGCTCATGCCGTAAACCGTGACCATGCGCCGTGCGATCCGGCTGGCGCGCTGGATATCGTTGGACGCGCCCGTGGAAATATCGCCGAGCATGAGCGCCTCCGCCACGCGTCCGCCCAGCAGGGAGACGATCTGCTCCTCCATATACTGTTTGGATTGGAACGAGCGGTCCTCCTCCGGCAGTGCAATGGTCATGCCGCCCGCCTGACCGCGGGGAACAATGGTGATCTGGTGCACAGGCTCATGCGTCGGCAGCGCACGCATAACGACCGCGTGCCCCGCTTCATGGTATGCGGTCAGTTTGCGCTCATGCGGCGTAACGACGCGGCTTTTCTTCTCCGGCCCCGCGATGACCTTGATCTCCGCTTCATCGAATTCCGCCTTGCCGATGAACTTTTTATCCCGCCGTGCGGAAAGGAGCGCCGCCTCGTTGGCCAAATTTTCCAAATCGGCGCCCGAAAAACCCGACGTACCGCGCGCAACCTGTCTGAGATCGACGTCCTCACCGAGCGGCTTGTTCTTGGTGTGGATCTGCAGGATCTCCTCGCGTCCCTTGATATCCGGCAGGCCGACATAGACCTGGCGGTCAAAACGTCCGGGGCGCAGCAGCGCGGGGTCCAGAATATCGACGCGGTTGGTTGCCGCCATGACGACGACGCCCTCGTTTGTTCCGAAGCCGTCCATCTCAACGAGAAGCTGGTTGAGCGTCTGTTCGCGCTCATCGTGGCCGCCGCCGAGGCCGGTGCCGCGCTGGCGGCCGACCGCATCGATCTCGTCGATGAAGACGATGGCGGGCGCGACCTTCTTCGCCTGTTCAAAGAGGTCGCGGACACGGCTTGCGCCGACGCCGACATACATCTCCACAAAGTCGGAGCCGGAAATGGAAAGGAATTCCACACCCGCCTCGCCTGCCACGGCGCGTGCGAGCAGGGTCTTGCCCGTGCCCGGAGGCCCAACGAGCAGCACGCCCTTCGGAATACGCGCGCCAAGGTCGATGAACTTCTGCGGTTCGCTGAGAAAATCAACGATCTCCCGCAGCTCCTCTTTTTCTTCGTCCGCGCCCGCCACATCGGCAAACGTCGTGGGGCGCTTGCTGTCCTTGCCGTGCTGCACGGCGGCGGTGCCGAAGCGTGCCATATTGCCGCCTCCGCCGCTGCCCCCCGCTCGCACGGACATGAAATACCAAATGGCAAAGATGCCGAGGATCGCCACAATATAGGGCAAAAGCATGGCCACATAGTTCGGCGAATGGTCGGCGCGGTAATCGTAATCCTCCAGAATACCCGCAGCCTTCTGCGCCTCGATCAGCCCGCCCAGATCGTCGAAGAACAGGTCGAAGTCGTACAGCTCCTTGGTGACCGTCGTGCGGCCGTCTGCCGTCTTCTCCCGCAGGGTCAGCGTAAGCGTATTGTCGGTTACGGTGAATGCTTTCACTTTTTCCTGTTCAAACAGCGCCCGCACCTCCGCGTAAGACGGCTGTGTCACCTGCGGCTGACGCAGATAGCCGAACACCGACAGCACGGCCAGTGCGATGGCAAGAAAAAGAAACAGATTGGGGCGTTTTCCCTGTTGTGTCAAATAAGCTGCCTCCTTTGGGGGTTCTGCAACGCGCCGCTTACTGGTACAGTTCCGGCTTCATCACGCCGATATAGGGCACGTTGCGATACTGCTGCTTGAAGTCCAGACCATAACCGACCACAAACTCGTCCGGCGTCTCAAAGCCCACATAGTCCGCCTGAATGGGCTTTTCACGGCGCGCCGGCTTGTCAAGCAGCGTCACGATGGTCACACTGTTCGCACCTTTCGCCTTAAAGTACTGCGTGAGGAAGTAGAGCGTGTTGCCGGAATCGAGGATATCCTCCACCACGATCAGATCGCGCCCCGTGATGTCGTGCTGCAAATCGCGCGTGATCTGCACGTTGCCGCTGCTCTCATACCCGTTGCCATAGGACGAAACGGCGATAAACTCGATCTCGCTTTTGATCTGGCAGGCACGCACCAAATCGGACATAAACAGGAAACAACCCTTGAGCACGCCGACAAACAGCGGGTTCTTGTCCCGGAAACGGTCGAACAGCTCGTCGCCCAGCTCCTGTACGCGTGCTTTGATCTGCTCCTCACTGAAAAGTACCTTGCAAAGATCCTGATCCATCGTGCTTTTTGCCATAGTTTTTCCCTCCCGCATTCTGATTATTTCAATATTGTATTTTTAGTCACTTTTTCACGTAGCTCCAGCCGCAGCACGCCGCCCCGCTTCTCCGCGGAAACGCCGTGCGGCAGGTCGAGATGCGTTCCATACTCGCTCACACACAGATTTTCGATGGCAGCATAATGCCGCGCGGTAAAATCGCGTTTGCCAACCGCCAGCGCATCCAGCAGCTGCCGCACCATACGCCCGCGAAGCGCCTCCGGCGCGGCGTTGACCGTTTTGCACGGCACGCTCACGCGTGCCGCGCCCAGCAGCGCGCCGCCCTGCTCCAGCCGTTCCGCCGCGAGGCTGTCCAGATATTCCCCTTCGCAGCGCAATGTCTGTGCGGTCTGCGCCATATGCGCCGCAGCGGCGGCATTGATCCGCGCAAGCCGCGGCATGACCTCGTGGCGGATATAATTGCGGGCATAGGCGTCATCCAGATTCATCACGTCCAGCCTGTGCCCGATGCCGTGCGCGTCGGCATACGCCTCGATCTGCGCGCGCGTCACGCCGAGAAAAGGGCGGATGTAAATGCCCCGCACGGGTGCAATGCCGCCGAGGCCGCTGCGCGCCCCGCGCACAAGCTGGAACAGCAGCGTCTCGGCATTGTCGTCCGCGTGATGGGCGGTCGCAACCCGTGCCGCGCCGATTTCCTGCGCCGTCCGCTCCAAAAAGTCATAGCGTGCCGCGCGTCCCGCCTCCTCCGTGGAAACGCCCATACGCGCCGCCAGCGCGCCGACGTTGGCATGCTCCACATAGAACGGAATCCCACGTGTCAAGCAGAATTCCTTTACAAACGCTTCATCGCCATCCGCCGCCTCGCCGCGCAGCCCGTGATGCAGGTGCGCCGCGGCGACACGTGTCCCGCGCGCATGCAGCCAGTGCAGCAGCGAAATCGAATCCACGCCGCCGGAGACCGCCGCCAGCACAAGCGCGTCCGCGGGCAACATATCGAAACGCTTTGCCAGCGCCTCCGCTTCCGGCAGGGTCACCATTCGTCCCCATCCTCATAGCGGCCCTCATAGGTCGAAAAGGTCGTGTACTCGGGCGACCACGCCAGATTCACCTTGCCCGTGGAGCCGTGGCGGTTCTTTGCGATAATACATTCAGCAATATTATGCTGCTCGGAATCCTCTTTGTAATAGTCGTCGCGGTAAATAAACATCACGATATCCGCATCCTGCTCGATGGCGCCGGAGTCGCGCAGATCGGAAAGCATGGGCCGCTTATCCTCACGCTTTTCGTTGGCACGGGAAAGCTGCGAAAGGCACAGCACCGGAACGCTCAGTTCCTTTGCCATGATCTTAAGCATACGCGACATGTCGCTGACCATCTGCTGCCGGCTCTCGCTGCGCGCTCCGCCGTTCCCGCCCGCCGAGGTCATCAATTGCAGGTAGTCGACCACGACAAGTCCCAGATCGTCGATGCGGCGGCACTTGGCGTTCATATCCGCAACGGTAAGCAGCGGATTGTCGTCGATGCGGATGTCCAGCGGGCTGAGCACCGCGCTGGCGTTGGCGATACGCACCCAGTCCGATTCGCGCAGATTGCCGGTCAGCAGGCGCTGGCTTTCCACCGTCGCCTCATTGGACAAAATGCGCGTGACAAGCTGTTCTTTCGACATTTCCAGCGAGAACACCGCCACCGCCTTTCGCGTGGACTTTGCAACGTTCAGCGCGATGTTCAGCGCAAGGCTGGTCTTGCCCATACCGGGACGGGCCGCCAGCAGAACCAGGTCGCTGTCGCCCAGGCCGGCGGTCTTGTCGTCGATGGCGGAAAAGCCGATGGGCAGGCCCGGCTGCGTCTTGCCGTCGCTGGCAGAGAGCTCGGCCAGGTGGTCAAGCACGCCCTGCAGCACCGGGCCGATGCGTTCCATATCCTGTGCGCTGCGCCCGCGGCGCACGGCGTAGATCTTTTGCTCCGCCGCCTCAAGCACCGTCTTCGCGCCGCCTTCGCCCTCCTGCACAAGCCGCGTGATTTCATCCGCCGCGGTTGCAACGGCGCGCAGCAGCGACCGGTCCAGTACAATATCTGCGTATTCCAGCACGTTTGCCGCCGTCGGCGTGACCTCCATCAGCTCCGCGAGATACGCGCGCAATGCGCCCGCGTCCGACGCCTCCGAATCAAACGAGCCGTTGCGCTCCATTTCGCCCAAAACGGTCAGCGCATCGATGGGCCGGTTATAGAGAAACATGGACTGGATGGTTTCAAACACCTTGCGGTTCTGCCGCAGGTAAAAATCCTCCGGCCGCAGCTTTTCCATCACGTCCTTGACGCAGCCCGCGTCGCGGAGCATAGCGCCCAGCACCGCCTGCTCCGCGTCTGTATTGTGCGGCATCTGGCGATATAGGATCTCTTCGTCCATGGGCATGGGGATGCGCCTCCTTACGTTTCCTCAACAACCTCCACCGAAAATCCGGCGCTGACTTCATAACCGAGCTTCGCCTTGACCTCATGCGTGCCAAAGGTCTTGATCGGGTCCATCACGATCTGCTGCTTCGCAACCTCGACACCGAGCTGCGCCGAAAGCGCCTCGGAAACCTCCTTGCCCGTAACGGCGCCGAAGAGCTTGCCGCCCGCGCCGCCCTTGGCGGCGATCCTGACGGTCTTGCCCCGCAGCCGGTCTGCCGCGGCAACGGCCGCGGCGCGGTTCTCCGCCGCTTCCTTGCGGCGCGCCGCCTCCTTGAGGTTCATGGTATTGACGGCATCCGCCGTGGCGGGGACCGCCAGCTTGCGGGGCAGCAGAAAGTTGCGCGCATAGCCCTCGGCCGCGTCAATCAGCTCGCCCTTCTTACCCTGTCCTCTGACGTCCTGCTGTAAAATAACTTTCATGGTCAAATCTCCTGTCTGTTGATTTATTTTTAATTATTCCTCGAAGTATTCATCTATCACGGCAAGCAGCTGCTCGCGCACCACTTCCACCGTACCGTCCGGCACCTGCGCGCCCGCCGTGGTGGAGTTACCGCCGCCGCCGAGTTTTTCCATAATGATCTGCACGTTGATCTCGCCCAGCGAGCGTGCGGAAAGATAAACGCCCGTGCCGTGGCGATAGAGGACAAAGGACGCGCGCACGCCCCGCAGGGTCAGCAACTCGTCGGTCGCCTTGGCCGCGGTGACGCGGTCCACTTCGTCATCCAGCGCGGCGACGGCAATATCCTCATGGTACATTTCCGCATGGCGGATGATGTTATAGCGCTCGATCATATCGTTCAGGTCGCCCTGGAACAAGCGCTGCACATCGGACGTGTCCGCGCCCGCGCGGCGCAGGTATGCCGCCGCCTCAAAGGTGCGCCCGCCCGTCCGCCGGGTAAAGTTCTTCGTGTCCAGCACCATGCCCGCCAGCAGCGCCTCCGCCTCCGCGCGCAGAATGTCGCCCGGATCACAGAGGTATTGCAGCAGCTCCGTCACCAGTTCCGACGCCGAGGAAGCGTAAGGCTCATGGAAGTTGAGCGCGGCGCTCTCGATATAGCTTGCGGCGCGCCGGTGGTGGTCGATAACCGCCACACGGTTGCAGGCGTCGAGCAGCGGCTCGGATTCGACGAAGTCGGGGCGGTTCGTGTCCACCACCACCAGCAGTGCCCCCGAACGCGCCATAATAAATGCGTCGTTGCCGCTGATAAAGGTGTCGGCGTATTCCGGCAGTTCCGACAGCCGCGCAAGGACAGCCTCGGAAGCATTGTTCCCCATGTCGATGACGATATGGGCCTTCTTGCCGCGCTTGCGCGCAATGCACGCCACGCCCGCCGCCGCGCCCACGGCATCCATGTCCGCGTGCCGGTGTCCCATGATGAACACCTGCGACGCATCGGAGATCAGTTCTCCCAGCGCATTCGCCATCACGCGGGATTTGACCTTTGTGCGCTTCTCCGACGCCTGAGAGCGGCCTCCGTAGAATTCAAAATCCAACTGGTTGCGCACAACGACCTGATCGCCGCCGCGGGAGAGCGCCATTTCGATGGACAGCATCGCATACTGGTAGAGCGTGGCAAAGTCGTCCACATCCTTGCCGACGCCGATGGAAAGCGTTGCGGCAACGCCATCCTCGGTCACGACCTCGCGCACGGCGTCCAGCACGGAAAACTTTGCCTGCGCCAGCATCTCATACTTCTCCTGCGAGATCACAAACAGGAACCGGTTGCGGTCCAGACGGCAGAACAGGCTCTCCGACCCCTCCAGCCAGGTGCTGAGTTTTTCGTTGATGCGCGCCAGATTCGCCGAACGCGACGCCTCGGTGCCCGCCTTCATCAGCTCTTCGTAATTGTCCAGCATGACAATGCCGACGATGGGACGGTTTTTCTCACTGGCGGCACGCAGGGCGTCGGTCTCCGTCACATCCAGCCAATAGGTCGTGGCGAGCACCGTGCTGCGCCGCACGCCGCCGGGGTGGCTGAGCGTACCGTAAACGCGGAAATGCCGGTCGTTCACAATGACGGTCTCCGGCGCCTCGTCCTTCCCCTCCAGCAGCCAACGGTAGGAAAACGTCGGCAACGACTCGCTCACGCGGTTTTCAAAGACGTTCTCCTGCATTCCCGTGAGCGCAAGAAAGCTGTCATTGCTCCAAAGGATCTCCTGCGTATCGGGGCGGAAAACCATCATTGCAATGGGCGCGGAGAGCATCGACGCCTTGTCCGCGGAGGTCATGTCGTCCGTCACGTCGTCGATGTAGCGCTGGATCGCCTCACGGCGTTTTTTGGCCGTGACGCGATAATTATAATAGAGCGCGAGGACAACCAGCGTCTCCACCACCGCCAGCGGGATGCGCGGGATGGGGGCGACAAACGTCGCCGCGGCGAAAAACGCCACGCAGGTAAAATAGAGCCGCATACTCGGCTCGGTCAGCCTTGTAATTCGTTTTGCCACAGGTTTCGAACTCCTTTTCGGAAACGGTTTCAGGCATATTAGGCATATGGATAGGATATTATACCATAGAACACCCTGTCGGCACAACTAAAAATTTTCAGGTTTTTTTGTAAAATGTGTATAACCCCCTTGACAAGCGTGTTATACTGTTCTCGTTCTATCCACAGTGATATTTGCCGCGCGGGTGTGACGCCGCACGGTACATATATAAAAAAGTCCATAAGCAGAAGCAAGACGCCGCCGGATGCCGGTTCGTTTCGCGAAACAGGGCGAAACGCGAGGCACGGACGTCTCTGTGTCGTTGTACGCTCATTTGCTTCTGTCAGGGTCAAATTTGAATATTCAGAAACAGGAGTGTAACGAAATTGGCTGAACAATTGAAAATTATCCCCCTCGGCGGGTTGGACGAGATCGGCAAGAACATGACCGTATACGAGTATGCCGGCGAGATCATCGTCATCGACTGCGGCATGGCTTTTCCGGACGAGGAAATGTACGGCGTGGACTGCGTCATTCCCGACGTGAGTTATCTTGTCAAGAACAAAAAGCGTATTCGCGGCCTGTTCATCACGCACGGGCACGAAGACCACATCGGCGCGATCCCCTACGTCTTGAAGCAGGTCAACATGCCGATCTACTGCACCCGCCTGACCGCGGGGCTGATCCGCCTCAAGCTGGAAGAGCACGGTCTGGCAAAGTCGACTAAGATCGTCACCGTCGAGCGCGGTATGACCGTCAAGGCGGGCAAGTTCTCCGTGGAGTTCATCCACGTCAACCACTCGATCGCGGACAGCGTTGCCTTCGCCGTCCACACGGGGCTGGGCTGCGTCGTTCACACGGGCGACTTCAAAATCGATTCCACGCCCATCGACGGCGAGGTCATCGACCTCGCGCGTTTCGGGCAGCTGGGCAAGGAAGGCGTGCTGGCGCTGCTGGCCGACTCCACCAACGTCGAGCGCCCGGGCTATACCATGAGCGAACGGCTGGTGGGCAAGAGTTTTGAGCGGCTGTTTGCCGGCTGCAAGCAGCGCATCATCGTTACGACCTTTGCCTCCAATGTCCACCGCATTCAGCAGGTCATCGACGCCGCCGCCGAAAGCGGGCGCAAAGTCGCCGTTTCCGGCCGCAGCATGGAAAACGTCACCAAGGTCGCCGCAGAGCTTGGCTACATGAAGCTGCCGAAAAACACGGTGGTCGACCTGAACAAAATCAAATCCCTCCCCCTCGACAAGCAGGTGATCGTCACAACCGGCTCGCAGGGCGAGGAAATGAGCGCGCTGTACCGTATGGCGTTCTCCCAGCACAAGCAGATCGAAGTCGGCCCCGGCGACCGGGTCATCATCTCCGCCTCTGCCATTCCCGGCAACGAGAACACGGTTTCCCGCGTCATCAACGAGTTGTTCCGCAAAGGCGTGGACGTCGTTTATGACCGCGCGGACATGCTGCACGTCTCCGGCCATGCCTGTCAGGAAGAGTTGAAGATCATCCACGCGCTTGTCAAGCCCAAGTATTTCATCCCCGTCCACGGCGAGCAGCGCATGCTCCAGCTTCACAAGAATCTGGCGTTGTCCATGGGTATGGACAGCCGCAATATCGCCATCTGCGAAAATGGCGACATGATTGAAATCGGCGCGCGCTCCATGAAAATCCAGCCCGGCGCGGTCGACGCGGGCGAGGTTCTTGTAGACGGCAGCGGCGTGGGTGACGTGGGCGCAGTGGTGCTGCGCGACCGCAAGCATCTGGCCGAGGACGGCATGGTGGTCGTGGTGCTCCCGGTATCGGCGCAAAACGGCGATATGCTGGCAGAGCCGGAGATCATCACCCGCGGCTTTATCTACGTCAAGGAGTCCGAGGAACTGATCCAGGAGTTGAAAAAGCTGACGATGTCCGCCGCCGAGGGCGTGCGCGGCCGCCGCAGCCGCGATATGGGCGAGCTGCGCGGCGCCATCAAGAGCGCCGTGAGCAACTATCTTTTCAAGGCGACCAAACGCTCCCCCATGGTTATTCCGGTCATCACAAAGCTGTAAGGCGTTCCCCGGCGGTTCGCACAAAAAACCCGCCCCGGCTCATCAGCCGAAGCGGGTTTTTAAGGCAAGCGATGCGGCGTACAGTTCGTTCTTGCTGTAAGTGTTGTTCTCATCCTTGAGCAGCAGCTTGATTGCATCCTTTGCAGTAACGTCGTTTCGTACCATGCAGTCAACGAGCAGCGCCTCCGGTGTGCTGACGTGTTCGACCTCACGAAGGAAGTATTCGTCCTGCACCTCCACAACCATCGCGTATTCGCCCTTTTCGTAATTGCCCTTGGCAAGCAGCTGCGCCCTGACCTCGGCGGGCGTGCCGCGGAAAGTCATTTCGTGCAGCTTTGTCATGTCGTTGCAAAGGCACAGCCGCACGTCTGCGCCCGCATCTTCCAGAAATTCCACCGTACTCATGATCCGCTTGGGCGATTCGTAAAAAGCATAAGTCTTCGTTTCGCCCTTGCGCATCATCTCCAGCACACGGCGCCGGTCGGCGTTTTCCCGCGGGAAGAAGCCGTAGAAAAAGAACGTTGAAAGGTCAAAGCCGGAGATGGACAGCGCCGTCACTGCGGCGCAGGCGCCGGGCACGCCCACGACGCGGATGCCGTTTTCCACGGCGGTCTTGATCAGTTCGTTGCCCGGGTCGGAGATGCAGGGCGTCCCCGCGTCGGTGATCACGGCGATGCTCTTGCCCTCGATCAGTTGGGTCAGGAACCATCTGGCCTTGCCGTGCTCATTGAACTTATGGTTGGCGGAAAGGTCGTTGCGAATGCCCAGCTTGTTGAGCAGCACGACGCTGCGCCGCGTATCCTCCGCCGCGATGATATCCACCGTTTCCAGGATCTCGCGTCCACGCTCGCTCATATCACGCGAATTGCCGATGGGCGTCGCGACAATATAGAGCGTACCCGTTCCGTTTTGCTGTTCCATAGCGCCCTCCCGCCGATTTTTTTATTCAGTATAGCCCAATTATCCATAGTTTTCAACATTTCCCTTTGCATTTCCCGTCGCAAGGAATATAATGCAGTGTATATCGCATACGAAAGAAGGAATCCAAACATGAAGAACCTGTTCCGGCACCTCGTCGCCCTGCTCTGCGTCTTCGCGCTTTGCCTGACTCCGGTAAGCGCGCTGAGCGTGGAAGACGCCATCCATCTGCTGGAAGACCAGTACGTCGATCCGCTCCCCGCCTCCGTCTACGAGGCAAAGACGCTCGGCGAAGTGTTTCAGGCTCTCGGCGACCCGTTCACCTATTACATGACCGCCGAGAAGGTCAAGGAGTTCAATGACATTGTGGAGAAGGAATCCACCATCACCGGCATCGGCGCCGGCATCGAGTACACGGACGACGGCGTCCGGATCATCACACTGCTCGACGGCGGCGGCGCGAAGGACGCCGGTCTGGTATCCGGCGACCTCATTATCGCCGTGGACGGCGTCAGCTGCGTTCCCGCCTCGGAATCGGCCCGCACACTCTTTATGGGCGAGGCGGGCACGCAGATCGACGTTACCGTGCGGCACACGGACGGCTCGGTGAAACACCACACCATCGAGCGCCGCACGCTCGTCATCCACAACACCAAGTCCAGCATAGACGGCGACATCGGCATCATTGACTGCGACAGTTTCGGCAGCCAGACGGAAGAATATTTTATCGAGGGAATCAACAATTATGAGGCGGACGCCCGCCTCTGGGTCGTGGATCTGCGCAACAACATCGGCGGCGTCTCCGACGCGGCGGTTTCCGCGCTCGGTATGTTCACCGGTTTCGGCACCAAGCTGCACTACCGCGAGCACGACGGCAAAACGACGTCCACGCTCTATCTCGCGGCGCCCTCGACGGAAAAGCCCGTCATCGTTCTGGTCAACGAGCAGTCCGCCAGCGCCGCCGAATTGTTTGCCGGCGGTATCCGTGCCGAGAACGCCGGCATCGTGATCGGCCCTCGCACCTACGGAAAGGGCGTTGCACAGATCATTGTCAACCAGCTGCAGTATCCCGACCTCTTTACCGACGACGCGCTGAAGGTCACAAAGTACCGTTTCTACTGCGCCGACGGCGCCACCACCGACCGCATCGGCGTCCTTCCGACCATCTATGTCCCCGATGAATATACGGGTGCGGTCGCGAACCTTCTGACGGCGAAGCTTCCGGAGGAATCCGATTACCTGTGCCTGACGCTCAACGAGCACGAGTTCTATGTGGATCTCGCGCAGGCGTCGGCCGGGGAGAATATTGAGGTGCTGCGCGAGCTGCTCGCGGCGCTCCCGCCGGACGCCAAGGTCAACGGCGTGGTCAACAGTGAGGCGCTCCCGTTGGAATCCGTATACGCGCGGTATCCCGACATCAAGCCTGACTCCCGCGCGTTCAGCGATGTGTCGGACAGCCCCTATGCCACACAGATCAACACCCTTGCCACCTACGGCATTCTCTTCGGCGACGAGTCCCACCATTTCAACCCCAACGGCACGCTTACACGCGCACAGCTTTGTGCCATGATCGCGCAGGCCCTCAACGTCACGAGCCGTATCGGCGGCATTTTCTCTGACGTACCGGATGACAGCTGGTACGCAGGCTATGTCAACGCCATGTCGCTGCTTGGTTTCGTGTCCGGTCTCGGCGACGGCACGTTCGATCCCAACGGCACGCTCACGCAGGAGCAGTTCATCACCGTGATGGGCCGCCTTGCCCGGTTCCTCAACTTCCATGCGGACGACTATGCGCTCAGGCTCAAAGACGACGAGCTTGCGTCTGACGCGGCACTCTCCCAGTTTGCTTCCTGGGCGCGTGTGGGCGGCAGTGTTTTGACGCAGTATGGCGACATGCTCTATACGGATCAGTTGGCCAGCGTCGACCCCCACGCCTCTGTCACGCGCGAGCAGGCTGCAGCAACGATGTGCAACACTCTCAAAACGCTGCATCTTCTCTCTTACTGAGGCAATTCGGATAACGATATAAGCGGCGCGCCCGTCTTAAAGACGGGCGCGCCGCTTAGCGTTGTATTCCGTTTTTTGCCGTGCACAGTCACAGCACGCCCTTTTGCGCCAGCTTTTCGCGCAGCTCCGCAACATCGCCGTGGAATACGATCCCGTCGATCCCGCAATAGTACGCGCCCTCGATGTTGAGGGTCGAATCGTCGATAAACAGGCACTCATGGGGTCTGAGGCCAAACTTCTGGCACAGGAGCAGATAGATCTCCGGCTGCGGCT
The DNA here is from genome assembly GCA_902783035.1 of Oscillospiraceae bacterium. Lineage (GTDB taxonomy): Bacteria > Bacillota > Clostridia > Oscillospirales > Oscillospiraceae > Hominicoprocola. The sequence continues at coordinate 20,972 of CACZPK010000025.1, forward strand.
TAACAAGCTTGACGTCCGCCGAGATCAGCGTCCCGTCGAAGAACTTGCTCTCCGGCAGGCGCGGCCAGTAGTCGTGCTGGCAAAGGCTGGCGTTGGAAAGCAGGTAGATGCCGTACCCTTTCTCCTTGAGCGCCGCGATCAGGTCATACATGCCGTCAAAACCGATGATGGGACGGTCATAGAATGCCACCAGCTTGCGCACCGCGTCGTGCAGATGCGCCGGGACACGCGCACAGATGATGTCGCCCGCCTCTTTTTCCGTCAGTGAGCCGCGGTCCATCTGCGACCACTCCAGTGAGAGGTAGACCTCCCGCATGAGCAGGGTCTTGTCGTCGCCCGTAACGCCCGCACGCTCCATGAACAGGTCGCGGTCAAAGCGCAGCAGGACGTTGCCCATATCAAAAATGATATTTTTATACATGGTGTTACACCTTGATCTTTCCGTTGGTGATCTTCAGTGCGATGACAAGGATGATCCCGCTCGTAAGCGTCAGGATCGCGGAAAGCGCCGCACCGGAGCCGACAGAGTTGCGCACGATATCGGTGTAGGCCGCGATGGTCAGCGTGTTGTTCTTACCGGAAGAAAGCATGATCGAGCAGCTCAGCTCATTGATGCACGTCACCCATGAGAGGATCGCGCCGGAGAACACGCCCGGCAGCATCAGGCGCGCCGTCACCTTCCAGAACGTGCGCATCGGCGGCACGCCGAGGTTGATGGACGCCTCCTCCACGCTGGGGTCCATCTGCATGAGGAACGCGCTGGCGCTTCGCACGGTGTAGGGCAGCTTGCGGATGACGTAGGAGATGATGATGATCGTCGCCGTACCCGTCAAAATCAGCGGTTTGACGTTAAAGGTCACAATGTAGCAGAGGCCGAGCACCGAGCCGGGGATGACGTAGGGCGCCATGAGCAGCATATCCAGCAGTCCGCCGGTCTTTCCCTTCTTGCGCACGATGGCATAGGACATCAGGATACCGATGACCACGATGAACACCATCGCCGTGAGCGAATAGGTGAACGTGTTGCGCATCGCCGTCCACAGGCGCGCACCGAGGCTCTGGTAGTTTTCCAGCGTAAAGCCGCCGATGAAACTCGAATAGTTCGTATGCTGGAAGGAACTGGCGCAGACGACCACCTGCGGCAGGAAGGAAATGAAGCTGATGAGGAACACCGGCAGCGTCACGAGAAACCGCTTCATGCCGTGCGCCTCCACGACCTTCGGCGGACGCAGGGCGCTCATGATATAGTTGCGGCGGCTGACCCAGACCTTTTGCACCAGCAGCATCACCAGCGTGATGATGACGATGATGATGGAAATGGCGGAGGCAAGGTTGCCGTTGCCGCCCGTTTCGCTCAGGTACTCGTTGTAGATCAGAACGGGCAGGGTGCGGAACTCAGAGCCGCCGAGCAGCATCGGCGTACCGAAGTCTGCCAGCGCGCTCATGAACACCACCAGCGCACCCGCCGTGATGGACGGCGTGACCACCGGCATGGTGACGGTAAAGAAGCGGCGCAGCTTGCCGCTGCCAAGGTTCTCCGCGCACTCCTCCAGCGAGCTGTCGATGCTCTCCATCGCGCCGGAGGTATACATGTAGATGTACGGATAAAGCTTGAGCGTCAGCACCGCGCTGATGCCGCCGAAACCATAGATGGTCGGGATCTCAATGCCGTAGTTGGCAAGGAAGGTCGTCACGGAGCCCGCGCGGCCGAAGAGCATGATCCACGCATAGGCGCCGAGGAACGGCGGACTCATCAGCGACAGGATCGCCAGAACATGCCATACTTTCTTGCCCCATACGTTGTAGCGCGTCATGAAGTAGGCCATCGGCACGCCCAGCACCACGGCGAACACCGTAGGCACCAGCGAAATGCCGACGCTGTTCTTCAGTGCGCCGTAGTAATACTTTTTCGTAAAGAAACGCTGAAAGTTCGCCAGCGTAAGCCCATCGACCTTTGAGCTTTTGAACGCGTTCGTGATGATCGAGGAAAACGGCCAGATCAGAAACAGCAGGAAGATCACGAACACCATCAGCTTGACCCAGAACCACGGGTCCATATACATGGGGATGGTCGTGTTTTTCTTCTTCAGCATGTAATGACCTCCTCCGTCTCCGCTTCATAAACGCTGATACGCGTGGGGTCGAAGTTGAGGAACACCTTCTCCCCCGCCTCATGGACAGCGTTGGTGTCCTTGGTGTATTCGTTGACGATCAGATCCTGCCCGTCAGCCAGGCGCACCTCGTACTCCACAAAGTCACCGAGGAACGTAGAGAACAGCACCTCGCCGGGAAGACCGCTGTCCGCGAAAAACAGCTGCTCCGGACGGGCGGAGAGCTTTGCCGCGCCCGTGTAATCCTTCTGGACGGGTACCTTGATCTGCAGGCCCTCCACCGTCACCTCGCCGCCCGCGGAGACGGTGCAGTCGAGGAAGTTGCTCGTGCCGATAAAGCCGGCAACAAAGGGGTTCTGCGGCTTTGCATAGATATCCTGCGGCGTGCCGCACTGCATGATGACGCCGTCTTTCATGACGGCGATGCGGTCGGAGATCGCCAGTGCCTCCTCCTGATCGTGGGTAACATAGATGGTGGTAATGCCGAGCTTGCGCTGGAGCTTTTTGATGACTGTGCGCATCTGCACGCGGAGCTTTGCGTCCAGGTTCGAGAGCGGCTCATCCATCAGAAGGACGCTCGGCTCGATGACAAACGCGCGCGCCAGTGCCACGCGCTGCTGCTGACCGCCGGAAAGCTCGCTGGGCTTGCGTTTGGCAAGATGTGCGATCTGCACCAGCTCCAGCGCTTCCTTGACGCGCGGGGCAATCTCCGCAGAGGGCACCTTGCGCGCCTTCAGGCCGTAGGCAACGTTCTCCTCCACCGTCAGGTGCGGGAAAATGGCATAGTTCTGGAACACCATACCGATGTCGCGCTTGTGCGCGGGCACAGCGTTGATGAGCTTGTCGCCGAAGTAGAACTCGCCGCCCTCGATGGAGTTAAAGCCCGCGATCATGCGCAGCAGTGTGGTCTTGCCGCAGCCCGAAGGCCCAAGCAGGGTAAAGAACTCGCCCTCCTTGATATCCAGCGACACGCCCTTGAGCGCGACGAAGTCCCCGTACTTTTTCACCGCTTCCTTGATGATGACTGCATTGCTCATAGTTGATTTTCCCTCCGAAAATTTGTTTTCAGCGTTGAAAGAAACCACCCGGCAAAGCTTCTTTCAGCGCTGAACGCAGGTCTTTTTATAGAAAAAGGCGGAGGGATCCGGGGATCCCCCCGCCTTTTTGATTTGCCGAATCCGCTCTTCGGTCTCAGCCGACGAGCATATCCTGCCACTTCTCCTTGATGGCGGGCGCGTTATTGGCGGCATAGTCGAAGTTGTAGTTCATCAGCTTGATGCTGCTCAGCTCCGGCAGGCCGACGGGCGAAACGTCGCTGCGGATCGGGCGGCGGCCCCACTCGGCGTTCTGTCTGGTCTGGCAGTCCTTGCCGAGCACGAACTCGACGAACAGCTGCGCCAGCTCCAGATTCGGGCAGTTCTTCACGATGGCGACGCCATCGGGCACGGCAGAGGTGCCGTCGGTCGGGTAAACGACCTTCATGAAGCTGTCGGTGTACTTGATGGCAGCCTTCTCAAGCGTGATGCCAACGGCATTCTCGCCCGCGAAGATGTCCTTGTGCGCCAGAGAGGAGGAGTTCTTGACCTCCAGCTTGGGGATGATCTGGCCGACCAGCTCCCAGCCCGCGGCGTAATCGTCGGACTCCTGGCCATACAGGAAGAGGATGGTGCACAGCTGCGTGAACGCGGAGCCGGAAGAGGTCGGATCGGCGATGGCGATCTTGCCGTACTTGTCGGTGTCGAAGGTCGCCAGATCCTTCCAGGTCTGCGGGATCTCGTTCTCGGGGATCTTGTCGGTGTTGGCGATGAAGACCATCGGCAGCGGGGACTCGCCGATCCAATAGTATTCAGCGTCATAGAGGTTGGAATCGATCAGGTCGATGCAGCTGGGCTGATAGGGCTGGAACACGCCCTTGTATGCAGCCAGCGTATCGGCGCCGCCGCCCCAGAGCACGTCGGCGATGGGGTTGGCCGCCTCAGCGCTGATCTTGTTGACCAGGTTGGACGTACCGTCGGCAATGACCTCGACCTTGACGTTGGGATAGGCCTCCTCAAAGGCCTTGACGCCGTCGTTCAGGGGGTCGGAGTCGTGCGGAGAGTAAACGGTCAGGGTGCCGGTGTAGTCTGCGGGCGCCTTCTCAGCGGGAGCCGCGGGCTCGGCAGGCTGTGCGGCGGGGGCCGCGGGCGTGCTCTCCTGTGCGGGAGCGGCCGGGGTTTCCTGCGTGCTCTGCGTGCCGCCGCAGGCGACGAGCGCAAATACCATGCACAGGGCAAGCATGAGACTGACAAACTTTTTCATCATTTCCTCCTTATTGATCCCTCACAAGGGAAGATGTGGTCATTATAGTGCAAAATACCGGAAAGTTCAATAGAGAATCTGAAAAAAATGTCAATATGCATATGGCAAAGAGGTCGGCTTGCGCCGACCTCTTTGCCATTTTATGCGTTTGTTCCGGGCGCGGGTGCCGGAGGCGGCGCCTGATGTTCGGATGGAGGAGGAGGCGTCTGATGTTCGGGCGGCGGCACGTCGCGTCCCTCGTGCTCAGGGTGCCAAAGCCCGCCGCGCCGCTCAAAGAGGAACCGTCCGCCGCTCATCTCGCGCTCGCCCGCCTCGCGGCGTTCCTCGCGGCTGACCTCCAGCGCGACAAACTCCATATCGGGCCGCTCGCGGCGATGCGCGCCGCGTTCCACCGCCTGATGCAGCTCCGCGGTGCGTTTTTCCGACTCTCCGGTAACGCCGGCAACAACGGTGGGCGCGTCGCCCATGCGCTCCATTGCCATGTCCACCGCATCCTCAAGCCGCATCCGGCGCACATCGGGCCGCAGCTTCCCGGCAAGCTCGGCGGAACCGTCGTCCAGCGCGCGCACGTCGATGACGCGCCCTATGCGGTTGACGGTCAGTTCCACCGAGACCTCCTCCGTATCGAGGGTAACATAGGACGCCGCGGCAACATTGGTATAGGTATACGCTCCGCTTGTGACCGCCAGCGCCAGCACGGCGGCAACCGCCGTGCGCAGGAATCGGGCACGCCGCGCCGGGAAGGCCGTCACCTTTTCATGGATCTCAATGGCGCTGCCCACCTCTCCCGTCTGCCGCACCTTGACGACGACGCCGTCTTCACGCAGCACGGCGGCATAGCCGTTTTTCACTTCCAGAATGATCGCTTTCATCGCTCAGCCCTCTTTGACGTAAGATAGGTAGCCCGCGAGAATCGGAAAATCGCCGTCCAGAATTTCCGCGGAGGCGATAATATACTTGCGATGGCGCTCCAGAATCTTGCGAATTACGCCGCTCGCCGTGCTCAGCTCCTTGATCGGGAGCAGATGCGCAAGGCGCATCTTCGCCATCAGCGCAACGCTTGCGATCAGCGTGCGGATCGCAAGGCCGCAGCTGCGTTTGGTTTTTTCCGCCTTCGGTGAGCTTTCTGCGAGGTCAAAGAACGAAAAGCCATACCCATGCAGGATCGTCTGCATGGCCGCGATCTCATCGCGGGCGCACGCCGCGGTATCGTCGGCGGCGTCCGCCGCCTCCTCGGCCATGCGACGCTGCACCGCCAGTTCTGTTCCGCCGGCGGTATCCTCATCCAGCGAATCGTCGAAGGCGTCCGGTGTCACCGCCATCTCGTCAAAGCGGGACTGGCTGCGCAGGTAGTCCAACACCCGCCGCTTGATCACGATGGCGGCAAACCCCCGGAAGGAACCCTTGCCGCCCTCGTAGTCCCGCACCGCCTCGGAAAACGCCAGCAGAGCGATGCTCCATTCATCATCGCTGTCGCTGATGTAGCGGTGCGCCGTCTCCGACGCGCAACGCAGAATAAAGGCGCGGTTTGCCTCGATCAGGTCGCTCAGCGCGTCACTGTTCTCTTTTGCCCGCAGGACGTCCTGCTCCAGATCGTTCACGATGTCTTCCCCTTTACGGCCGGTTTTATGCTCCGCGCGCCAGGCGGTCGGATCACCGCACAGCGTGTTTCTTATATCATAGCAACTTTTTGGGGAAACCGCAAGCACGCCTTGCAGAGAAAACATGGCCATACCGCAGAAGGGAGAGGCGCGGGCCTTGCCGCTCCTCTCCCTCTTTTCCCTCTTTTAGGTTCGTTTTATCCGCGTGTCATGTTATACATCATGGGGCCGCGCATCATGCCGTTCATCTGCGGCATCATTCCGTTCATCATACCGTTCATCTGCGGCATCATACCGTTCATCCCATTGTTTGGCATGCCGCCCATCATGCCGCCCATTTGCGGCATCATCGGCATCTGATTCTGCATCGGGAACTGGTTCTGCGCAGGCTGCTGGTTCTGCGTGGGCTGCTGGTTCTGCGCGGGCTGTTGGTTCTGCATGGGCTGCTGGTTCTGCGCGGGCTGCTGGTTCTGCGCGGGCTGCTGGTTCTGCGCACCGGAGCCTGCCGTGGCGGTCGCAGCCGTGCTCTCGTCGATGGCCAGCGTGTACGTTTCTCCGGCAGTGACGGCGTCGCTCGCAAAAATCACACTGTTTGCACTCTTCACACCCGTCGCACGGTAAACCGCGCTGCCGGAGGCATCCAGGATCTCAATGCTGCTGCCGGTACGGATCGACACGCCTCCTGCGCTCTGCATCGTATCTGCGCCGTTCTGCACATTCTGTGCGGTGCTCCGGGCATTCGTCTGCATTGCCTGCGTACCGGCGCCGTTCTGTCCCGGCAGACCGTTCTCGCCGCCCATCCGGGGCATCTGTCCGTTCATTTGACCGCCAAAGCCGCCGCGCATACCCATCATCGGGCCATTCTGCATACCGCCGCTCATGGCGCTTCCGAACACGAGCACGCCGTCGCCGCTGGGATACTCCGCCATGCCGCTCATCCCCACCGCGAGGAGCGTACCGCCGTTGCAGGTAATGCCCCTGCCCGCGTCAAGCGCGCCGTTGACGTTGTTTGCCGCGCCGTAAACGATGGTCTCGCCGCCGTTGACGGTGATGGTGCCGTTGTCGTTGTTGCTGTCGCCGCCGGCGTCAAGTCCGTCGCCGTCCGCATTGACATACCAGTAACCGCCGTTGATGGTCAGGCTGGACGCCACGCCGTCCGCCGCCGCGTTGATGCCGTCGTCGGAGGACGTGATGACCGCGCTGCCGGACTGGAGGACAATGTACGCGCCCTCAAGCCCCTCATTGGACTTGGTAATGGTGATATCCGCGCCGTCCACGGTCAGTCCCGCGTCGGAGTGGATGCCGTCGTCGCCCGCGCTGACGACGATCGTGCCGCCGGAGAGCACCAGATCGCTGTTGGCGTTGATCCCGTCGTTTGCCGCGGTGATTTGCAGCGTCACACCGTCGTCGATGTCGAGCGCCGTGTCGTCGCCGAGCTTGAGGCCGTTTTTGCTGTTGCCGTTGAGCCGCAGCGTGCCGCTGCCGCACAGCACCACGTCGGCATTTGCCTTGATCTTGAGCGCCGCACCCTCATACGCGTCCGCCACGTCAGCGTCGGAGGAATTCTCGTTCGCCGCATCCTCATTGTCGGTCAGCGTCACCGTGCCGAGGATATAGATCGTTGCCTCGCTCGCCTTGTTGCACGCCAGCGGCGCCGTGGACGAAGAGGTCAGCGTCAGATCCCTGAGGATCAGCGTAACGCCGGTGGTCTCCTTGTTGACCTGCACCGCGCCCTCGGCACAGCTGCCGGTAATGGTGTAGACGCCCGCCGCTTTGATCTTGAGCGTCGTACCGTCGATCTTATATCCGTCCGTCTCACCGGCGGCGGTGATGCCGCTGTCGGTAAAGGTAAAGGTCGTTTCGCTGGTGGGAAGGCTCGTGCTCGCCAGCACGCCCATCGGGAACATGCAAAGCAGCACCGCCAGCACAATCAGGGACGAAATCCCCGTTTTCAGCCTGTGTTTGTTGGTTTTCATGCGTCTTTCCTCCTTCAAATTGATTTCCCCGGCCGCCGCGCGTTTTGTGCATTGGCCTCTTGCTATATCATTCGGAGGAGGGCCGTCATAAAATGGGGTTGGCAAACGCAATTTTCAAAAAAACGCGGAAGGACGTCCGCCCTCCCGCGTGATTGTTTCCCCGTGTTGCCGTTATGACAATGCCTTTTCGATCGTTCCGCCGCCAACGACACGCTCGCCGTCGTAGAACACGACCGCCTGCCCCGCCGTGATCGCGCGCTGCGGATCATCAAAGTCCACGCGCACCGTGCCGTCGCTGCGCGGCGTAACCGTTGCGGCGGCCTCGGTCTGGCTGTAGCGCGTCTTGGCGGTGACGCGCAGCGGCGCGGACGGCTCCGGCTCGATCCAGTTCAGCTCCGACGCCTCCAGCGCGCGGCTGAAAAGATCCGCGTTGTCGCCGAGCAGCACCGTATTCGTCGCCGCGTCCTTGGAAATCACATACAGCCGGCTCTCCGCGCTGACGCCCAGCCCCTTGCGCTGTCCCGTTGTGTAGGCGGCGAGTCCCCGGTGCCGTCCCAGAACCTTTCCGCTTTTGTCGACAAAGTTGCCCTCTTCCAGCGCAACATGCCCATAGGCGCGCAGGAAGTTTACATAATCTCCATCCGGTACAAAACAGATGTCCTGCGAATCCGGCTTCTCGGCGTTGAGAAATCCCGCCTCCGCCGCCAGCGCGCGGATGGCATCCTTGTCATACTCGCCCACGGGCAGCAGCAGATGAGCAAGCTGCGCCTGCGTAAGCTGGTAGAGCACATAGCTCTGGTCCTTGTGGGCGTCACGGCCGCGCAGCAGATGATAGCGTCCACCCTCTTGCAAGACGCGGGCGTAATGTCCCGTGGCGATATAATCGTAGCCCAGCGCGACTGCACGATCCAGCAGCGCGCCGAATTTGAGGCAGCGGTTGCAGTCGATGCAGGGGTTCGGCGTGCGCCCCGCGCCGTATGCCGCAACAAAGCGGTCCATTACTTCGCGGTGAAAGCGCTCCGTTTCATTCCACACATAGAAGTCCATGCCAAGCCGTGCGGCAACCGCACGCGCGTCCTCGGCATCATCGGCGGAGCAGCAGCCGCCCTCCGCTGTCTCTCCGTCATAGAGCTTGAGCATCGCACCGGCACAGGCGTAGCCCGCGCGTTGCAGCAAAAGCGCGGCGGCGCTGGAATCCACGCCGCCGCTCATCGCAATCAATACCCGCTTTGTCATGGTCATAAAACCGTCCTTCAGTCCAAATACTGATGGGTAAACGCCTCATAGCCCAACGCATCAGAAAGCTGCACCAGCGTCTCGTTGAAGCCGCCATGCGGAATGGGCCGCGGCTGGCGCAGTGCCCCTCCCTCCGGCCGCACGTTGGGCAGCGAAACGGTAAAAGTCGCGCCCTTGCCCTCCTCGGACGAGGCAACAATGGCGCCGCCGTGCCCCTGCGCAATGCAACGGCACAGCGCCAAGCCCAGCCCCATGCCGTGGGGCGGCGGATTCATGACGTCCGTCTCCAGAAAACCGTCAAACACATGCTCCAGCCGCTCCGGCGCAATGCCGCGCCCCGTGTCGCTCACGCGCAACAGCACCTGCCGCGGCGTCACATGCACGCGAATGTCCACACGGCCGCCCCGCGGCGTAAATTTGAGCGCGTTGGACAGCAAATTCAGCACCAGCCGTTCGATACGCTCCGCATTCATCGCAATGATCTGCCCGCTCTTGTCGCTTTCAAAGGTCAACGTCACGCCCTTGCTCTCGAACAGCGCTTCCGCGCGCTCATACACGTCCCGCACAACGCCGACGATATCGTCCGCGCCGAGGGCAAACCGTTCCGTTCCGGCAAGCATCCGCGCGTCGGTCAGGTTGCCGACCACGCGGTACATCTTATAATAACTCTGCGTAAAAACCGCGGCGGCACGGTCAACGTCCGGGTTGTTTTCCCGCGCCGTGTCCGGCGCAAGGCGGTTCGCCGCGGCGTAAACGCTCGCCATCGCGCCGCGCAGCTCCTGCGCGACGTTCGGCAGCACCTCGCTGAGCAAATGCAGTTCTTCTTCCGAATACTCTTTCATTCTCCATCCTCTTTCGGACACTATTCTATGCGCCGGCGCGGCCGCGCGCGCTGGAAATATCGTCCAAATGCCACATGGCTTAGTCAAAGGATACCAGAGTTCTGTCGAAAAAACAACAAATTTGTAGAAAATCGGCTCTGACATTAAATTCTTCTTGCAAACCGGAAAAAAATGAATATAATAGGGAATGTACCATATGTTTGATATATTCCATAAATGAAAGGAACTGATATTATGAGCAAGACGAGAATTGGCATCAACGGTTTCGGCCGCATCGGCCGCATGATCTACCGCAACAGCCTCAACCACCCCGACGTAGAGATCGTCGGCATCAATGACCTGTGCGATGCCGAGTATCTGGCGTACCTGCTGAAGTATGACTCCATGCACGGCAAGTTCCCCGGCACGGTCGAGGCCGGCGACGGCTGCCTGATCATCAACGGCAAGAAGGTCCCCGTGTTCTGCGAGAAGGACGCCGCGAACCTCAAGTGGGGCGACGTGGGCGCTGAAATCGTCACCGAGTCCACGGGCATCAACCTCACCAAGGAGAAGGCGCAGCCCCATATCGACGCCGGTGCGAAGCACGTCATCATGGGCGCCCCCGCGAAGGACGACACCCCGATGTTCGTGTGTGGCGTCAACCTGGAGAAGTACACGCCCGACATGACCTTTGTGTCCAACGCCAGCTGCACCACCAACTGCCTCGCCCCCATCGCCAAGGTTCTGCAGGAGAACTTCGGCATCAAGGAAGGCCTGATGACCACCGTTCACTCCGTCACCCCGACCCAGAAGATCCTCGACGGCGTGTCCGTGAAGGATTGGCGCGGCGGCCGTACCGCGGCGCAGAACATCATCCCCTCCTCCACCGGCGCGGCGAAGGCAGTGGGCAAGGTTCTGCCCGAGCTCAACGGCAAGCTGACCGGCATGTCCATGCGCGTCCCCACCTGCGACGTTTCCGTGGTCGACCTGACCGTCGTTCTGGAGAAGGCCGCCTCCTATGAGGACGTCTGCAAGGCGATGAAGAAGGCCAGCGAGGGCGAGCTCAAGGGCATTCTGGGCTACACCAACGAGATGGTCGTCTCCTCCGACTTCCTGAGCGATCCGCGCACCTCCATCTTTGACGAGTTGGCGGGCATCGCGCTCAACGACCACTTCGTCAAGGTCGTGTCCTGGTACGACAACGAGTACGGCTATTCCGACAAGATGCTCTGCCTGGCCGAGCATATGCACAAGGTCGACGAGGCCGCCAAGAAGTAAGCACCCCTTTCATCGTTTCTAGGACGGAGGGAATACTCCCTGTCTTTGACAAAGCCCGCGGCGCACGATCGCCGCGGGCTTTTCCGTTTCGGGGGCACCAAGGGACATCTCTTGCTTTTTCGTCCCACCCTGTGTATAATGCCCCATGACACAACAGATTGGGGGAAAATCGATGTTTCAAGGGTTTACGCCCGCCGCCGTAGAATTTCTCTGGGGCGTCCGGCTCAACAATAACCGCGAGTGGTTCACCGCGCACAAGCAGGAATATCTGACGCTGGTGGATGCGCCGCTGCGCGAGCTGTCGCAGCAGCTGTGGGAAGCAATGGTGCACGCATATCCGAAAGATGGGTTCCAGCAGCACGTCTGCCGGATCTACCGCGATGCACGGCGGCTGCACGGACGCGGCCCGTACAAGGATCATCTCTGGCTTGTGATCGCGCGTCCGAACGAAGACCGTCTGGGCCGTCCGGCGTTTTATTTTGAGATCGCGCCAAATTATTTCAGCTACGGCTGCGGTTTCTGGGACATGAGCCCCGAGACCGCCGCAAAGCACCGCGCCCGCATCGACCGCGACCCCAAGCCGCTCGCCGCCATCGCGCGCAGGCTGGAGCGTTCAAAATTCTCGCTGTTCGGCGAGTCCTACAAGCGTCCGAAGGGCGACGTCGGCAAGCTGCTGAACCCATGGTACAACCTCAGGAACATCGGCGTTTCCTTTGACGACAACTGCGAAGGCGTACTCTTTACGCCGGCACTTTACGACGACATTTTGGAGGCGTTCCATTTCCTGATGCCGTTCTACCGCTATTTCGACACGCTGCCCGGCGACGCGTCGCCAAAGGAGGCCACATGAAAGCTGCCAGAAATTATCCCCGCGTTCTCGTCACCGCCAAGGGCGCGCGCTGGGTCGAAGGCGGGCATCCCTGGATATATGAAAGCGACGTATCCCTCATCGAAGGCTCGCCGGAAAACGGCGTGCTGGTGGACGCGGTGAGCGAAAAGGGCAAGTATCTCGGCACGGGCTTTCTGAGCGAAAGCAGCAAGATCCGCGTGCGTCTCGTCTCCCGCAACGCCAACGACACGTTTGACGAGGCGTTTTGGCGGCGCCGCATTCGCTGGGCATGGGACTACCGCAAGGCGGTCATGGGGGATGACGTCTCATGCTGCCGCGTCATCTTCGGCGAAGCGGACGGTTTCCCCGGCCTCACCGTTGACCGTTTCGGCACACTGCTGGTCACGCAGACGCTCTCTGTCGGCATGGAGCGGCTCAAGCCGCTTCTTTTCCCGTTGCTCGTCGATGCGCTGCGCGAGGACGGCGCGGATATCCGCGGCCTCTATGAACGCAACGATGTGGCGTTGCGTGAACGTGAAGGGCTTGCGCAGGGCAAGGGCTGGTTTGCGCTCTCCGGCCTCACCACGCCGGAAAGCCCCGTCACGGAGATCTGTGAAAACGGCGTCTACTACGCCGTGGACGTCGAAAACGGGCAGAAAACGGGCTACTTCCTCGATCAGAAGTACAATCGGCGCGCCGTGGCACAGCTTGCCAAGGGGCGTCGTGTGCTCGACTGCTTCACGCACACAGGTTCGTTCGCACTCAACGCCGCAAAGGGCGGCGCCGAGGGTGTGACCGCCGTGGACGTATCCGCCGCCGCGCTGGAACTGGCGCGTGCCAACGCCGTGCGCAACGGTCTCGACGATCGCATGGCATTTCTCTGCGCTGACGTGTTCGATCTGCTGCCGAAGATGGAAGAACAGGGACACAAGGACTTCGATTTCATCATTCTCGATCCGCCCGCCTTTACCAAATCCCGCGACACGGCGGAAAATGCCGAGCGCGGCTACAAGGAGATCAACCTGCGCGCCATGCGCCTGCTGCCGCGCGGCGGCTACCTTGCCACCGCATCGTGCAGCCATTTCATGCCTGCCGCGCGCTTTGAACGGATGCTCCGTGACGCCGCGCGCGACGCAAAGGTGCAGCTGCGCCAGATCGAGGCGCGCCAGCAGGCGCCCGACCACCCCATTCTCTGGAACGTACCGGAAACGGATTATCTGAAATTTTACCTCTTTCAGGTGGTTTGATTGCGGCGATATATCTTGCAATTCGCAGGGCAATATGCTATAAAGAAGTTGTAGTATGCAGATAAGGATGTGATCGCATATGGCTATGAACGTCGGCTCCTCTTCCGAAGCCTACAGAGGGTATCCGGGCAAGTTGAACCCGGTCAGGAGCAATCCGAAAAAGCCGGTTGACGCTCTTACCGGCGTCTCCGCGGAAGAGGAAATCGCATCCGTCCAACGACCCGTCCCCGGGGCGGAGCGTGCAGCCGGCAGCGCGCTCAACGCACAGTCCTATGCGCAGGACGACGGAGCGGAGCTCCGCGACCTCAGCGCTGCCCGCGCCGAGCTGAACAGCACGCGCGAGAGCATCTTGTCCCAGCCCGCCGCGTTCATGCAGGCGCAGGCGAACCAGAAGCCCGCCGACATGCTTGCTTTGCTGGAATAATCCGGCGGCGTTTTATGATATTATGAAAAACCCCCGAAACGGTTTTCAGGCCGTCTCGGGGGTTTTGGTATCCACTTACTTCTTTTCGTCCGCCAACAGACCCTTGAAGCTCGCGGCAAGGCCCGCCAAACTCTGGATCTCGCTGGGAATGATGATCTTCGTCGCCTGACCGTCGGCGGCCTTTTCATACGCCTCCAACGCCTTGATCTTCACGACCTGGTCGTTGGGGTTCGCCTCGTTCAACATCTTGATCGAGTCGGCCAGCGCCTGCTGCACCTTGCGGATCGCCTCCGCCTCGCCCTCCGCCTTGAGAATGGCGGCCTGACGGTCTGCCTCGGCGCGCAGGATCGCCGCCTCACGCTCCGCCTCGGCGCGCAGCACCGCGCTCTGCTTTTCGCCCTCGGCGACAAGGATCTGGCTCTGCTTGGTGCCCTCTGCCTGAAGGATGGACTCGCGGCGCTCGCGCTCCGCCTTCATCTGCTTCTCCATCGCGTTCTGGATCTCACGCGGCGGTAGGATGTTCTTCAGCTCCACGCGGTTGACCTTGATGCCCCACGGATCGGTCGCCTCGTCGAGGATAGAGCGCATCTTGGCGTTGATCACATCGCGGCTCGTCAGGCTCTGGTCGAGCTCCATCTCACCGATGATGTTACGAAGCGTCGTCGCCGTCAGGTTTTCGATCGCGTTCATCGGGTGCTCCACGCCGTAGGTGTAGAGCTTGGGGTCTGTGATCTGGAAGTAGATGACCGTGTCGATCTGCATCGTCACGTTATCCTTTGTGATCACGGGCTGCGGGTCGAAGTCCGCCACCTGCTCCTTGAGCGAAACCTTCTTCACAACGCGCTCAATGAACGGGATCTTGAGGTGCAGGCCCACGCCCCAGGTTGTGCTGTACGCCCCAAGGCGCTCCACCACATAAGCGCGCGATTGCTGCACGACCTGAATGTTGCTGACAATCAGCAGCAGAATGAGTACAATCAGAACCAGCAGTCCAATGTAACCAAAGGGTCCCATATCAATTTTCCTCCTTTTTTTCTGTCACAAAGAGCTTGACGCCCTCCATGCGCACGACTTCCACCAGTTTGTCTTTGGCAAGCACCGTTCCGTCCTCGCTGCGGGCGGTCCAGGTCTTGCCGTCGATGTAGACCGCGCCGGACGGGCGCTCATTGTCCACAGTCTCGGTCACGCGTGCCGTGTGATGCAGCACACGGTCAGCGTTTGTGGGGACGATGGTCTTGTCCAGCATTTTGCGTGCCAGCGGCCGCGTCAGCGCCAACAGCGCCACGGACACCGCCAGGAACAGCACAAATTGCAGCCACAGCGGCCCGCCGAATACCGCGGCGACCAGCGCGGCGCCCGCACCGCCCACGAACCAGATCGAGACCAGCCCCGCCGTTGCCGCCTCGGCAATGCCGAAGACCACGACCGCGGCGATCCAAACCATAGTCATCACGTTATCCGCTCCTCCTTTCACCACCCGCATACAATAGACATACGCGGGGCCGAGCAGCGCAATGACCGCAAGCAGGCCGATGCCGATGAGCTTGTTGTAAGGCGAGAGGTTGGTGTAAAAATTTGCCACCGCCCCGCCGAGCGTCGGCCGCGGCAGCGCCGCCGGCTCCTCCGCGCTTTGCGGCGCGTCCCGTTTGGGCAGCTCGTCCGCAAACAACTCGTCCATCGTCACACCGCAGCGGGAACAGATGTAGAGCAGCTTTTCCAGTTCCGGGTAGCCCCGTCCGCTTTCCCACTTGCTTACCGCCTGGCGTGAAACCTGCAGCTGCTCGGCAAACTCCTCCTGTGTCATGCCGCTGCGCTTGCGCGCCGCCTGCAGCCGTTCGCCGAATGCCATTGCGTTTCCTCCGTTTCTTGTCTGGGTTCAGGATAGCGTTTTGATGCCGGAGATTCCACCAACCTCAAGTTGCGCAGCGCATTTTTTCGGCAAAATTCTGCGCAACTTGAAGTTTACATCGTCCGCCGCAGGGTATTTTACCATGCTTTTGCGAAAATTACTATAGCTTTCTCCGCTCTTTTTCGCTATACTGGAAAAAGACTGAAAAGAGGAGCGGACCATGCTGGATTTTCTCATTCCGTGCCTGCTGGGGCTGGAAAAGCTGGTGGGTGACGAAGTAAAAAAATTGGGGCTTGCCGATGTGCGCGTGGAAAACGGGCGCATTCTCTGCCGCGGAACGGAGGCCGACATTGCCCGCCTCAACATCAACCTGCGCTGCGGCGCGCGGGTACTGCTGGTGCTGAATACCTTCCGCGCCACGGATTTTGAAACGCTCTTTCAGGGCACGAAGGCGGTCGCGTGGGAGGATTGGATCGGGCGGGACGACGAATTCCCCGTCACGGGCTATTCCATCAACTCCACGCTCCACTCCGTTCCCGCCTGCCAGTCCATCGTCAAGAAGGCGGCGGCGGAACGCCTCGGCGCGCACTACGGCCTTGCGACACTGCCCGAAACCGGAAAACGGCGGCAGATCCGTTTCGCCATCATGAAGGACGAGGTCGTGCTCGGGCTGGATACCTCGGGCGAAGGGCTTTATAAGCGCGGTTATCGTGCGGTCGGCGTAGCCGCGCCGCTGCGCGAAACGCTGGCCGCCGCCATGGTACAGCTCACGCACTACCGCGGGCGCGACCCTCTGTGCGACCCGTTCTGCGGCTCCGGCACCATCGCCATTGAGGCGGCGCTCATTGCCAAAAACCGTGCTCCGGGTCTGAACCGCAGCTTTGCCGCGCAATCCTGGGACTGTCTCGATAAAAAGATCTGGCTTGATGCGGCGGACGAGGCGATGGATCATGAGTTCCACGGCAGCTATGAGATCTGGGGCGGCGACATTGACCCTGCCGCCGTCGAGATCGCGCGGCACAACGCGGAGCTGGCCGAGGTGGACGATACCGTGAGCTTTGAGGTCGCGGACGCGACGCGTTTCCACTGGGGCGGACTATATGGCCGGGTCGTGACAAACCCGCCCTACGGCGAACGGCTGCTGGAGCAGCAGGAGGCAGCGGAGCTGTACCGCGCCTTCGGCCGCGCGATGGACAAGCTGCCCGATACCTGGCGCATCGCGGTGCTTTCCTCGCACACGGAGTTTGAGCGCTGCTACGGCCGCCCGGCCGATAAGAAGCGCAAGCTCTACAACGGGATGCTCAAATGCGACCTGTTTTTCTACGAAAAAAAGAAGTAACCGCTCTCTCCGTATTCTCCGCCGCTGCAAATGCGGCGATATCCCCGGGAGGATTTCAGCGTGAAACACATTTTTATCATCAATCCCGCCGCCGGTAAAAGTGACAGGCGCCAACGCATCTATCAGCTGGCAGAGGCGCTGCGGCGGGATCACGGACTGGATGTGGAGTGTATGCTCACCCGCTCGCCCGGGCACGCGTCCGCGCTGACCCGCGGCCTCGCCGCGGCGGGCGGCGGTCTGCGGTTTTATGCCTGTGGCGGCGATGGAACGGCCAATGAGGTCGCCAACGGCATTGCCGGCTACGAAAACGCCGCGATGACCGTCGTCCCCATCGGCACGGGCAACGACTTTCTTCGCAATTTCGGCGCGGACGCCGCCAAATTTGCCGACCCGGAAAAGCTCTGGAACGGCCCGACACAGCATCTGGACCTGATCGACTGCAACGGGCTGCAATGCCTGACCATCGCGTGCAGCGGCGTCGACGCGCGCGTTGCGCGGGACGTGCACCGTTATTCCCTCATCGGCAGGCGCGGCGGCTACCTGACGTCTCTTGCGGTCAACTTCCTGTTCAACGGCCTCTCCAGCCACTGGACGCTTACGCTGGACGGCGTGAAATCGGACTGCCGGGATTTCTCCCTCGTGGCCGTATGTAACGGCCGGTATTACGGCGGCGGGTTCATGCCGGTTCCCGAGGCGAGCATGACCGACGGCGTACTCCAAACGCTGGTGGTCAAAAAGGTTTCTCATGCCCGCTTTCTGCAATTTGTCGGCGACTACGCCAAAGGCAACTACGAAAAATTCCCGCATTTTGCCCAATGCTATACGGCGTCCACGGTGCGCATCCGCTCGGAAAAGCCCGACATCGTCACCTGCCTCGACGGGGAATGTATCACCACCGCCGATGTGACCTTCCGGCTTTCGGCTAAAAAGCTTGGCTTCTTCGGCCCTGCCGGCTGCTCTCCCGACGCAACGCTGCGTGCAAAAGCATCTCCGGTTTAAAACAGACACGCCGCCGCGGTTCACGGCATACAGAACAACACCGTTTCGGTTCAAACCGAAGCGGTGTTGTTTGTTTGCGTAATATCCGGTTTGGGGAGACGCCGCCGTCTGCGCCGCCTGCGACGGCGCTTTTTGTCCGGCTCACCGGAGCCGGAGACGGCTTGCGGCGTCTGCGCGCCGTCCGTTGCGCCGGCCGATGCGGGCGTTTTCCGCTTCCTGCGCGGCGGCTGGCGCTTGGCGCGTTTCGGCGGCGCATAGTCCAGATCCTCCGTCCGCAGCCACTCGCCCACAAGCGCTGTATACAGCGCATCATAAAGCGCGTTGTGAAAATCAAATATGTCAGGTATGCCCAAATAGTCCACCACACGCCAGAGCGCCATCATCGCCGATCCCGCGCCGTAAGCATGGGCAAAGGCGCGCTGGAAATTATAAACCCGCTCCGGCTCGATACAGGGCGTTCCCCAGTACGCACAGTTCTGGCGCATGACGCCGAAGTCGTCCGGTCCCCAAAAGGCAAATGTCCGGTCATCCCCGCACCAGCGCACAAATGCGTCCCACGCCTCCACAAAGGTCGTGTCCGTGTTCAGGGATTCCTGCAGGTCCGGCAGCTTGCGGGCGCCGGGGTCGAACCGCTTGTGGACACAGGGACGAACGAATGCGCAGAACGTATCCGCCACACGCCCGCCCGGGCGCTCCACACGCACCGCGCCGATCTGGAGGATCTCGTCGAGCCTCTTTTTATCGTAGCTGCGGTTCCATTCCAGATCCATGACGATCATCGTGTTTCCCGAAAGCGCGGGGCGCACCGGCTCTCACCGGCACGCCTTGGAGCGCTTCTTATCCTCATACATCAATTCATCTGCCCGCTTCAGGACGCTCTCCACGTCGCTGTCGATGGCGGGATCGTAAACGGCAAGCCCCTTGGCAATGTTCAGCCGCTCCCATGGTTCGGACGCCCCTGCGTTGATCCGCTCCGCCAGTGCGTTGAAGCGTTCCATCAATTCTTCCCGTTCCTCAAACTCCGCGCCTTCCAGCAGCACGGTAAACTCGTCGCCGCCCATGCGGAACACGGGGCTGCGGGAAAAGATATCACACACCGCCCGGCTGGACATGCACAGGTATGCGTCCCCCTTTTCATGCCCGTAGGTGTCATTGATCATTTTCAGTCCGTTGCAGTCCAGCATGACAACCGCAAAACGCGGGACGCGCACCTTGTCCCCCATATGAATCCTGTCGTTGATTTTGCGGGTGGAAATGGCAAACGCCGCCTTGTTTTTCACGCCCGTCATGCTGTCGCGGTACGCCATGCTGTTGAGGTCGCTGATGTAAATCTTCAAATGCTCCACCAGCCGCTGGAATGCCCGCGTAAGCGTACCGACCTCGTCGTTTCCGTCGTAATCCAGCTGCACCTCGTAGTCTCCAGCCGCAAGGCGCTCGGACGCATCGGTCAGGCGGCGCAGCGGCTTGATGAGCTTACTCATGATGAAACCGCTGACAACGCCGAACACAACCAGAATGCCGAGCGACATGAAGATCAGGATGCGCCGCAGGCGCTGGCCGCTGGCGTCGATCTCGCGCACGGGTGCGGTAACGATCAGTTTCAGCCCGCTGGAAAGCGTGCTGAAAAACATCTGCCGCTGTTCGCCGTTGACCATGTAATATACCGGCTCGGTATTGCCCTTGTTCTGCTTGAGCGAGGGCACGAAGCTCTCCAGCCGCGAATCCAGCTCCGTCAGCATACTGTCGCTGTCGAGCAGCGGATGGTAGACCACCCTGCCGTCCTCCGCCACGAGGAAGGCAAACCCTGTCTCATAGAGCTGAATGTCGCGCACGCGGCTGATGAGCGTGTCATAGCTCAGATCCATGCCGATCACACCGATGAAGGTGCCCGCCTTATACAGCGGCGCAACATAGGAGAACATGCGCACGCCCAGATTGTCGTTGTCGTATGCCTCCAGCCACGACGGACGGCCGCGCAGCAGCGGCGTATAGTACCAGCCCACGTGCCCCATGTCGTCCTTTTCGTAGGCAGCCAGTTCCGTCATGTGCTTCCGGGTATAGGTAGCGGTATCCACGCGGGAGTACAAAAAGCCCTCCACCGACGTGCTGATTTCCGGGTTGATGCGGTAGTAGAACGCAACGGCGCCGTTCGTGTGGTTGGCAACGCTGCGGAAGACCCCCTCGACCTTCTCCATGTAGCCGTCCAGATAGTGATCCAGCTGCTCCTGCTCGGGCGTAAGGCGCGGCTCGAGGTTGCTGCCGCCGTCCAGCCCGATTACGCCGCTTTCGACCAGCTCCACGGCGTCCAGCTCTTCCGTTGCGTAACGCGAGACCATCTCCACCGACTGGACGATCCCGTCCAGGTAGTTTTCGATCGACGCGCGGCAGTTTTCGCACAGCAGCCACATCGTCTCCGCAGAGCTGTTCGCGCTCTCACGACGGATCGAGGCATAGCTCATCGTACCGAAGCCCAGTACGCTGACCAGAATCGCCGCCATCGTCAGCGCCATGATCTTTGTTTGGATCGAGTGCATAGCCCTCTCCTCCCGTGCTTGCTATTCAAGCAGCACCACATCACGGTAATTGGTGTTCGACCATCCGTTCCACGCCACCTTGAAACCGCCGACCCGATCGCTGACGACAAAGTAGTGCTGCTGGGAATACAGCGGTATCCATGCCGCGTCATCCTGCACGATGATGCGCTCCAGTTCCTGATACTCCTGCAGCCGCGCATTTTCGTCAACGATCCCGCGCGCCTTGCAGACACGCTCCATGATTGCCTCATTGCCGTAGCACAGGCTGCGCGTGCGGGTGTTCCGTTCGGTGCCGAAAAACGTATAGATAAAGTTATCCGGATCGTTGAAATCCGCAGACCATTGGTTGATATAGCACGAAACCGCGCCGGCCCGCCGCCGTGTCATAAAGGTATCCGCGTCCACCAGCACGACTCTGGCGTTCACGCCGGCCTTGCGCCACATGGCGGCGGCCAGTTCCGCCAGCTCCGTGCGGTTTTGCAATGCGTCGCTCGGCACGGATATCTCCAGATCGAAGCCGTCGGGGTACCCTGCCTCCTCCAGCAGTTCCCGCGCCCGGTTCAGGTCGAAGGGGATCTCCGGCAATCGGGCGTTGTGCCCGATCAGTCCGCGCGGGAAAATACCGTTTTCCACCTGCCCGCGGCCGCCCACCATCGCCTTGAGCAGCATCTCGCGGTCGAGCGCCAGTTGCAGCGCCTTGCGCACGCGCACATCGTTCAGCGGCTGAATCGAAGAGTTCAGGGCAATGTAGTTGATGCCAACGCGCGAACCGCGGCGCAACTTCTTCTGATAAATGTCGCCGTGGTAGAAGTACTCCGCCTCGGTGCCCATGTTGTCCAGATCCAGAATGTCCAGCGTTCCGTTTTCAAACAACAGCCGCTGCGATTCTGAGTCGGAGACGATGCGCACGGTCATCCCGCCGCAGCGCGGCGGACCCGACCAGCATTTCTGATTGGCCTTGAGCTTCATCTCCACGCCGGGTTTCCAGTCCTCCATCACGAAGGGGCCGGTGCCGACCGTGTACTGCGCAGTCTTGCCGAACAGGCGTCCCGCCATCGTCGTGCTCTCCTGATCGAGCACGGACGCGCCGGGCGTAGACAGGCACGCGAGAAACGCCGCATAGGGCTGGGAGAGGACGATGGCAAACTCGTAATCGTTGTGGATGATGAACCCGGCCAGCGTCTGAAGCCGCCCCTCGCGCAGCGCTTCCGCGCCGAACACCGCCGACACGACGTCCTGATTGCAGGAATCGGGGTTCGTCAGCAGGCGCATCATCGTATAGCGCACATCCGAAGCGGTCAGCGGCGAGCCGTTGCTGTATGTCACGTCCTGACGCAGGTGGAACGTATAGACGTATCCGTCCTCCGAAATCTCCCAGGACTCGGCAAGGGAAGGCACGATCTTCGTCCGCCCCTCACGGTCCACGCTGACTTCAACCAAACGGTCGAACACGTTCAGCGCCACCAGATAGTGGTCGGAAGTGCACTGCGGGTCAAAGGTGTCAGTATCGGAGGTCGCAATGGCCAGATACCGCCCGACCGTGCTCGCCTGTACCGAAACGACTCCGCCCGAGGCAGTGCCGCCTTCGCTTTGCGCGCAGCCCGTAAGCAGCATGGCCCAAAGCAGGATCACCGCTATGCACTTGGCCGCCTTTGCATTCATGCCGACCCGCTCCCGTCCGTTGTGCCGGGCATAGTGCCCGTGCATAATATGCCAGAGTATCTTATTGCAGTATAGCACATCCGAATTGCAATGGCAACTCCCTGTGCCACAAATCTCCAATTCCCGACGCAATTTTGCCGATGGGACATTTGCAGCCGGCAAAATCAAGCGGCAGGATAATCCGTTTTGGATTATCCTGCCGCTTGATAACGGTCTGTTATTCCTTTTTGTGACGATATCGCAATGCCAACGCCAGGCAGAAGCCGAGCAGCGCCGGGCAGACCCAGCCCAGCCCGAAGCGTGAAAACGGCAGAATCTGTCCAAAAAAGGCAACGATCCCGTCCGTGTGCAGGACGCGGCGCGCCCCTTCGGGCAGGGCGGCCAGAAAATCCACGCAGGCACACACCAGCGTAAATGCCGTCACCAGCCGGTAGACCAGCGGTTCGGCATGGAAAAAGTGCTCCGTCAGGGAGAGGATGATGAGCGTCATGGCCAGCGGATAGAGCATCATCAGCACGGGAATGGAGAGCTTGATGATCCCCGTGAGGCCAATATTGGCAAACGCCAGCGACGCCACGCTGAACACCACCGCCCACTGGCGGTAGCTCAGCGTCCCGGGGAACATGCCTTCAAAGGTCTCACTGCAGCTTGTGATAAGGCCGACAGAGGTCTTCAGGCAGGCAAAGAAAATCATCGCCGCAAAGAGATACGCACCCGCGCCGGGGAAATAGTACCGCGCAATGGCGGACAGGGCTGCGCCGCCGTTTTCCGCCACAGGGAACACGCCGCGGCTCTGCGCGCCGACGACCACCGTCACGGCGTAGATCGCCGCCATAAGCAGACAGGCAAACGCACCGGAGTACACCGTGCAGAAAGCAACGTCGCCCGGCTTCTCCACTCCCAGCGAGGTGATGACGTTCACGACCACGATACCGAACGCCAGTCCCGCCAGCGCGTCCATCGTATTGTAACCCTCCAGCACGCCCGTCGCCAGCGGCGCGGCGGCATACTCGGGCGCGGGCGTCACGGCGGCAACGCTTCCCATCGGATGCAGCAGCGCCGTACCCATGATCCACGCAAACACCAGCAGGAACAGCGGGTTGAGCAGCTTGCCGACCCAGACGAGGATCTTGCCCGGGCGCAGCGAGAAGAACAACATCAACGCGAAAAATACGAGCGTAAAGCCGAACAGCGCGAGCCGCGGCGGCACATCCGGCGGGATGATGGCGGCAACGCCCGTCTCAAACGGCACGGTGAAACAACGCGGGATCGCGAAAAACGGCCCAATCGTCAGGTACAGGGCACAGGTGAAAAAATAGCCGTAGCCCTTGCCAACCTTGGAGCTGAGCGCCAACAGTCCGTCGGAATGGGTCACGCCCAGCGCCGCGACCGCCAGCAGCGGCAGCCCTACGCCGGAGATCAGGAAGCCCAGCAGCGCGGGAAGCATATTACGTCCCGCAGCCTGTCCCATGTATGCGGGGAAAATCAGATTGCCGGCGCCAAAAAACAGCCCGAACAACATGCTGGTGATGGACAGTGTCTCCGACGCGGTGAGCCTTCGTTTCATGATCGTCTCCCTCCCAATGCAAATTTTCTTTTATGCTACCTCTTTTTTTGTTAGTTGGCAAGCCCAAATTCAAAAAAGCGCACTTGACAGGCAAATCGCCCAATTATATAATTTATTTCATACATGCAATGATTTCCAATGATCCTTTGGTGACGCGCATGAGAGCTTTTCACGCCTTCTGGTCCGCGCCGAATCGCCTGCGCAGCGGCGGCGCCGTCAGTATCCCCGATTATGAGCTGCTCACGCTCATGTTATCCGCCCTCAAGTGGCGGGCTTTGAACGGCTCCATCCGTATGGTAACGGACAGCTCCGGCGCCGCCTTCTTTGCGCGCGCCGGTTTGACCGGCCTGTGGGACGAGGGCGTCGACACGGCGCTCGACGAAATGGACCCCGCTCTTGACCCCGGACTGTTCTGGGCGGCGGGAAAGCTGGAAGCGCTGCGCCGTACCCCGGCGCCCTGCGTCATGCTGGATACGGACATGGTCTTTTGGTCGGACATCGGCACACACCTGTCGGACGCCGCCGTCGCCGCCCATCGCGAGACGCTCGATCCCGCCGTGTACCCCGATCCGGCTGTGTTTTCCCTCGCGCCCGATTACGCCTTTCCGCCGGAGTGGGACTTTTCTCTCCCCGCCGCAAACACCGCGTTTCTCTATATGCCGGACGAGGGGTTGAAAACCTACTATACGGACGAGGCCTTCCGCTTTATGCGCGCGCTGCGCGGCGGCGGACTGGATCCCGTGGTGACCATGTGTTTCGCGGAGCAGCGGCTCCTGCCGATGTGCGCCGCGGCGCGCGGCGTGGAGCTGCGCACGCTGCTGTATGAAAACGAGCAGGACGCGCAGGACTTTGTCACGCATCTCTGGGGACACAAAAGCATTCTGGCAGACTCTCCCCGGGAACGCGTCGCGTTTTGTCTCGGTTGCACGATGCGCATCGTGTCCGATTTTCCCGCGTGGGCGGATGCGTTGGCCCGCAATCCGCAGACGCGCCCCTATCTGAACGGTATCGAATGACCCGCGGCCGGAGGAGGGCCGGAGGCGTGAAGGAGATTTATCAAAGCCATAATCCCGCCGACGCGCTCCGCGATCTGTGGATCGAACTGCAGCTCGCGCCATCCGGAGCCGCAGTGGGCGCGTGCCGCGGCTCCCGCCGCGGCACGTCGTCCGGCAGAACTTCCGGTTCACGTGCCGGCTCGGGGTCGGGATCGGGCAGCTGCGGCGCCGGCTACGGGCTGGGGCTGATCGTACCCGACCATTTCTCCCGCGAACGCATACTCCGCATCATGGAGGATCTGTGCGCGATAGACGCGGCAAAGCGCCGCGTCTGACAATGTGCAAAACGCAAACCAACAGATGAACAAACCGCCGTTCGGTGCGCGTAGTCCGCGCCCGGAACGGCGGTTTTGGCGTTCATTTTTATGCAAACTCAATTCTCATGCCGCGTCCGCATCTCGCGCAGGGCGCACCACTTATCCGCCAGCATAACGAGAAACGCCTCTCTGGAACGCGGAACATGGAACAGGGTCAGCGGCCACATGTGGCTGCGGATGATGTTCTTTTCCTTGCCGCTGAGGGTAAAGACCCGCTCGGCATTGCTGCATGCGCGGCGCGGATGCTCGATCAGGTGGCGCAGCGGATTGATGTGGATGTGCTGCCTGGTGTAGAGGTGGTAATCGTGCAGCATTGCGCCGCGCGCCAGCGCACGCTCGTCCACGCGCCAGCCGAAACGCTGCGCCATGCGGAAGCTGGCCTCCGCCACGCCGCAGCAATGGCGGAACGCCGTGTTGCCCCTGTGCTGGCGATACCGCTCCAGCTCGCGCACGTGCGGATTGTTCTCCAGTTCCCTGAGGATGCGGTAGAACCGCTTTTCATCGTTTCTGTGCAAGATCGGCACCTCCCCGCGGCAGCGCAAGCGCCGCTGCCTTCATCCTACGCCCTCTTTGCGCCGGGCACAAGCGGTTTCTTCTGGAAACGCAAGCTCGCTTTGCACGTTATGTCAACTCGCGGTGTTGCTCGCGCTTTTCCGCATAAAGCTGCTCGTCCGCCTGCGCAATGAGATCCTTGAGCGGCAGCTCGGCATCTACCCTTGCCACGCCGAAGCTGACGCTGACATCATAGGGGGTGTGCGCCGCACGGTTGAGTTCATCCAGCGCTTTTTCGATGCAGCCGCGCAGCGTCTCGACCTCCTGCGCGCTGTCCGCCTGTGCCAACACGACAAATTCATCCCCGCCGTAACGCGCGCTGACGCAGCGTCGCGCATAATTCCGGCAGCCGCCGCGCAGCGCGTCCGCAATGCGCACAAGGGCGGCGTCCCCCTCGGTGTGCCCGTAGGTGTCGTTGATGGACTTGAAGCGGTTCGCGTCGATGAGCAGGAGATACAGGCTCTCTTCTTTGCCGCTGCCCTGCTGCCACTGCTTGAAGTTATACTCCAGCTGTTTGCGATTGCTGAGGCGGGTCAGCGGATCGACGGAGATCATCTCGTCGATCCAGAGCAGGTACATCACCAGCGTCTCCAAAGCCAGTGCGGCGCACACCAGTGGCAGCTCCGAAAAGCGGAACTGCACAATCCCTGCGATGGCGGGCAGCACCGGAAACAACGCCAGCGTGGTCAGGAGGCGGCTCTTCGCGCCGTTCGGATCACGGCAAATACCGAGCAGCGCGCGAAAGCTGGTAAAAAGCACATAGGCATATGAGAGCAGATACAGCAGGATGAACAGCGGCCCGCGGTGATACAGCCCCCCATCGTCCACATAAAACAGCAGCCCCGTAAACAGGTTGGTCAGCAGCAGCGTCCCAATGACCCACAGCAGTCCCGAAGAGCAGAACACCGCGCGGCGGCTGCGCGTAAAGGGCGAGTCCTGCAAATACTCGAAATAGACGAACCAGAAATAGCACAACAGCCCTGTGCTCATGAAATAAACGGTCTTCCCGAGCAGGAGGACAAGCGGAGGCAGGTTCAGGGTGTGGTTTTCAATCAGCATGCAGAGGCAGTCCGCGATGAACTGGAGCATCTGCGAATCCATTGCCATCGAAAAGTTCCGCTGCGCGATCATGCGGGATACACCCAGCGTCCGATAGCGAATGATACCCAGAAGTGCAAGGGCAATTGCATTGACCTCCAGATACAAAAAGGTGTCTATCAGGTGTTCGTGTGCGATCATAGCATCCTCCGAAAACCGCAAAAAGATCTGTCAAAAAGTATGCCGCGTCAAAGCACAAGGCGCGCCGCCGAAAGCAAGAGAAGCAGCGCCACGTTCACAACCGTGAACGACGCAAGGAATTTGCCCGTCCGCGCGCCGTCCGTGCGGGAATAGAGCTTGAGGCTGATGAGGCTGGCCAGGCTCGCAATGGGCGTGCCGAGTCCGCCCACATCCACGCCCAGCAACAGGTCGCGGGCGTTGTCCGTAAAGCCGGAGAGCAGCAGCGCCGCAGGCACATTACTGATGATCTGGCTCGTCAGCAGCGCCGTCAGGTACTCGCGCCCGTCCAGCGCGCGGCGCAGCAGCGCCGCCACGGCATCAAGCCGCGCAAGGTTGCCGGAAAACACAAAAAACGCCACAAAAGTCAGCAGCAGCAAAAAGTCCGCGTTGCGCAGCGCCGTGCGGTCAAGCACCAGCAGCACCGCGAGAACGGCGGCAAGCATCCACGGCCATTCGATCACGCGGAACACCGCCAGCAGGCAAACGACAAACAGCGCCAGATACAGCGCCATCCCCCGCCGGTCGAGCGCCGGTTTTTCACCGAGCGCAACGGTCAGCCTCTGATTTGGCAGCAGCAGGCACAGCGCAAGCACCAGCACCAGCGACAAAGCCCAAACCGGTGCGGTGACCCGGAAGAACGCCGCGGCGGAAAAACCGTAGTAAGAGTAAAGATACAGGTTCTGCGGATTCCCGACGGGCGTGAGCATGCTGCCCAGGTTTGCCGCCACCGTCTGCAAAACGACGATGCGGATCAGATCCTCCCGCCGCCCGGTCAGGCCCAGCAGCACCACGGCAAAGGGCACGAAGGTCAACAGCGCCACATCGTTGGTGATAAGCATGGAGCTGAAAAATGACAGTGCCACCAGCAGCACACCGATGGAGCGCGCGCTCGTTGCGCGCGAACATGCCGCGTGGGCGAGGCGGTTAAATGCGCCTGCGTTCCGCAGCCCCGCCACCACCACCATCAGTGCGTAGAGCAGTGCAAGCGTACGCAGGTCAATGTATTGCAGATAGGCCCCGTCCGGCGGCACAAAAAGGCAGCTTGCCGCTGCGGCAAGCGCGGCCACCGTCAGGATCGGTTCCCGTTTGATCCACGCAAGGATCGCACCCATGGACATCCACCTCAGAAAATACTTCATTCTTTCTATTGTACGCGCCGCGTGCCGCAAATGCAAGTACGGAGCAGAAAATTGCTCCCGTTCGGCGCCCCGGTATCGAACATGCGGGACATGTCCGTTTCGTATCAGCAAAAGTCTGCGGCATCCGGCAAAGCCCGTCATTGACAAGCGGCGCGCTCAGGGGTATACTTTATTATAAATAATTGGGAGCGCTCCTCACATTTTCTGGGGCAGTGCGCACCGCGAAGGACCGCACCGCCATCTCGCAAAGGGAGAAACCGCATGAATACATCGCCGAACACCACCGCCGTAAAGCTGTACAAAGCCGGGGTTTCCGCCAAAAGCGTCATTATCCCGGCGGTCATTCTCATTTTCTGTCTGCATCTGTTGATCATTCTCAACACGCTGCGCATCAACCGCATGGGTATGGCGGTCTCGCGCACGATGCAGGAAAATCTGCGCTATTCGCAGATCACATGGCAATATGAAGACGGTACCGAGCAGCTTTCCGACAAGGTGCGTCTTTATATCAGCACCGGAGACGAGGATTATCTGAGCACCTACTTCCGGGGGCGCGGTCAGCTGGAGGAGCAGAACATCTCCGTTTACCAGCTTCTCACGAGCAATCCGGAGCGGCGTGCCGCCGCGGAATTGTCGCTTGCCTCCGCGGCAGCGCAGGAACGCACGATAATCGAGCTGCACGCCCTGCGCCTGTGCGCGGACGCCGCCTCGGTCGATCTCAACTCCTATCCCCAGCTCGCAGCGGTTCCGCTGTCCGATGACGAAGTATCGCTTCTGCCCTCGGAGAAAAAGCTCGCCGCGGCACGGCTGCTCGGCGGGCTGGAATATATGCAGGCCAAGTCCAAGCTGCATGAACACATCAGCCGCGCGATCCAGCTGGTATCCGACGATACTGCGGTAGACATCCGGCAGCAATCGGCAACCCTCGGCAGCTACCGCGCGCTGCAATGGATCATGACCCTGAGCATCGTCACGATCCTGTTTGTGATGTGCATTCTGCTCTTCACGCTGCTGCTCAATCCGCTGGAAAAGAGCGTGGCGTTGGTGCAAAACGGTGAATCCCTCCCCGCAAACAAGGGACTGACGGAGTTCCGCCGCCTTGCCTATTCCTACAACGAGCTGCTGCACCACCGCAAGATGATGGAAACCTATCTGCGCAAGCAATCCCAGACCGACGCGCTGACCAGATTGTCCAACCGCCTTGCGTTTCAGGACTACGTTTCCCGTCTGAGCTGGGAAAACGCGCATTCGTCCGTCACGGTCTTCTCTCTTGACGTCAACGGCCTGAAGGAGGTGAACGACACCCGCGGCCACTTCTACGGCGACGAGCTGCTGCGGGAATGCGCCGCCTGCATCATGGACGCCTTCGGCGGCGAGGACGGCCGTTACTGCTTCCGTTTCGGCGGCGACGAGTTTGCCGCCTTCTGGGTCGACGTCCCAACGCTGGAGATCGTCCCCGCGCTGGAGAAGTTCAGCGAGTATCAGGCAGCGCGCGGCGTAAGCATATCCGTCGGCTATGCCTATGCGCCGGATCTGAGCGAAACGACCATTGAGGCGCTCTTTGAAGAGGCCGATCAGGTCATGTATAAAGCCAAGGAAGAATTCCACAAAAGAAACGAGGCAAGTAAAGCCCAGTGATATACAGGCCCCGTTCCTGACGAGGAACGGGGCCTGTTCGGTAGATTATGTTCCGGCGGAAGGCGGTGGCGCAATGGCGGATACGGCGGTCAGATGGCACGTTTTCTTTTCCGGGCGTGTGCAGCACGTTGGGTTCCGTTACACCGCCTGTTATCTTGCCCGTGAGCTGTATCTGACCGGCTGGGTGGACAACCTGCCGGACGGGCGTGTGGAAATGGAGGCGCAGGGCACGCTGCGCTGTTTGCGCCAGCTTGTGATACGTCTCAAGGGACAGGCCTATATCCGCATCGATGATATGGACGTCACGGAGATTGCGGCCGTGCCGCACGAACGGGGCTTCGCGGTAAGGGGATATTGATATGGCGGATCGAAAAAAATGGTTATTTGCCTGGAACGCCGGCAACGTCGCCCTCATTTTGCTCGGCACGGCGATCAACCTGTTCGGCGGCTGGGTCGCGGACAAGCTGTTTCTGCCATTCTGGCTGGACTCCGTCGGCACGTTTATCTCCGCGGTGCTGTTGGGGCCTGTCGCGGGCGCTCTCTCCGGCGGGTTGATGAACATTATCGCCAGCCTGTATCAGCCGGGTCAGGCATGGTTCGCCATCGTCAGCATCGGCGGCGGTCTCGCGGTAGGCTTTTTCTTCCCCCGCGACCGAAAGATTGATCCCTTCTCCGTTATTGCCACGGCGCTGTTTGCCGGTTTTGTGATGTCGGTGCTCTCCCTGCCCCTCAACCTGTACTTCAACAGCGGCTATGTGGGCCATCCGTGGGGCGATGCGCTGGTCGACCTGCTTTCCTACTACATCAACTTCAAGGCACTTTGCTGTCTGGCGGGCGGTTTACTGGTAAACATGCCCGACAAGGCGATCAGCATCGTCATTGCACTGAGCATCCTGTATCTCGTCCGTCGGCAGCGGGAGCGGCGCGAAAAAAGGCATACCGCCTCCATGTTCTCCGCCGTTTTGTTGACGGCCGCCGCCCTTTCCGCACTGGCGCCGCACGCCGATGCGGCGGACTTCTCCGCGGAGTACGCTGCCGTCGTCTACGGTCGGAGCGACGGTCTGGCTTCCGCCGAGATCAACGCCATTGCACAAACCGGGGACGGCTATATCTGGGCAGGCGCCTACTCGGGCCTGTACCGCTACAACGGCTCGGAATTTGAGCAAATGCAGCCGGACGAGCGGATCAACAACGTCATGTGCCTGTATGAAGATGGGGCGGGCGGATTGTGGATCGGCACGAACGACAGCGGCGTTGCCTGTTATCACACGGACACGGGCGCCGTGGATTTTTACTCGGTTGCCGACGGCCTTGCGTCCGACTCCATCCGCGCCGTCTGCGGTGACGGGGCGGGCGGCGTCTATGTCGGCACCACATCGAGCCTGTGCGGTATCGGCGCCGACGGCGCCATCCGCGTTTTCTCCCGTTATCCCCAGCTCAGCGGTACACAGTCGCTGTGCTTTCTGGGCGACGGACAGGTTGCCGGCGTCACCGCGCGCGGCATTCTCTTTGTGTTGCATGAGGACAAGCTCTTTTTCTCTCGCGAAAGCGACGACACCGATCTGGCTTACACCGCGGCCGCGTTCAACCCCGACGCCGGCGAGCTGCTCGTCGGCACCTCCGGCAGCGACCTGGTGCGTTTCCGCCTGCTTGCGGAGGGAAACCTCCGGATCGCGGACCGGGTCAGCGTACCGGAGCTGAGCGATGCGAACCGCATCCGCTATGTGCCGAAGGAAGGCGGTTACTTCGTCGCGGCGTCCATCGGCATCGCTTTTGTGGACAACGCGCTCCATGCGGAGCTTTTGACGCGCAGCGATTTCGGCAGCGCGGTCTCCGACGTCATCTCCGACTATCAGGACAACATCTGGTTTTCATCCAGCAAGCAGGGCGTGATGAAGCTCGCCTACAACCCGTTCACCAACCTCTCGCGCAAGGCCGGCATGGAGCCCACGGTCGTCAACGCACTGCTGATGGACGGCGGGCGCCTTTACATCGGCACGGACATGGGGATGGCCGTCCTGGACATTGCGACCTGCAAGCCGGTCGACGGTCCCGCGGCGGATCTGCTCGGCGACGAACGTGTCCGGCACCTGATGAAAGACCGCAGCGGCAATCTCTGGGTCAGCACCTACGGACGGCACGGGCTGGTCTGTATTGCGCCGGACGGCACGTCGGAGGCATTTGACGACACCAACGACGCCGTACTCGGCAGTCGTTTCCGCTTTTCCATGGAGCTCGCGGACGGTACGGTGCTCGCCGCATCCACGGAAGGGCTGAACTTTATCCGTGACGGTGTCGTGACGGATACCGTGGGCGCAAACGAAGGCATGTTCCTGCCCAAGCCCCTCACCGCCGCCGAGTGCGACGACGGCTCCCTGCTCGTCGGCACCGACGGCGATGGCGTGTACCGCGTCCGGCGCGGGGTCATTCTGGGACACATCGGCGCAGAACAGGGGCTGCAATCCCTGGTCGTCATGCGTATCGTCCCCTGCGCAGGCGGATACATCTATGTGACGAGCAACGGCCTGTACTTTCAGGGCGCGGACACGGCGAACGAGCCTGTCCGCCGTCTCAAGTCCTTCCCCTACAACAACAACTATGACGTCTATATCGCCGACGACGGCAAGGCGTGGGTCAGTTCCAGCGCCGGCGTGTATGTGCTCGACGCCGAACAGCTTGTGCAGGACGCAGACTACCGCTATGTCCTGCTCAACCACAACCGCGGCTTTGACACCACGCTGACGGCGAACGCGTGGAACGCCGCATCCGGCAATGTGCTGTACCTCTGCTGCACGGACGGCGTGCGCTGCATCGACCGGACAGCCTTTGACGACTGGAACGGCAACTACAACATTGTGATGTCTTCTCTCTGCGTGGAAAATCAGGACATTGCATGCGTGGACGGGACGTATTCCATCCCTGCCGGACGCAGCAGGGTGCAGATCCGTCCCGCGGTACTCAATTACGCAATCTCCAACCCGCTGGTGAGCATCAGTCTCGATGGCGCGGACGATCCCGGCATCATTCTGCACCAGAACGAGATGAACACGGAGTATTACACCATGCTGCCCTACGGAGACTTCCGCGTCCATGTGCAGATCCTCGATGAGCTGACGGGCGAAACGAGAAAAGAAGCGTTTTTTAACCTGCACAAGGATGCGGAGCTGTATGAGCGCACCTTCTACAAGGTCTATCTTGTATTCGTTACGGCGATGTTCATTGCCTTTCTCGCATGGACGATCGCCAAGATGAGCAACATGGCGATCATCAACCGCCAGTATGATCAGATCCGCGAGGCAAAGGAAGAAGCGGAATACGCCAACCATGCGAAATCCCGCTTTCTCGCCAACATGTCGCATGAGATCCGCACGCCCATCAACGCCGTGCTCGGCATGGACGAAATGATCCTGCGCGAGAGCAATGAGCCGGAGATCCGCGGCTATGCCGCCGATATCTATACGGCGGGCAATACGCTGCTGTCCCTGATCAACGACATTCTGGATTCCTCCAAGATCGAATCCGGCAAAATGGAGATCGTGCCGGTGGATTACGAGCTCCCGACACTCATACGCGACCTGTATAACATGATCTCCCAGCGCGCGCAGGCGAAGGACCTCCATCTGGTGCTGGAGATCGACCCCGCGCTGCCAAAGGGGCTGTTTGGTGACGATGTACGCATCCGTCAGGTGATTACCAACATCCTCACCAACGCGGTCAAATATACGCCCGCCGGTTCGGTATACTTCCGCGTCCGCGGCACACGCGAAGGCGAAGACATCGTGCTGCACGTTGAGGTCGAAGACACGGGCATCGGCATCAAGGAAGAGGATCTGCCCAAGCTCTTTGAGGCGTACCGGCGCATCGAAGAAGGGCGAAACCGCCACATTGAGGGTACCGGGCTCGGCATGACCATCACGATCCAGCTGCTCTCCATGATGGGCAGCAAGCTCGAAGTCGAGAGCGTGTACGGCAAGGGTTCAAAGTTCTTCTTTGACCTGCGCCAGCGCGTCGTGAATGAAACACCCATCGGCGAATTCTCCGTCGCCGCACGCTCGTCGGAGGAGCACTATCATTACGAAGGTGCATTCATTGCCCCGGACGCGCGCGTGCTGGTGGTCGACGACAATGCCATGAACCGCAAGGTCTTCCGCAGTCTGCTGAAGGTCACGCGCATGCAGATCACGGAGGCGGACGGCGGTGCGGCGGCGCTCTCGCTTGCCGAGGCCGAACGCTTCGACATGGTGTTCATGGATCACATGATGCCGGATATGGACGGCGTGGAAACCATGCAGCGCATGCGGAAAATCGCAGGGTACGACACGGTGCCCATCTATGTTCTCACCGCGAATGCGGTGACAGGCGCAAAGGAACAATACCTTGCGGACGGTTTTGATGGTTTTATCTCCAAACCCATCGTGTCGGACAAGCTGGAACAGGCGATCCGCGAGGCGCTGCCGGATACGCTGCTCCGCCCCTATGAGCCGGAGGACGGCGCAGCGAGCACAGCAAGCGCAAATGCGCTGCCGGAGGATCTGCCGACGGTGGACGGGCTGGATTGGCATTACGCATGGATGCACATGCCCGAGCGGGAACTGCTGGAATCGACGGTCCGGGAGTTTCGCGAGGTTTTGCCGCTGCAGGCGGACAAGCTGGATCGGATGTGGGCCGACATACAGGCCGCGCCGGAGGACGCGGACGCGCTCGCGTCCTACCGCATTCAGGTACACGGCATGAAAAGCGCGGCGGCAACCATCGGTATCGTACCGCTGGCAGGCATGGCAAAGATGCTTGAATTTGCGGCGCGCGACGGCGATATGGATACGCTCGCGCGGCTGCATGGCGTATTTGAGGCGGAATGGCGCTCCTACGGCGAAAAGCTCCGCGCCGCATGCGGTGCGGAGGAACCGGAAGCGGAAAAGGAAGCCGCGGACACGGACATGCTGCGTGCGATGCTCTCCATGCTCTCCGCCGCGCTGGAGGACTTTGATGTGGACGCCGCGGACGGCGTGATGGAAAAACTGCGCTCCTACCGCTTCGCCCCGGGGGTCGAAGCGCTGCTCCCGTCGCTGGGCGCAGCGGTGGCCGATTTGGACGAAGACGAGGCCAAACGTATCATGGCGCAGATGACGGAACAAGCGGCACAATAAACGCACGAGACAGACGAGGAGGATACGATGCACACTATCGTAATGATCGGAAAGGCCAATGCGCAAACACAAGCGCTCCATACTTACCTGCGCCAGTACTTCACCGTACAGCTGTGTACGGAGGATGCGCCAACGGCGCTGGGCATGGTCAGGGTCGTCGCACCGGAGCTGATCGTGGTCAGCCTCGCCGGTATGACCACCGCGGACCGGTCGGTGTTCGTCGGCTTGCAGCGGGAGTTCTCCTCCATCCCCGTCATCACGATCGGGACGCAGAAAGAGAGCCTGCCCTTCGGCTCGTTCCACTGGGACAAGCAGTTTGAAAATCTGCTCAGCCCCGTGGCAAACGAAGCGGTGCTCGACGCGGTTTGCAAGCGCCTGCACGTGGCAGAGCAGAGCATCAAGGCGGAGGCCGCCGTCGCCGCGTCGGGCGCACAGCGGCGCTCGGTGCTTGTGGTGGACGACAATGCCGCAACGCTGCGCAGCATCAAGGGCATGCTGGAAAAGCATTACAACGTCACGCTTGCAAATTCCGGCATGAAAGCGATGACCTCCATGGGAAAAAGCCGTCCGGACGTCATTCTGCTCGACTATGAGATGCCCGTTTGCGACGGGCGGCAGACGCTGGAGATGATCCGTGCGGACGAGGAGCTCAACTCCATCCCCGTGATCTTCCTCACCAGCGTCAACGACAAGGCGCACATCGAGGCGGTCATCAAGCTGCTGCCTGCCGGCTATCTGCTCAAGCCCGCGATTCCCGAGCGGCTGATCGAAGCAATTGAAAAGGCGCTGGCATAATGCATAATGATAAAACGCAAGGGGGAGAGCGATGCATCGCTCTCCCCTTGCGTTATGCTCTGTGATTGCTTTACTGGTTGCCGACGCGGGTCATGATATCGTTATAGTGTTCGATGATCTGATCCTTGTTCGTGGCAAGGTAGTTGTAGTCGAGGTCGACAATACCCAGCTCGCTGTCCGCGGGCAGGCCCTGCAGGGCAACGTTGGAGTTGGAGCCGCGGCCGGCAAGCTCCGCACGGCGCTGCTGGAAGTTCGAGGACGCCAGCAGGTCGATCATCGCCTGCGCAGCGGTCAGGTTCGGTGCATCCTTGACGATGGCGGCGCCGCCGGGCATCGCGGTGTTGCCCTCTTCCATGTAGACAAGCTGCATCGTGGTACCACCCTGTGCGATCAGGCCGGCAGGCGTGGACTCATAGGACAGGCCCACGGCGTACTCACCCTGGTCGACCAGGTTGTAGACGTCCTTCGAGGAGTTGGTGGAGAAGACCTGCGGCAGGAGCTGCTCGATGTACTCCCAGCTCTTGGCATCCTCAAAGCTGTCGCCCATCACGGCGAGCATCGTCTGCAGCTGACGCCAGCCGGAGGAGGAGGCAGCGGGATCGGCGGTGATGATCTTGCCCTTGAGCTCGGGCTGGAGCAGATCCTTGTAGCCCTTGACCTCGACGCCGAGATCCTTCAGGACGTTGGGGTTGACGACCAGGCACATGACCTGAACATCATAGAAGGTGTAGTAACCGGCAGGATCGTGATACGCCTGCTCCGCGTCGTTCGTCGCGGTGTAGGGCTGGAGAATGTCGTGATAACGATCGCCGTCCGCCGCGAACATGCCGCCGATAACTACGTCCGCGCCACTGGTCTCGTCGCTGCGGATCTTGGTTGCCAGCGTACCGACGGAGTCGGCGACAATGTCGACCTCGCAGTTCGGATACAGCTTGCTCCACTCATCCAGCAGGATGTCCTGCTGGCTCTGGTCCATCGTGGTGTAGACCGTCAGGACGCCGGTGACCTCGTCCTCGCCCTTGGCCCAGGACGGGCGGTCGGACGCCGCAGGCGCCGCAGGCGTGCTGGACGCAGCAGGCGTCTCCGTCTGCGCGGGAGCGCTGGGTGCAGGCGTGCTGCCGCTGTCACCGCTGCTGCCGCCGCAGGCGACAAGACCCAGAGCCATGACAAGTGCAAGTACCAGACTCATGATTTTTTTCATACCATTGTTCCTCCTACTTCAATTTTTATATTCAGGCGGTGAACCGCCGGAATATCAGAGCTTGACGTCCTCCAGCTTGGTAAAGCGCAGATAGACCGCCAGACAAATGATCGTAAGGATCGTGGTGATGGTCGCGTATGCCGCGGCAACTCCGTATACGCCGTTGTTGATGGCCACATACGTTCCCATAGTCAGCGTGATCGTGCGGTTGTTGTAAAGGATAACACCGCTGGAAACCTCCGTGATGATGGACACCCAGCTGAGCACCGCGCCCGAAATGATGCCGCTGGACATCATCGGCACCGTGATGCGCACAAAGGTCTTCGCCTTCGACGCACCCAGGCTCAGCGCCGCTTCCTCCACGCTCTGGTTGATCTTCATCATGGCCGCCGTCGCCGAGCGGCTGGTAAAGGGCAATCGCCGGATCGACAGCGCGATGATCATGATTGCCAGCGTGCCGGCAATGGAAAACGGCTTTTTGCTGAACACGATGACCAGTGCGATACCGATAACGGAGCCCGGCATGATGTACGGCAGCATGGAGATCGTGTCAATGGTATTTGCCAGAATGCCGCCGCGCCGCACCACCAGATAGGCAATGATCACCGCAATGACAATGATGATCGCCAGCGTCGCAAAGCTGATAATCATGGTGTTGCGCGTCGCGCGCACCAGATTCTGCCGCAGCGCCTTCTGATAGTTGACCATGGAGTAGCCTTCCAGCAGGATACTGTTGTTGTACTTGCGGAAGGACATGTAGATGATGTAGAGCTGGGGCAGCATCGACACCAGCACCAGCACATAGCAGTACAGGTTCATCAGCACGCCCTTGACACCGGTCGCCTTCTTCATCTGCACCTTGTTGAGCGCGTTCATTGTGAACTTGAACTTGCTGGTGGCGTATTTCTGGATCAGGAAGAACACGCCGGTGACAATGACCGCGATCACGCTCACCGCCGCGGCAAAGTGGTAGTCCGTGCCGTTTTCGCCAAGGTACTCATTGTAGATCAGCACCGGGAAGGTCAGGTAGCCGCGGCCGATCAGCAGCGGCGTGCCGAAGTCCGCAAACGAGCGCATAAACACCAGCAGCGCGCCGGCAAGAATGGTCGGCATGGTCAGCGTCATGATGACGTTGAAAAAGCGCTTGACGCCCTTGCAGTTCATGCTCTCCGCCGCTTCGAGCAGGGAGTTGTCGATGTCGCGGAAGGCACCGTTCATGTAAATGACGATCAGGGGAAACAGCTTGAGCACCTGCACCAGCACAATGCCGCCGAAGCCGTAGATCGAAAACCCCTGGATGCCGACGCTTTTGAGCAGATTGGTAATCAGGCCGTTGTTGCCCATCAGCAGTATCCACGCATAGGCGCCGATGAACGGAGCCGACATCGTGCACAGCAGGCACATGACATACAGGAACTTGCGCCCCTTCAGCTCATAGAAGGTATAGAAATATGCAAACGGGATACCCAGCAGCAGGCAAAGCAGCATAACCCAGGCTGCGATGCGGAAACTGTGGCCGATCGTGGAATAGTAATAGACCTTGCCGAAAAATTTCTGGAAGGCGTCCATGGTGAAAGCGCCGTCCGAGATAAACGCCTCACGCAGAAGGCCGGCAATCGGATAAACCAGAAAAATCGCAAACAGGGCAAAAACGATCCATGCGATCAGCCCCCAGAAGTCGAGGCCTCTTTTTGCCGTTCTCATAGCCTCGCCTCCTCACGCTTCCGTACTGTTGTGGACGCCGCTCATGAGGCTCTTGCCGTCCTCCCCGTCCTCAAATACGTTAATTTTTGCGCTGTTGACCGTCAGGACGACCTCGCTGCCCGCGGGGAGAATGGTGGCAATGTCAGACTCCTGCACGATCTCCGCCTCCTCGCCCGTATCCAGCTGGACGAAGTAGTGCGTGTTGAGGCCGAGGAACACGCTGTCACGGATCGTGGCATGGATGCCCTGCGCCCCCGGCTCTTCCGTGATGAGCAATTCCTCCGGGCGGCAGGAGATCAGGACGCTGCGCTCCGCGTCTCCGAGCCGGTCGAGATCGACCGTGGAGAGGGATACGGCGTATCCGTCCCCAAAGGTCAGGCGCGCCGCGCCGCCGTCCTTTTTGACCGTTCCCTTGAGGATGTTGGACTTGCCGATAAAGGACGCCACAAAGGTATCCGCCGGACGCATATAGATGTCCTGCGGTCTGCCGCAGTGATGGATCACGCCCAGCTTCATGACCGCGATGCGGTCGGAGATCGCCATGGCCTCCTCCTGATCGTGCGTCACGTAAACCGTCGTGATGCCGACATCGTGCTGGATCTGCTTGATGACCGTGCGCATCTCAACGCGCAGCTTCGCGTCGAGGTTGGAAAGCGGCTCGTCCATCAACAGCACGTCGGGACGGACGCACAGCGCACGCGCCAGTGCAACGCGCTGCTGCTGGCCGCCGGACAGCGCCGAAGGCATCCGGTCGGCAAAGGCGTCGATGTGCACGAGCTTGAGGAACTTTTCCGCCTCGGAGCGGATCTCTTCCTTCGGAAAGTTCCGGTTCTTCATGCCGAACTCCACGTTCTTGCGCACCGACATGTTGGGGAAGATCGCGTAGTTCTGGAACACCATGCCGATATTCCGTTTGCCCGGATCCATATCGTTGATGACCTTGTCGTTGAAGGAGAAGGTTCCGCCCTCGATGCTGTTGAACCCGGCGATCATGCGCAGCAGCGTTGTTTTGCCGCAGCCGGAAGGTCCCAGCAGGGTAAACAGCTCGCCGTCCCGGATCTTCAAGCTCAGGTCGGGTATGGCGACATTGTCCCCGTACTTCTTGACCGCGTGGTCGATCGTGATGTTTACGCTCATGTTTACACTATCCCTCCACTCCAAAATAAATTTCTGTCAAAAAACGAAACAGCCGCGCTCACAGCTCGCCTGCCTCGATGGCACGCTGCACGTCAAACAGGCTCTCGCAAATCCGCGCGCAGCCGGTGCGCAGTTCCTCCGTCGGCTGGAACATGTCGATCACCATGACGGTGGCGCAGCCCGCGGCAATGCCCGCGCGGCAGCCGCTGACGCTGTCCTCAAACACATAGCAGTTCTCCGGCGCACAGCCGATCTGCTGCGCCGCATGGAGAAACACGTCCGGCGCCGGCTTGCCGTGCGCCACCTCCTGCCCGCTGACCACGGCGTCAAAAAGGCCGTCCAGTCCCGCAAGTTTCAAATTATGCAGCACCAGATCTTTTTCCGTGCTGCTGGCAACGGCGGTACGCACGCCGTGTGCGCGGAAAAACGCAGGCAACTCCCGTGCGCCCGGTTTGAGCGGAACCTCCTTTTCCAGCCACGCCCGCACGCGCGCGGTGCAGTCCGCCAGCATGGCGTGTGCATCCACCGCGGGAAAAAAGCTGTGAATGGTCGCCACCGCCTGTGCGCCGTTTGTTCCCGCGAGCGCATCCTCAAATTCCTGCGTATGCTGGACGCCGAAGCGCCTTGTCGACTCCTCCATGCTCTTGTAATAGAGGCGTTCCGTGTCAAACAGAAGCCCATCCATGTCGAAGATCGCACCGTTTTTCATTGCTTTTTCTCTCCTGTGTCATACGCTTCATGCGCAAGGCGCCGGGCGCCCGTTTCCGCTCACGCGGACGCTTTCAGCATTTTGTCAGCTCCGCGTTCTCCAGCGCACGGTAGACCTCCATGATGCGCCGATGCAGTATGCTGTCCGCCTCCAGTCCGCTGTATGCGCTCAGCGCCTGTTCAGCGCCCTCGTCGCGGATCTTTTGCAGCAGCTCCACGCTCTGCGGATCGTCCGGACAGTCAAAGCGCAGCGCGGCGGCCGCGCCGTAAACCAGATGGTCGACCGGCAGGTCGTAGGATACCGCCGTCGTCAGCGGCTTGATGAGCCGGTCCCCGGCCGCGAGCTTGCGAATGGGCTCGCGTCCGACACGCTTCACTTCGTCCTGCAAATGTGGGTTCTGGAACCGGCGGAAGATACGCTCCACATAGGCATGGTGCGCATCCGGATCGAAATGGAATTCGCGGATCAGCCCCTCGCCGCTCTCCTGCATCGCCTTGTGGACGATGCGGCCGATGGCATCGTCGCGGATGCTCTCCAGAATCGTCCCGTAGCCCTTCAGGCTGCCGAGATAGGCGCAGATCGCATGACCGCTGTTGAGCGTAAAAAGCTTGCGCTCCAGACACGCCATCAGGTTATCCGTATAGGTCAGGCCCTCAACCTCGATCAGGTCGCCCTTCCACGCGGAGCGCTCCACGTCCCATTCCATATACTCCTCCACGCCGGCATCGAGCGGATCGTCAAATTCCGGCTTGGGGCAAATGCGGTCCACGGCGCAGTCGGCAAAGCCGATATGCTCGTCGCAAAACGCGATCTCCTCCGGTGAAAGGTGCTGAAAAGTCTCGTTTTTGAGCTTCGTGGTGGTACGCAGGCCGTTTTCGCAGCAAATAATATTCATCGGTTCCGTGTTGCCCGCCGCAATGCGCACCCGGATGCCCTCCGCGATCGTCACGGCGATCTTCGGCAAAACCAGCGGTCCCACCGCCGTTGTGATCAGGTCGCAGCGCGCGATGGCAGGCGCGATCATCGGCCCCGTGGACTTCACGGCGCTGATATTTGTGATCTCCCAGTCGTAGCATTCCTGATCGAGGATATGCACCGTATAGTGTTTATTGGTGTTGATCCCGTCGACGATGGAGTCCACCACGTCCGCAAATGTCACGTGCCAGCCGCCACGCTCCAGAATCGCCCCCATGAAACCGCGCCCGATATTGCCCGCGCCGAATTGTATCGCCTGTTTCATCGCCGTCTCCTTCCCATACAACAAGCATTACGCCCCTTTCGGGGCGTGTTCACATAACAGGCAAACCGCCAACATGGATTTGCCTATTCGAAATATATATGTATACCTTAATGCGAAAGCCCCGCAATGTCAAGCCATTTATGGGCGACATATCCAAAAAACCGATACCCGCAGGCAGTCTGCGGGTATCGGTTTTTGATTGGGGCCTTTCAGCCGTTTCTTAGTACATGCCGCCCATGTCGCCCATACCGGCGGGAGCCGCGGGTGCGGGGGGCTCGGGCTTGTCGGCGACCAGCGCCTCGGTGGTCAGCACCATGCCGCTGACGCTTGCTGCGTTCTCCAGCGCGCTGCGGGTGACCTTCGCGGGATCGACGATGCCGCTGGGGATCATATCGCAGTAGACTTCCTTATAGGCGTCGAAGCCGTAGCCGATCTTGCCGGAGGTCTTGACCTTCTCCAGCACGACGCTGCCGTCGATGCCGGCGTTGACCGCGATCTGACGCAGCGGCTCCTGCAGCGCCTGCGCAATGATGCGTGCGCCGGTCTTCTCGTCGCCGTCCAGGCTCTCGACCAGCTTCTCCACCGCGGGCACGGCGTTGACATAGGCGGTGCCGCCGCCGGCGACAATGCCTTCCTCGACCGCCGCGCGGGTCGCGTTGAGCGCGTCCTCGATGCGGAGCTTCTTCTCC